>JAIEQX010000127.1 GCA_019747375.1 Beijerinckiaceae bacterium | reverse complement strand
GCATCTTCGAGGAGACCGGCACGACCATGGTGCTGGTCTCGCACGACCTTGAGGAAGCCGTCTATCTCGCTGATTACGTGTTGCTTCTGTCTCGCCGGCCTGGCCGGATCGCCGCTTATCCCAAGGTCGAAATCGCCCGGCCGCGCAATGATGCGACCCTTGCGGACCCCGATTTCGTCTCGCTGAAGAGCGACTGCCTCGAAATTTTCCAGCGTGAGGTGCGCGCGTCATGAACAGGCCGAGCGACCGCTTTCTGCCGTTGATCGGCGTCCTGGGCCTCGTGGCCTTCTGGTATGTGGGTTACTGGTCGAAGATCGTCGATCCGGTTCTCCTCCCGGCCCCGCACGAGGCAGCCGCCGCACTCTGGAAGGGCATGTCGGGCGGCAAGCTCTACAATGATTTCTTCTTCACTGTTTGGCGCACTCTGGCCGCCATCGTCATCGCAGCCGTCATCGCCATACCGCTTGGCATCGTGCTTGGCGCGAACGAACGTCTGTATCGCTCGGTCGAGTTCGTGATCGATTTTTTCCGTTCGACTCCGGCCTCGGCCATGTTCCCGCTTTTCCTTGTCATCTTCGGCGTCGGCGACCGCACCAAGATCTATGTCGCGGCTTTCGGAGCGGCGCTCGTGATCCTGTTCAATGTCGCCTATGGGGTCATGAACGCGCGCAAGACGCGCATTCTCGCCGCGCAGGTCATGGGAGCGTCCCGCTGGCGGGTGATGACGGATGTCGTGCTGATGGAAAGCCTTCCGCAGACCTTCGTAGGCCTGCGAAACGGAATTTCGCTGGCGCTCGTCATCGTGGTCGTGGCCGAGATGTTCATCGGATCGGTGAATGGCATCGGCCACCGCGTCTTCGAGGCCCAGCAGATGTTCGAAATGCCGGACATGTACGCCTCGATCTTCGCCGCGGGCGCGCTCGGCTACGGACTCAACATCTTCTTCCTGATGATCGAGAAGAGTTTCGTCCATTGGTCGGGTAAATAGGCATGGCGTCGGAACTCAACCGCAAATCGGCCGTAGAGCAGGCTAGGCTCATCCGCGAAAAGCAGGTGACTCCACTCGAAATCCTCGATGCGCATCTGGAGGCGATCGCGCGGATCAATCCGCAACTGAACGCCATCGTAACGCTTGCGGCGGACGAGGCTCGAACGCAGGCGGAGGCCGCGGGGGAAGCCGTGATGCGCGGCGAAAAGCTCGGCGCACTGCATGGCCTGCCGGTCGTCATCAAGGACGTAACCCTGACCAAGGGCATGCGGACGACTTTCGGCTCGCCGCTCTATGCCGACTTCATACCGCAAGAGGACGCCGAGCCCGTGGCCCGTCTCCGCCGCGCAGGCGCCATAGTGCTTGGCAAAACCAACACACCGGAGTTCGCCGCCGGCGCCAACACCATCAACGAAGTTTTCGGCGTCACACGCAATCCGTGGGATCCGACCCGGAGCCCGGCGGGTTCGTCGGGCGGCTCGGCAGTTTCGGCGGCCACCGGGATGTCTGCCCTGGCGCATGGAACGGACTTCGGCTGCTCGATCCGCATTCCGGCGTCGTTCTGTGGCATCGTCGGTCTACGCACGACCGCCGGCCTGATCCCCAACAGGCCGATGCGGTTGCCCTGGGACCCCGGTCAGGTGCACGGCCCGCTCGCACGCTCGGCGGAAGACGCTGCGCTCATGCTCGACGCCATGACCGGCCTTGATCCGCTCTGGCCGATCTCGGTCGCGCCGACTTGGGACAGCGCCCTGGCGGCGGTGAACGCTACAAACGACGCAAAGGGTCTTCGCATCGCCTATGTGTCGGATATCGCCGGTTTTGGCGTCGAACAGGAAGTCGATGACATTTGTCGAAAAGCTGCGCTCGGCTTGGCCGCTCGAGGCGCCAGCGTCGAGCACATCGCCTTCGATTGCTCAGACGGTTTCGACACCTACAAGACGCTGCGTGGCGAGTGGATGGTCGGGCAGCAGCTGGAACGCATCGAGATGCTCGAGAAATTCGGGCCTAACCTTGCCGGCAACGTCAAGGCGGGCCTGGCGCTGACGGTTCGGGATACGGCGGCGGCGGAAAACGCGCGTGAGCGCGTGTGGATGCGTTTCCGCGAATTGTTCAGCACCTATGATTTCCTGATCACGCCCGCTGCGCCGGTGCCGCCCTACAAGCTCGACCAGAACTTCCCGACCGAAATCAACGGGCGAAAGCTCGAGAACTACATCGACTGGATCGCGCCGGCGTTCCTCGTGACGCTCGTCGGCTTTCCGGCAGGGTCGGCGCCTGCCGGTAAAACGGCGAACAATCTGCCGGTAGGACTGCAGATCGTCGGACCACGCTTTTCTGACCCGAGGATTCTGGGCCTGTGCAAGCTGGTGCAAGAGGCCAATCCAATCGGGTGGCCGCCAATCTCCTGATCGAACCGTCCCGGCGCCATCAGGCGGCGGTCAACAAGGCCTTCAGGGCCCGCAGGTCGCGACGGACCCAGTCAGCGTCAGCAGCGAACCTTTCGTCATCCATGCCCGGCTGCCGATAGAGCGTGAGAAGCACCTCCGCGCCGTCGCCATTCGGGATGACGCGCATCGGCACGCGCACGATGGCGCCGCCGCCAAGGTCGACCGCATGATCCATGACCCCGAATGCATTATGGGTTGTAAATTGAATGAGAACTGATCCTTCCGGCCCTCTTGCGCGCCAGAGCTCCCCTTCCGGCTGAAGGCCGGCCGCACTTAGCCCCGACGCCCATTTCGGAAAATCAAGCGGTCGCCAGATCGCCTCGTAGACCTCGCGCCACGGGCGCTCGATCGAGATCGTCAGGGTCGTCGCTTCATGGATCATTTGGTGCCGAACATCCGATCGCCCGCATCACCGAGACCCGGCACGATATAGCCATGGTCATTCAGTCTCTCTTCCACCGAACAAGTCCATATTTTCACATCGGGGTGGTGGCCATGCAGCTTCGATAGCCCTTCCGGCGCCGCCAGCAGGCAGGCGAAGCGAATGTCGACGGCGCCACATTCCTTAAGCCGGTCGAGCGCCGCCACGGCGGAATTTCCGGTCGCCAGCATGGGATCCATAACGATGACCAGGCGGTCGGCGAGATCGTGCGGAGCCTTGAAATAATACTCGACGGCGCCGAGCGTCGCGGGGTCGCGATACAGCCCGATATGCGCCACGCGCGCGGCGGGCACCAGGGTCAGCATGCCTTCGAGAAATCCGACGCCTGCGCGCAAAATCGGTGCGAAAACGAGCTTTTTGCCCGCGATGACCGGCGCCCGCATTGCTGTCAGGGGCGTTTCGATTTCGATCATTTCCAGCGGCAGATCGCGGGTCACTTCGTAACACAGCAACATGCCGATTTCATTCATGAGTTCACGGAACTTCCGGGTCGAACAGTGAATGTCGCGCATCAAGGTGAGCTTATGCTGCACCAGCGGATGGTCCACCTGGACGAGGCTGTTCTGTTGAAGATCTTTCATGCGTCATGCCCCGTGATTGCCATGAAATCAAAATGCTCAGAAGACAGTGCCGTCGCTGACGATCGTCACCGGCGGGGTCCCCTCGGCCCTGCGTTCTCGCGCAATTCGTCGACCCGCGGCCCAGGTCCCACCTTCGAGGATCTTTGCCAAGGGCAGCGACTTTTCATCCATATTGAGTCGTTGACGCACCAGCTTGCCGGTCTCATCCAACAGAGCGACCGTGAGCGCCCGCCATTCGACGATGAACTCGTCGCCGGCTTCATAACTTTTCGCGAGGCTGGTCGGATCGCGCGGCGTCAACACCCCCATGTCGACAAAAAGTCCGCCGTTGCGATATTCGGGCAGCCCCGTCAGTCCGTCGATATCGGTAATGACAAAACCCGCCCACTGCATAGGTTCGATCAACGAATAGGCCAGCCATTGCGAGAGTTTATGAAATGGCATCAGCCCGGGAGCGACCGCTTCGCCCTCCAGCGAAGAGTGCCGCCAGCAATCGCCCAGCGCCACGCCGTCGAGTGTGAGCCGCGAGGGCCAGATGCTTCCAAGGTGTTCGAGCAACGTCTCGAGGATCACCGGGGCTGCAAGCGCCTTGCCGGCGGCTCGGCGTGCGAGTTCATCGAACAGGCCGCCGGGTCTTGGAGTGTCGTGGCGACCGAAGATGCCGGGGCGCGCCAGGGCAGCCTTGCCCAACGCGTTCAGCAAAGCTGCGCGGCCTTCCAGGCCGGGCAATGGATTGCTGTCGCTGACGTGGAAACCGTCCTCAAGATCGTTGACCGCCAATTCAATTAACGTTCTGGCGTCCGCCCGCATGGGATCCCGCGCCGCAGCCGAGAAATAGCCAGCCTCGAACATGTCCAGGCTCGCAACCGCGAGCCCCTCCGAGCGACGAAGAACGGGACCCTCGCGCGTCTCATATCGCCAGACCGCGCCTGAGCCGGCATCGAGCAGAACGCTCACGATGGCCAGATCGAAAGCGGCCCTCGCCGTCCCGGCGTCGATTACCTCGCCTGCCAGCGGTTTGAACCTTGCGGCGCGATCCACGCCATCGACGACGAAATGGCGCCAGCGTGCGTGAAAGGGGACGTCCAGCGTTGGATAGGCCTTGCGCGTGGTGTCAATGACGTAGTCGACAAGCGCGGGCAGCCGCGCTGCGTCCAGCGTCCAATTTGGCAGCACGCCCTCGCGCGCCATATCGAGCATGATTTGGGCACGGGCTCGAACGGTCGACGCCTTCAGCAAGTGCCGAGCGTTGCTTTCGGACTCTGACGCCATGGTCAGAACTTGTCGAGATCGCGGCCGCTGGTGCGGGCGAGATCTTCTTCTGTAGGAATACTCTGGGGGGCAAAGTATCCGGCGGCCTTTTTCGCCTCCATCTCTACTGAGGCGTCCGGCGGAATGAGCTCATCGGGCAGCGCCACCCGTTCGACGATCTCGATGCCGGAGCCCACGAGCGCGTCATATTTCATGTTGCTCATCGACACGAAGCGATCAATGCGCGTCACGCCGAGCCAGTGGATGACATCAGGCATAAGCTGCTGGAAACGTGCGTCCTGCACGCCGGCGACACATTCCGTGCGCTCGAAATAGGTGGCGGCTGTGTCGCCGCCTTCCTGACGCTTTCGGGCATTGTAGACGAGGAATTTGGTGACCTCCCCCAGGGCCCTCCCCTCCTTGCGGTAATAGACGATCAGACCCGCGCCGCCCTTCTGAGCCTCGCGAACCGACTCTTCGATGCCGTGGATAAGGTAAGGCCGGCATGTGCAGATATCGGAGCCGAAAACGTCAGATCCGTTGCATTCGTCATGAACCCGGCAGGTCAGCTTGCGGCGCGGATCCGACAGGGCGTCCATGTCCCCGACGACATAGGCCGTTGCGCCGCCGATTGGCGGCATGAACACAGAGATATCGGGCCGGGTGACGAGTTCCGGATACATGCCGCCAGTCTCTTCGAACAATGTCCGGCGCAAGTCGGTCTCATCGACGTTGAAGCGTTCGGCTACTCCCGGCAGATGCCACACTGGATCAATCGCGATTTTGGTCACGGCCACGTCGCCGTTGAGTTTCAGCACGTCTCCGTCTGGGGTCAGCCTCCCGGCCGACATCGCCGCATGGATCTCCGGCAGATTCAGCCGCGCCCGAGTGACGGCGATGCTTGGGCGAATGTCGAGCCCTTCGGCGATCTCGCGGGCGAATACCTCCTGGGGGACATGCCCCCATGGGTCGAGCGATACGATGCGGCCGGCCTGCGACCATTGCGGGAACGGCCCGATCCGCACGGCCGGGGCTGTATTCGTCAGATCTGGTCTGATCTTGGGATTGAGAGCGCCTGCCGACACGGCAAGAGCGCGGTAAAGACCGTAAGCGCCGCCATGCGCGCCGATGACGTTTCGATCGCCTGGCCGCGTGACAGTCCCGATGACGGGTCCGCGCTCGGCTGGGCTCTCAGCATCCCAGTTTAGTGGAAACCTTCGCGCGGCGACCCCGGGCTCGGGGTGTGAGGTGAGCCGAATGTGGGTCGTCTTGTTCGACCGAGTCATGGGCGCTGATCTCCGAATACATGTCCGAGACTCGGGGCCTCAGAATGACGAAGGCCCCTGCGGGAGGGGCCTCGACGGATGTCGAGAGACATCGTCACCATCTCGCGGCGGGGTGTCAAGGATCGTCGCAGTCAGCCGCTACAAAGATTGGAAGCGTCTGAGATCGTGTACAGAATTGATAAATCATGTTGCAAATGCGCGGCGTTTCGAAGCGCCACTTCATGTTAGGCTCGCGCTTCTGTCCGATTCACGCGAGATCCAACCCGATGGCAACGACCCAGAAAGCACTAGCGACGGCTTCGGCCGCACTCCTTCTTTCCGCCGGCCTCGCCAGCGCGGCAGATCTCCCCTCGCGCAACGCGCCCTTACGTCAGATCGCTCCTGTCTTCACGTGGACGGGATTTTACGCGGGCGCGCAACTCGGCGTCGGCTGGCAGCGTGATCGCCTGGTCGAGGATTGCGTCATTCCATGCGGCGTGGACACGGCGACCGGGCGTTCCACCGGCGTCCTGGGCGGCGTTCATGCGGGCTATAATTGGCAGGCCAGCGCTTTCGTGTTCGGCATGGAAGCCGATTTCGAACTGACCAATCTCCGCCACACCACGATTTACCCGGCGAGCGCGCCGGACTCATTCGGCTCCAGCATACGCTGGCAAGGTTCGGTGCGCGCACGCGCCGGCTATGCGTTCGATCGACTCCTCCTTTATGTCACTGGCGGCGTCGCCTTCGCGGATATCAAGCACACCTACAATCTGACGCCTCCTCCTGGCTTTGCGTCGGAAAGCGACTCCGATCTACGGACCGGCTGGACGCTGGGCGCAGGCGCTGAATATGCCTTCACGAACAATTGGTCCGCGCGGGTCGAATACCGTTACACCGACTTCGGCCGCCGCACGGATGCGCCGGCGATTTTCGGCGGCGCATTCAACAACCGCCATCGCGAGACGCAGCAGGCCGTGCGGGCCGGCGTAAGCTACCGCTTCTGACGGCCAGGCGATGAAAGGAGGCATTCGCCCCACAATGGCATTGCCTCCGTCGCCCAGATAAGAGAACAAAGAGAGACGAGGGGTCAAAAGCCCCGCGACTCGACGGAGTTTTCATGGGTTGGTTTCTGGCCGCGGCCGTCTTTCTGCTGACCACGGCGTTTGTTTTCCGCACGTCTTCGCCCCGTAACGCCTTTCTGATCGCGGCATGTGCGCTATTATCCATCATAGCGGCGCTCGTGCTGTTCGTGACCGATGACGGCGGGCATGGACCGCGCAAGACCATTCCGGCTTCTGGGCTCACATTGAGCGATGTCCGCCTGACAACCGATCGCTACGGACATCAGTTAACGGGGCGCATCGCGAATGGAACGGACCGCCGGCTTGGGACCGTCACTCTCAAGGTGACATTCCGGGCCTGCCCGCAACCTGAGGCCTGCAACGAGGTCGGCTCAGAAAGCGCCAGCGTGTTCATGGCGTTGCCGGCCGGGCAGACGGGTGGCTTTTCCGTGCTATTGGCGCGCGCCGGTCCACTCGCCAAACCGGACTTGCTCTGGAACGCCGAAGTCGTGGACGCCGTAGCCGATTTCTGACACCCGCGAATGCGCCCTGATTGACTCCCACGCCCTGTCCGGCCTTGATTGCGCCCGAAGCGCAACAAGCGCTCAGAAGACGACATGGAGGAAATCATGACCGGCGGAATTCTGCAGCGAACCGGGGCGAGCGCCCTGATCTCGGCGCTTTGCCTATTCTCGGCGACCGCTCTGTCGACGCAGTCGGCCTCGGCGCAGGCAGGCGCGGGCCAACTCACCCTTCTGGTCGGTTTCGCCGCCGGCGGCTCCGCGGACTCGATCGCCCGCATCGTCGGGGCGCGGCTCGGGGAAAAGCTAGGGCGAAATGTCGTGGTCGAAAATCGCCCGGGGGCCGGCGCGAACATCGCCACGAAGACCGTCGTGCAGGCTCAGCCTGACGGCAACACCCTGCTGGTGACGACCGCCGCCCTTCCCATCAACGAGACGCTTTACAAGAACAAGGGCTTCTCCGCGCCCTCGCTGATGCCGATCTCGATCGTGGCTACGACGCCGGAGGTGTTTGCGATCAATGTCGACGACAAGGCCAAAACGCTGTCCGACTTCGTGACCCAGAACAAGGGCAAGGAAATCCACTTTGCGACGGCCGGCATCGGGACCGGCTCGCATATCGCGGGTGAATATTTCTTCAAGTTTCTCGCCAAGGCGAACGCCAAGCACATTCCATTCCGGGGCGGACCTGACGCCACCAATGCGGTTCTGGGCGGCCATGTTCCGATGGTGATCTCGTCCCTCTCAGGCTTCGCCGCACAGGTGGCCGGCGGCAAACTGAGGGGTTTGGCGGTCGCAACCGAAGCCCGCAATCCCGTCATCAAGGACGTGCCCACCTTTGGCGAGGTCGGCTATCCGGGCTTCACATCCCTGTCGTGGGTCGGCTTTTTTGCGCCTCCCGGCACCTCGAAGGACAAGGTCGCGGAGTATAACAAGCACATCGACGACATATCGAAGGAGCCTGCCATCGTCGAAAAGCTGAAGGCGCTCGGCTTCGACACGATGAATGGCGGAGTGCCGGTGGCGGAAGCTTTCATGACCAAGGAATATGCGCATTGGAAGAAGCTGGTCGAGGCGCTGGAACTGCGCATCGACTGACGGCAGGCAATCCTTGGGGACCGAAAAGATGGCGTTCAGCGAAACGATCCGAAATCTCATCCAGGATGCGTGGGACGACGGCTATCCATGCCTGGTTGGCACCGAAGGTGAGAACGGACCCAACATCAGCCCCAAGGGAAGCATGATGATCTTCGACGACGATCATCTTGCCTATTGGGAGCGCTCAAAGAAAACGGCGCTCGCCAATGTGCAGAAGGATCCCCGCGTCGTGGTGGTCTACAGCAACATGGCGGCGCAACGCGACAAGAGACTGGAATCCGGCATATTGCGCATCTACGGCGTGGCGGAACTGCATGAAGCGGGTCCGATCCACGACGCGATTTTCGCCCGGCTGCCGCCCCGCGAGTCGACGCATGTCGGCGCCGACACAGGCATCGGCGTGCTGATCAAGATCACGCGCGCCGAAGACGTGCGCGGGAAGCCGATCAAGTAATGAAACGGGGCGCGCCCTGGTGGGTGCGCCCCGCTTCACCTGATCAATCGCTGATTGTTTTACTCAGGCGGGTTCAGGTTCCGGCACGAAGACCTCGCCCTTCATGATGGGGCGACAGGTGCGCAGGAGGCCGGCGCGAACGACCTGCAGATCGGCTCCCGAGCCAGACGTCTCAAGACGCACATCGACCTCCCCTGACGGATGCTCGATCCAGATCGTGCGGGGATTGCCTTCAGGACGGCGCGCCAGGCCATAGGCGACTGACCCCTCCACCATACAGGCTGTAGCGACGCAGACCGCTCCCGTCACCGCATGGGCTGCATGCAGCTTGTGAGGCGTCAGGTAACGCGATGTGATCGCGCCGTTTCCGCGCGGTTCGGACAGCAGACCCACTTTCGGGATGACGCTGTTCGAGACATCGCCGAAGCCCATCATGCGGCCGGCTTCGAGGCGGATGCTCTCGATGCGCGCGAGCAATTCCTTGTTGTTGTCGATCTCGGCGCGACCTTCGATGCCGGTCATCCCGAGGTCGCGAGCGCGCATCAGCATCATCGGCATGGCGACGTCGAAGCAGGAAATCTCCACACCCTGCACGACGTCCACGACCTTGCCGGTCGGCAGCATCTTGCCGGTTTTGGATCCGACCACGTCCATGAAATTGAGGATGACGGGCGCGGCCGTGCCAGGCACGCCGTCGATCGCAGCTCCGCCCTTGTAGCTGACGCGGCCATCAGGCGTCTGGATGACGGCTTCGATCTTGCTCGCGGTGTTGACGTCATAGATGACCACCGAGGTCTCGCCGTCCTTGATGGGGACAATGCCCATCTCGAGCGCGAACGGGGCGACCCCCGACAGCATGTTGCCGCAGGATGGCCCGGTGTCGACGATCGGCTTGCCGATGTCGACCTGGCAGAACAGGTAGTCGACATCCACCCCTTCCCGCTTCGACTTCGATACGATCGCGACCTTGCTGGTCAATGTGTCGGCTCCGCCAAGTCCGTCGATCTGGCGAAGGTCAGGCGACCCCATCACCTTGAGCAGAACACGGTCGCGTTCGGCCTTGTCGGCCGGGAGATCCTCGGCGCGGAAATAGGGGCCCTTCGACGTGCCCCCCCGCATGACGATGCAGGGAATCGAAACATGATCGCGCATGGAGCCCTCTTGCGTTAGTTCCCGCGAAGCCGGCATCCTGATGGCAGGCATGGCCTTGTCGCGTCTGGTTTTGGATGGTTACAACCGGGCCGCGAGAGTGGCAAGGCGGTCGCGCCTTACCGCTACGAGACCGACAGCGCGGCAAACTCTTCGCGCAGAAGCCGCTGGAACTCTCGGCCGAGCATCGAGCCCGGCGCATCGCGGCGGGCAAGAATGCCAACGGTGCGGGTCACCTTCGGCTTGACCATCGGCACGGCCGCGAGGTCAATCTGGCGCAGTGCGCTGACGGCCATGCGCGGCGTGATGGCCAGGCCGACGCCCTGCCGGACCAGCATGAAGGCCGTCATCGTGTGCTGCACTTCATAGGTCCATTTCAGCCGCTCGCTGCGCGTGCCAAGGGCCTCGTCGACGATGATCCGATTTGCCGTCTGCTGGCTCACCCTGATCAGCGGAAAACCGTCGAGATCCGCCCACGAGACGCTGGCCTTCCTCGCCAGCTTGTGGTCGCGCGGACAAACGAGCAGGTAATCTTCCGTCAGCAGGGCTTCGGCGGCCAGATCCCAACGGTTCGCGGCGAGGATCGTGATCCCGAACTCGGCCACGCCCGACGCCACCAGCTCGCCGATTTCCGTCGCCGAATTGTCGTGGACGCGCAGCGAAGCGCGTGGGTGAAGCTTCTGGAAACGAGCCACCACGGGCGGCAAGACCTGGAAGGCGATGGTCGGCAGGCACGCCAGCGCGATGCGGTCCTCGCGGTCGCGATTACGCTCGCGGATGTGATCGAGGTGCTGCTCCACTTCCGCCAGCAGCTCGCGCGAACGGGGCAGAAGATCGGCTCCCGCCTGGGTCAGCGAAACCTGCCGCGACGTGCGGGTGAAGAGCTGAACGCCGAGGCTATCCTCGAGTTTGCGGACGCGGTGACTGATGGCCGTCTGGGAGAGGTTCAGGTGGGAGGCAGCGCGTCGGAAATTGCCCAGATCGGCAATGCTGATGAAGGCCTCCAGCCCAAGAAAATCGATCTTCAACGCGCGGCTCCGGTCAGCAGTAAGATGCCAATCGATGAATTCAATAGTTTGAACAGACCAAAAGGTCCATTTGATTCATCTTACGGGCTGGGCCATTGTTGAACAACAATGAGCCCTCGGGGCCAGTTTTGACGTGGGAGGATCGATGCGCGGCATCAGCATGGACCAGTCATTGTCCATTATTCTCAAGACATTCGAAAAAGCCGAGGAAATGAAGGCCCACGCTTTGGCGGCCATCGTGCTCGACGCCGGCGGCCGCGTAAAAGCCTTCCTGAAGCAGGATGGCGCCTCCCTCATGAGATTTGAAATCGCCCGCGGCAAGGCCTTTGCGGCCCTGGCGATGCATCGGTCGTCGCGGCAGGTCCTTCAGAAGGCGCGTGAAAAGCCGCCGTTCATGGATACGCTGCGGGACATGGCCGACAGCCCGATCTTTCTCGAGGCCGGCGGCCAGCTCATTCGCGATGAATTCGGCGAGATCATAGGCGCGATCGGGGTAACGGGCGACGTCAATGAAGTTGACGACATTTGCGCCATCGCGGGCATCAAGGCGACGGGCTTCATGTCTGACTCCTGCTTCGACGAGAAGCGCGCCGCTGAGCTGAACATCAAGGTCGACCCGCCGTTGGTGGATCCACGCAAGAAGTGACGTCGGAAATGCATCTCGTCAACGAAAGCGCATCACATGAACGTAGCTTCGAAACGACGGCGATTTCGGGCTCTGCTGGCGGGAGATCAATGCCTTGTGCCGGCGTCGATCTACGACCCCCTGTCGGCCCGGGCGGCGGAAGAGATCGGCTACGAACTCGCCTTCATGGCAGGTTCGGTCGCCTCGCTGACGGTGCTGGGCGCGCCGGACCTCGTCATCGTCACGTTGAGTGAACTGGTCGAGCAAGCGCGCCGGATCGCACGCGCCACGAACCTCCCCTTCTTCCTCGACGCAGATCATGGGTTCGGCAACGCGCTCAGCGTCATGCGCACCGTCGAAGAGCTGGAGTCGGCGGGCCTGGCTGGCCTTACGATCGAGGATACGGCTCTGCCCGCCCGGTTCGACCAAAAGGGATCGCCGCCACATTCGCTGGCCGAAGGGCTCGGAAAGATGAAAGCAGCGCTGGCCGCCCGCCAGGATCCGGATTTTGTCATCATCGGGCGTACGGGCGCGGCTGCGAGCACCGGACTTGATGACTGCCTGGAGCGAGTCCTAGCTTATCAGGACGCCGGCGTTGACGCGATTTTTCTGTCGGGACTGAAAACTCGCGAGGACATCGAGGCTTGTGCGAACATCTGCCGTGTTCCGCTCCTTCTCGGCGCCCTGCCCGGCTCCCTCAGCAAGCCCGACATGTTGTCCGGTCTCGGAGTCAGGTCGCTCATCACCGGGCACCGCCCGCATTCCGCGGCTGTTCGCGCGACCTATGAAACGCTTCGGGAGGCGCGCGCTGGTACGCTTCCTCCGCGCCCAGAGGACGAGGGCCCGCTGATGGACAGGCTGAGCCGGAAGGCCGCTTACGAGGCCCATTCCAAGGCTTTCCTCAAGTCCGAGGGAAAGCCATGAACAGGATCGTCGTCAGCACTTTTCCCAACGCAAAGGCGCTGCCTCTCTGGATCGCGGTGGCGGAAGGCTTCTTCCTGGTGCGCGGACTCGACGTCGAGATCCACGAGACAGAAAGTTCAAAAGTTCAGCGCGATGCGCTGGCGGCCGGCCAGATCCAGATCGCGCAGGCGGCTGTAGACAACGCTCTCTCGATGATTACGGCCGGGCTCGGAGTGATCATTGTCATGGGTGGCGAAAGCGGCATGAATGATTTTATCGTGCAGCCTGACATCAAAGGGTTTGACGATCTGCGCGGACGCACGCTCGTCGTCGACTCCCCCGACACCGCCTATGCGCTTCTGGCGCGCAAGATGCTGGCGCAACGAGGCCTGGTCTACCAGGTCGACTACCAGTTGAATCCGGTCGGCAACGCCAGTCGACGGCTGAAGGCGATGCTGGAGAGCCGGGACAACGCTGGCGGCGTGCTCAACCCCCC
>JAIEQX010000209.1 GCA_019747375.1 Beijerinckiaceae bacterium | reverse complement strand
GACCAGCATGGTCAGAATGTCGGCGCTTTCGACAAAGATGTCGTAGTTTTTCCAGTTTGGATCGCGATCCGACAGGCCACGTCCGCGATAATCGATCGATACGACGCGCCGTGGCGCGCCGGCGCGGCCACCCGCGATGGCTGTCGCCAGCAGATCGAAATCTGCGGCGGTGCGTGCCAGGCCGGGCAGGCAGACGACGGGCGTCGCGCGGCTGTCACGCGGACCGAAGTCGCGCAAGTGCAACCTCAGTCCGTCAGATGCGGTGTAGTAGCGGGATTGGAAAGCGTGGGTCTTGGCGATGTTCATGCGCGCAAGACTAGCGTGTTGACGAGCCTGTCGTCCATGGCGCTTGCGAGCGTCAGAGCTTTGCGCGCGCGCCGCGCAGGTCGGCCTCGATCGCGAAGGCCTTCGTCTCGCCGAAGCGCAGCTTGTACATTTCGAGGTTTTCGATCACACGCTGCACATAGTTGCGCGTCTCCGTGAAGGGGATGCGTTCAACCCAGTCGATAGGATCAACTTCCGGATTTCGGGGATCGCCATAGGCCTCGATCCATTCCTTCACGCGGCGCGGCCCGGCGTTGTAGGCCACGAAGGTGAGAATATATGAGCCTCGATACTGGCTCAGCAACTGGCCAAGATGCGCCGCGCCGAGTTGGGCGTTGAAGGCCGGGTCCTCAGTGAGGCGGCTCTTGTCGAAGTCCACCCCCATCTGTTTCGCGGTCATGCGCGCGGTGGAGTCGATCATCTGCATCAGGCCCTTCGCGCCTGCATGGGACACGACCTTCGGGGCGAAAGCGCTTTCCTGCCGGGCGATGGAATAGACGACCGGCAGGGCGGCGGAGCCACCGAAGGGTTCGAAGGCCGGGATGCCGAAAGTTGGAAAGGCCGTTTCGTCCAGCACGTGTCCGCGCTGCGTCGCCAGCTTTCCGATGACGAGCGTCGCGCGGGCGTCGCCGCTGCGCGCCACGACGTCGGCCAGGGCCGCCAACTGAGCCTCATCATTGAGCGCGCGCGTCGTCTCCACCGCCAGCGTCTGCGCCAGATCTTTCTGGTCGAGCGCCAGCAGCATTTCGACGATACGGATCGCCGTCGTGCGTTCCTCGCCCCGCGCGACTTTTCCCGGCCGACGAAGGCTGGAAGGCTGTTCGCCCAGATGCGCGGCGGCGAGCTGCCCGTAATAGGCGATTGGATGTTCGGCGGCGGCGCGATACAGCTTTTGGGCGGCTTCGGCGTCGCCGCGCGTCTCTTCGGCGCGGGCGAGCCAATAGGATGCCCGCGCGCGCGAAATCGGCGTCTGCGCAATCTGGGCTGCCTTGCGGAAGTGCGGAACGGCGCGCTCGGCGTCCTTGATGAAGCGAAGGGCGATCCAGCCCGCGTGGAACTCGGCTTCAATCCCAGCTTCGCCGTCCGAAGCCGAATGCAGGGAAGCCACCTTGTAGGCGTCCTCATGGCGATTGGCGTCGAGCAACTTGCGCGCGAGCAGTCGACGCTCCGTCCACCATTCGTCTGGATCTATCAAAGCCGCTGCGTCGCGAGGCGCCTCCGCCATGGCCTTGACGGCCTCGTCGAGTTTGTTGGCCCGGCGCAAGAGCTGGAGGTTCGAAAGTTGGTAGAGCGGATCTTTCTGCAGGGCGGCCGGAACGGCCTTCATGAGCTTTTCGGATGCAGCTTCCTTGTCGACGGCGAGCCGTGCGCGCACGAGGGCCGTCATTTCATCGCCGACCAGTGCCGCGGCCCGAAGGGCGGCTGCGCTCTTGCGATCGTAGGTCAGGCGGGCGGCGCGCACGCGATGGTCGTCCTTGGCGAGAAGATCGCCGAATTCGCGAAGGATCTGGCCCTCCAGCCAATTGGTCATGTCCTCGTTGCGCCAGACGTCGGCGACAAGTTGCCTGGCGGGCGCTGCCTCGCCGGCGGCCATGCGAGCGCGAGCGAGGGCGATCTTGCCGGACAATGTCTGCGGCTCGCGGCCGGAAAACCACGCGCGGGTCAACGCCGGTCGCGCCTTGTCGGCGTAGAGCATGAGCTCGAGCCTGCGCTCCAGGCCCGCGCGGGCAGGCCAATCCGGCTGATCCTTCATGAAGGTCGAAACACGCTGAAAGCCGGCGTCCTTCCCGAGCGTCTGTATGGCCACCCATTCGGCGGCGGCGCGCGCCAATGGGTCGTTGATACGCGCCGCTTCCGCATCGCCCTTCGAGGCATCGCCGTCGCGATAAGCCGCAATGGCCTCGCGCAGGCCCTCAACTTCGACATTGACGACCGGGGCTTCCCGCAATGCCGGGTCGCCGGGCGGCGATATCGGGCGGTCGGGAGCATAGGCGACGACTGCGTTCGGTTCGCCGGATGCCGGAGGGGCCGTATGGGCCATGCCCTCGATCGCCGCGAGACCCTGGCCGGCGGGCCCGGCTTGGGGCGTCGCGGAGGCGGCCGTCGATCTTGAAACACCTGGCGCCTCGGTTGCAGCCAGGCTGGAAGGCGACGTCGCCGCGTTGGTGGATTGCGTCGGGGCGTCGGCCGTCTCCGGCGCCGTCGGCCGCTGCGTCGGCACGAACAGCAGGGCGAGGAGGCCCGCGGCTGCGATCCCGGCCGCGATGCGGAGGCCATTGGTGCGCAATGTCATCCAGTATCCTGCGTTGGTGGAGCGGTGGTCCTGGCTGGACCCTGCGCCGCCACGGTTACCGAAACGTAAATGAATTCTTGACCCGAGGATCTCGTTACGGCTCGATCCGCCACGAAAGATCCCGCGCCTGACTGCGATCTGGCGTCCGCAGCCTCTTTTCTCGCCCGGCCTCAGAGGCTATCTGTGGTGCCGACCGACAGAAGGCCCGTGAAATGCGGCGCCGGTTTGGCGGTCCTTCATTCGGGGACTTCAAGATCATGCCTCAGGCCACCCAATTCCGGGGTTCGATGACCGCGCTCGTAACGCCTTTCAGCAATGGAGCGGTGGACGAGGCGGCGTTTCGCGCGCTCGTCGCCTGGCAGATTGCCGAAGGCACGACGGCGCTGATCCCCTGCGGGACGACGGGAGAGAGTCCGACGCTGAGCCATGCCGAGCATCGCAGGGTCGTGGAAGTCTGCATCGCCGAGGCGGGCGGCCGCGTGCCGGTGATCGCGGGGGCCGGCTCGAACAATACCGCCGAAGCGATCGATCTGGCCCGTCACGCCGAAAAGGCCGGCGCCGACGCCGCGCTGGTCGTCACGCCTTATTACAACAAGCCGACGCAGGAGGGCATGTTCCAGCATTTCAAGGCGATCAATGACGCCGTTGGAATTCCCATATTCATCTACAATATCCCGCCGCGCTCCGTCGTCGACATGTCGGTCGAGACCATGACCCGGCTGTTCGAACTGAAGAACATCGCGGGCGTGAAGGATGCGACGGGCAATCTCGCGCGCGTGTCCCAGCAACGTCAGGCGATGGGTCCTGGGTTTATCCAGCTTTCCGGCGAGGACATGACCGCGCTCGCCTTCAATGCAGCCGGGGGGCAGGGCTGCATTTCTGTGGTCTCCAATGTCGCGCCGAAGCTCTGCGCCCAATTGCAGCAGGCGACGCTTGACGGCAACTATCGGGAGGCGCTGGCCGTTCAGGACAAGCTCGTGCCGTTACACGAGGCCATTTTCAAGGAGCCGGGGGTGTCCGGGGCCAAGTTCGGACTCTCGCTGCTGGGCAAAATATCCACCGAGGTTCGATTGCCTCTGACGCCTGTCGGCGCAGCGACCCAGGCGGCCATTCGCGCGGCGATGATTCATGCGGGCGTGATAGGCAACTGATACGGGCGGCGATGATCGCCCCGGAGATTCACATTGGCGCCCAAGACGAAACCTGAGTTCAAGATAGCCGCAGATAATCGCAGGGCGCGTTACGATTTTGAAATCGGCGATACGCTGGAAGCGGGCATCATGCTGACCGGCACCGAGGTGAAGGCGCTCCGGGCCGGCAAGGCGACGATTGCGGAGAGCTACGCGTCCGTCGACCGCAAGGGCGAGCTGTATCTCTACAACGCCAACATCCCGGAATATCTGCAGGCCAACCAGTTCAATCACGAGCCCCGCCGGCCGAGAAAATTGCTGGTGAAGGCCAAGGAGGTTGTGCGGCTGGCCCAGGGCGTCGAGCGGCAAGGCATGACGATCGTGCCGCTCAAGATCTACTTCAACGCCAAGGGGCGGGCGAAAATCGAGATTGCTCTGGGACGTGGCAAGAAACTGCACGACAAGCGCGAGACCGAGAAGGCCCGCGACTGGAACCGCGAGAAAAGCCGCCTGATGCGCGACAAGGGGTGAGCCTTCAGTCTTTCAGTTCCTCGCGAACGCTTGCGAAGACCGTCCGAAACATCTCTGTCGTGAGAACGCCGGTATTCGTGTTGTAGCGCGAGCAATGATAGCTGTCGTAGACGCGCAAGCCGCCGGGCAGGTCATGCCGTGCGCCATGCGCGAACGGGTAGGCGGCGAGGCGCTGACCTGCGGCGCGCAGGACGCTCTCATGGGCGATGCGACCGAGCGCCACGATCGAGCGCAGGTTCGGCATGGCGTCCAGCGCCGCTGACAGGAAACTTCGGCAGGTCGCCATTTCGGCTGGCGTCGGCTTGTTTTGCGGCGGCACGCAGCGCACCGCGTTGGTGATCCTGCAATCGATCAGGGTCAGGCCGTCGTCCGGCCGCTCGTCATAGACGCCCGTGGCGAAGCCCATATCCAGGAGCGTTTCGTAGAGAAGGTCTCCGGCCCAGTCGCCCGTGAAAGGGCGGCCCGTGCAATTGGCGCCACGGAGGCCGGGCGCGAGGCCGACGATGAGAAGGCGCGCGCTCTCCGGCCCGAAAGACGGGACGGGCGCATTATGCCAATCGGGATGAGCCGCCCGCGCCTCATGACGAAAAGTCACAAGGCGTGGACACAGCGGGCAGTCGCGGTGAGGCTCGAGCGTCGGCGGGATCGGTGGAGACATTCCGCCAGACTATTCGATTCGCCGCGCCTCGGCTCAGGTGTCCAGGACTTCGTCGCCGGCGACGGGGGTCGTCGGGCGGCGTTCCTGGAAGCGCTGGAGACGCTCGGCGCGTTCGCCGGGATCGCGTCCGATCTTGTTGACCAGATGAATGAGGTCAACAAATTCGTCGGCCTGGCGACGCAGTTCGTCCGCCACCATCGGAGGCTGTGTCGTGATGGTCGAGACGACGGACACGCGGACGCCACGGCGCTGCACGGCCTCAACCAGCGACCGGAAGTCGCCGTCGCCCGAAAAAAGGACCATGTGGTCGATCGAGCCGGCCATTTCCATCGCGTCGACCGCGAGTTCGATGTCCATGTTGCCCTTGACCTTGCGGCGGCCCATCGAGTCGACGAATTCCTTGGTCGGCTTGGTGACGACGGCGTAGCCGTTGTAGTCGAGCCAGTCGATGAGGGGGCGGATCGAGGAATACTCCTGATCTTCGATAAGGGCGGTATAGTAAAACGCCCTGATCAAGCGGCCCTTCGACTGAAATTCCTTGAGCAAACGCTTATAATCGATGTCGAAACCGAGCGACTTTGCTGTCGCGTACAAATTCGCACCATCGATGAACAATGCGATACGTTCTTGGGACATGTCTGAAATCTCTTCTGTTCAGTAAGGAAGGGCCTTTACGCAATTCAGCTAGTTTCTGTCCGCACAATCTGCGGGAGAGTCGTGTGATCCATTGCGCAGAGGCTTCTTGTTAGAATGAAGCAGGCTCCGTTCACCCGCCGCTTACCGCTTGCTTGGCCACATTCGAACCCGCGCTCGCCGAATGTCAAGCGAGTGTAGTTCGATTTTTCGTTGAAATACATCGGCTTGATAAAAGCTTAGCTATTTCGAGGCTATTTCAGGCGCGGGCGGTGAACAAAATCCTAAGCATGACGCCCAGATTTCCGGTTACGAGGCTTCCGTAGCGGCCGGAAGGCGAATCAGGGCCTTGCCGCCCCGAGGCAGGCGCGCGCATGGAGCAGATGGCCCACCCGCCGGCTTACCTTGCCTCTTTGGGTGCTTTGGTGTACGACCGCCACAATCCGTAGACATCTCCTCAACTCAGGGAACGTCGCCACATGGCACGCGTCACCGTCGAAGACTGCATCGACAAGGTCGAGAATCGTTTCGAACTCGTTCTGGTCGCAAGTCACCGCGCCCGCATGATTTCGTCGGGTCAGCAGATCACTATCGATCGCGACAACGACAAGAACCCGGTCGTCGCCCTGCGTGAGATCGCCGACGCCACTCAGGCCCCGGAAGATCTCAAGGAAGACCTGATCCATTCGCTTCAGAAGCATGTGGAAGTCGACGAGCCGGAAGCGGAAGTCGTGCCCGCGCTCACCACCTCGTCGGACATGTCTGGCGGCGACAATGGCGAAATCCAGTTCGATCGCATGACCGAAGAGGATCTTCTGCGCGGTCTGGAGGGCCTCGTGCCGCCGGCCGAGACCGACGACGACGGCGAATAAGCGCACAAGCTTCGCGGCGCGCGCCGGCTTCCGTCGAATCCTGCTCTGCCGGGCTTGTCACCAGTCGGCGTGCGGCGGATAGTGTCTGTCATTGGCGGCGCGCCGCGCCGATCCGTGGGCGGGACTTTTTTCAGCGATGATGCGGCAGTATGAACTCGTCGACCGCGTGCGGAAATACAACCCGCATGCGAACGAGGAACTGCTCAACCGTGCCTATGTCTATGCGATGAAGGCGCACGGCGCGCAGAAGCGCGCCTCAGGCGATCCCTATTTCACCCATCCGCTCGAAGTCGCAGCGATCCTTACGGATCTCAAGCTCGATGACGCCACCATCGTGGCGGCTGTCCTGCACGACACGATCGAGGACACGACCTCGACCCGCGAGGAGATCGACCAGATCTTCGGCCACGAGATCGGCGCCCTCGTTGAAGGACTGACCAAGCTAAAAAAGCTCGATCTTGTATCAAAGCGCGCCGAGCAGGCCGAAAACTTCCGAAAGCTCTTGCTCGCCATCGCGGACGACGTGCGCGTGCTGGTCGTCAAGCTGGCGGACCGTCTGCACAACATGCGGACCCTGCATTTCGTGCCGCCAGAGAAGCGGGCGCGCATTTCGGAAGAGACGCTCGACATCTACGCGCCGCTCGCCGGCCGCATGGGCATGCAGCACATGCGGGACGAACTGGAGAATCTGGCGTTCCGCAACCTCATGCCGGAAGCCTGCGCGATGATCGAGGCGCGGCTGTCCGACCTGCGCCTGAAGAATGGCGCCATCATTCACAAGATTGAAGAAGAACTGGCGGGCGCGCTGAGCGCGCGCGGCATCGTGGCCGACGTCAAGGGGCGCGAGAAGACGCCATATTCGGTCTGGAAGAAGATGGAGCGCAAGTCGATCGCGTTCGAGCAATTGTCGGATATTTTCGGCTTCCGGCTGATCGTCGCCACGGTCGAGGACTGCTACCGCGTCGTGGGCATCATCCATACGAAATGGCCGTTCGTGCCGGGTCGTTTCAAGGACTACATCTCGACTCCGAAACAAAACGACTATCGCTCTTTGCATACCACGGTCGTCGGCCCCGGGCGCCAGCGCGTCGAACTGCAGGTGCGCACCGCGGACATGCATGACATTGCCGAGAACGGCATTGCGGCGCACGCGCTCTACAAGGACGGGCGGGCGGGCGACACGGATGCGCTGTCGCGTGAAAGCCGCGCCTATCGCTGGCTCCGGCGGACGATCGAATTGCTGGCGGAAGGCGATTCGCCGGAAGAGTTTCTCGAGCATACAAAGCTCGAATTGTTCCACGATCAGGTGTTCTGCTTCACCCCGAAGGGCAGGCTCATCGCCCTGCCGCGTGGCGCGACGCCGATCGATTTCGCCTATGCGGTCCACACAGACGTGGGCAACAACGCCGTGGGCGCCAAGATCAATGGCCGTATCGCGCCGCTCCTGTCCGAATTGCAGAATGGCGACGAGGTCGAAATCGCATGCGCCGAGGGGCAGGTGCCTCCCGCCGCCTGGGAATCGCTGGTCGTCACCGGCAAGGCGCGTTCATCGATCCGCCGCGCAACCCGGGACGCCGTCCGGTCGCAATATGCGGGGCTTGGCCGGCAGATCGTGACGCGTGCCTTCGAGCGGGCCAACAAGGCGTTTTCGGATGAGCGCCTGAAGGGCGCGCTGCCCCGCCTGGCGCGCACGAGCATTGACGACGTGCTGGCGTCGGTCGGCCGTGGCGAGATGTTTTCAGGCGATGTCGTGAAGGCGGTGTATCCGGATTTCAAGGATGAACGGAAAGCAGGACCAACCCACAGCAAGGCCGAGGCCGGCTGGTTCGGCCTGAAGAAAGCCGCGAGCCTCGTGTTCAAGGTGCCGGGCGCGGCTGCGGCGGAGGACGCACATTCCATTCCGATCCGAGGCATCGGCGGCGATCTGCCGGTGAGCTTTGCGCCGAATGGCGGCGCGGTGCCGGGCGATCGCATTGTGGGGATTCTGACGCCGGGCGAAGGCATCACGATTTATCCAATTCAGTCGCCTGCGCTGACGGCTTTCGACGATCAGCCCGAACGCTGGCTCGACGTGCGTTGGGATATCGACGATGACCGTCGGGATTTTTTCCCGGCCCAGATCATGGTGACGGCGATCAACGAGCCTGGGACCCTCGGGATGATCGCCTCGGTGATCGGCGATGCGGGGGCCAATATCGACCACATCGAGTTCGTGTCCCGGTCGCCCGATTTCCGCGACATCGTGCTCGACCTGCAGGTGCTCGACCTGAAGCACCTGAACGCGATCATCTCCCAGCTCAAGGCGAAGCCGGTGGTTTCGAAGGTGGAGCGCGTGAACGGATAAATCTTCGAGGCCGGAAGTCGATGCGATCCTGAAGAACAGGGCGCCGCGCTGATGCGCCGGCGCCCTGAATGTTTCGCACCCTTGGCCGTCCGCGGCTCAGGCGGTCAATTCGCCGGCTTCCATCATGCGCTTTTCCTTGGCGTAGCGCACCAGCGCCAGGAAGCGGTAGATGCCGTGCACGAACTTGCCGTACGGCATGGTGATGAACAGGCTGAAGACGACGCCCAGATGCACCGCGAGCAACATCCCCATGGCGGGCGTTTCGCGCAGCACAAGGAGCAGCAGGCCGGTGAGGCTTGTCAGGAACAGCATGGCCAGGAAAGCCACGTCCATGCCGTATCGCTGCTTGTCCATGACCGCCGGATCTCGGCGGAATTTCGCCGCCAGCAGGCCCACCGGTCCGATCAGCAGACCGATGCCGCCGAGCGTGCCGAGCACGACCGGCAGATCATACCAGGGGTAGGGGGCCTCCACACCGAGCAGGTAGTGATAGAGCGTCGCCGTCGATGTCGCGGCGAAGCAGAGCATGAAGCCGTAGAACGTGAAGTGGTGATACAGGCGGCGGTTGTCGTTCGGCCGCTCGTCCTCGTTCATGCAACCGACGCCGCCGCCATCGAGGTAACGCAGGGTCGAGGCGTCCTTCACAGCCTGCCAGATCGAGGCCCCTTCGGTCAGCGTAGAGGCCGGCTCGCCGATGTCTTTCCAGAACATGCGGACGCTCATCACCATGGCGACGATTGCGTACAGGAAGGCGGCTCCGAAAATCAGCGCCATCGTGTTGTGCGGCATCACGCGATAGAAGGCGCCGGGGCCGGTTTGCGCCGTGTAAAGGACTTTCGGATCGGCCCAGCCGATGAAGCCGGCGATGAACACTGCGACGCTGAGCGCTGCGATGATCGAGATCGCGAGGCCGTTGCGGGCGAACAGCCCCGAGAACGCCGGCGGCCAGGCATAGGCCGCGTAGGAATCGGTGCGCGCCTGAGCCAGGACCAAAGGCACATTGACGTTGAATTCATGCGGCGGCGAGAACTGGCAGTCACTGTAGCAGGCGCCGCAGCTGTGGCAGAGATTGGCGAGGTAGTTGAGATCCCCGTCGGCGAAATCTCGACGCAGTTCCATGGCCGGGAAGACGGCGCAAAGCCCCTCGCAATAGCGGCAGGAATTGCAGACCGTCATCAGACGATCGGCCTCGGCGAGCGTATCAGTTGCGTGCATTGGCTGCTGCCTCCCGTCCTGCGATGCGTCCGAAGACGCTTCCGATCGTCATCCCGATGCCGGCGGCATAGCCGCGGCCAAGGACGTTGCCGGCCATGATTTCTCCTGCGGCGAACATGTTCACCGAAGGCTTTCCGTCGGCCATCATCATGCGTGACTGGTGGTTCACGCGGACGCCGAGGTAGGTGAAGGTGATTCCGGGCCGAACCGGATAGGCGTAAAACGGCGCCTGCTCGATGCGGCGCGCCCAATGCGACTTGGGAGGCGTGAGACCTTCCGTGCGGCAATCGTCGAGCTGCGTGTGATCGAAGGTTCCGGGGACGACGTGGTCATTGAAGTCCGTAACGGTCTTTTCCAGCGCCGCAGGATCGAGCTCCAGCTTCTGCGCCAGCTCGCCGATCGTGTCGGCCTTGATGGGCGGGAAGCAGGACGGCATGAACAGTTCCAGGGAGCGCGCGTCGAAGACGATGTAGCCAATCTGGTCTGGCTGGCCGGCGACGAGTCGGCCCCAGATGGCGTAACGCTTCGGCCAGACATCCTCGCCTTCGTCGTAAAACCGTTCGCAATGCTTGTTGACCACGATGCCGAAGACCACGCAATCGAGGCGGGTGATGATGCCGCCGTCATATTGAGGCGCGCGCGCGTCGATCGCCACGGCGTGGCACTGTGTCGGATCGCCGATCTTGTCGACGCCGGCGCCGAGCAGCATCTTCAGGATCGTGCCCCGGTTGTGCGGGGTGCCGCGGATGAGAAAGTTGCGCGCGGCCGGGCCCCAGCTCTCCTCGAGCCATTCCTTGTTGGCCTCGAATCCCCCCGCGGCCGTCACCAGCGAGCCGGCGCGCACGTCGGCATGGCCTTCGCCGCGCTTGACGCGGGCGGACAGGAACATCCCGTTTTCGATTTCCATGCCGATGACCTCGGCCTCGTAGAGAACGTCGACGCCGAGGTTTTCGGCCGTCAGATAAAGCGCGTTCAGCATGGCGCGGCCGCCGCCGAGGAAGAATGAGTTGGTGCGTCCGAGGCTGAGCGTGCCGCCGAGAGAGGGCTGGAAGCGGACGCCTTGCTCGGCGATCCAGGTCAACATCTCCTTCGATTCGTGGATCATCATCTTGGCGAGAGCCTCGTTGGTCTCGCCTCCGGTGACGCGCAGCAGGTCGTCGAAGAATTCGTCCTCGTAATAAGGGCCGGACAAGGTGTCGGTCGCGGCGTCGTGGGCGCAGCGCATGTTGCGGGTGTGTCGGGTGTTGCCGCCCCGGTAGAACTTGGTCGCGGCCTCCAGGACCAGCACGGTGGCGCCCGCACGGCGGGCAGCGATGGCGGCGCAAAGGGCGGCGTTGCCGCCGCCGATCACCAGCACATCGTATCTTTTCGTCAGATCGACCATTTCGACTCCCGGGCGCTGTGGCGGGTCATTTCAATTGCGTATATCTTTGGATACAGTGCAATGCAATCGCGTCCGATGGTCATTCAAACTTGTCCGGGCATCTGACGTTTTCAGGAAACACCAGCCGGTTTTGCAACAATGACGCTGAACGCGCGACAAGATCTGGAATTGGGCGATCGCAGCGACGGACTGCCTCTGGGGGAGGCGGTGTTCCGGTCGTTGCGCGAGGCTTTACGGAGCGGCATCTATCGACCGGGCGACCGGTTGCGGGAAGAGGAAGTGGCGCAGCGTCTCCAGGTCAGCCGCACGCCCGTCCGCGAGGCTTTCGGCCGGCTCGTCAGCAAGGGACTGATGGTTCCGGCGCAGGGGCGGGGCCTGATCGTGCGCCGGCTCGACACAACCGAGGTGATCGAGCTTTACGCCATGCGGGAGATCCTGGAGGCGGCGGCTGCACGGCTGGCGGCCCAGCATGCATCCAGCGTGGAAATCGAGGCGTTGACCGATCTCGAGGCGGGCTTCGAGGCCGCTTCAGGCGACGCACGCGAAATGGCGCGGCTCAATCGCCTCTTCCACGAGAGCATTTTCGCGGCGTCTCGCAATCGCTACCTCGACAGTGCGCTGCAGGAGCTGCAGGACGCCATAGCACTGCTGGGACGGACGACATTTTCGGTGCCGGGACGGCCCGATCCGGCCGCGGCGGAGCATCGCGACATCATCGCGGCCATTGCGGCGCGTGACCCCGACCGGGCCGATGAAGTGGCGCGGCTGCATATCCACGAGGCATTGCGCTCGCGGCTCAAGATCATGCAGGGATAAAGTCAGGAATTGGCGACCAGCCGGAGGGCCGGCCGGGCCGGTTGCGCGGGCTTTGCCGACGGGCGGGCGAAGCTCGCCACCACTTCGCCTTTGCCCGGCGCGCCGAGCGACATGCGGTAGCCAAGGCTTTCGGCGATTTCGCGAGCCTGATCCACATTGGCGAGGGCGATGGGGCGGGAAAAGCCCTGCAGGTCGAGGCTGAGCAGGGCCGTGATGGCGCCCATTTCGAAGCCTTCGGAAAAGTCTTGGCTCTGGCTGGGAAAGCGCAGGCGAAGACCTTCGTTCACCTCGATAAACCGCATCGTCAGCCCCGCTTCGAATCGTCTTGAACGACCATAGCGGCGCACGCGTCCCGCGCATCGCCTCCTGGCGACCTCGCATGCATGTCGTCGGCCTGTGTAGCGCCGCGACAACAGCCGATCAGCGCAAGGTGACGGCGGATTCCCGCACGATCTTGCCGCCGCTTGAGCGCGTCAAAGTGAAATCCATTCGCGACGCGCCCGCCACGCGCCGGCCCGATGCGGAGCGCCGCGACCATTCCATGACGCCGGTGGCGCGGCAGATCTCCCGCGGGGCGTCGCAGCGCACGCGGACGCTGCCCGGAACCATGCGATAGCGCCGCTCCGGCCAGGCGCGCACATAACGCCGCTTGTCAGCAAGGATCTGGGCCCGGCTCATCGACTTTCCGTAATAGACCGCGCGGGGCGCATAGAAGGTCTCGACGGATTGCGCCGTGACGCCCGCATCCGTCGACCAGACGTCGACATAGGCCTGCACCTGCTTCTGCGCCCATTCATCGGTGATCGGCGCCTGGAACGGCGATTGCGCGTAGGTCGGGAGGGCGAGGGCGGCGAGCAGGCTGGCAAGGACGAGTCGTGTCGACATGCAGGGTTCCTTTCCTTTGGCTCCGGAGCAATGTCGGGCAAGCGCCAGAGTTGCGCGTAGCACATCCGGCGCATGCAATTCCATCAAGGCTCGGGCTTTGCAATGACGGCGTCGCGGCTCGCCTCGATCGCGCC
>JAIEQX010000009.1 GCA_019747375.1 Beijerinckiaceae bacterium | reverse complement strand
GACCATCGTGTTCGGCCTCGTTCATTTCGCCATTCGGGGCGGCATCTGGCCCGCCTGGGCGCGCGATTACAGGATTCCCGAAAGTCTTCCGCTGACCGTCGCGATCTTCGCCATTCTCGTCTGGGCCGTGTCGCACATTCCGGTGGTGCGCGCGATCACGCGCATCGCGGATCGATATTTCGACAATGAAGACAAGGGCGTGGCGACGATCTGGCCATTCACGCGCTTCACCGCGCTGGAGCGCCGCATCGCCACCGCCATGGTGATCTTTCTCGTCGTCATCAATCAGGCGCAGGTCGGAATTTCGGTCCGTCTGTCGTTCTTCAACCGCGACTGGTTCAACGCCATCCAGGCCCGCGACGAAGCGACTTTCTGGAACCTGCTGTTGTGGGTCTTCACCCCATGGGCCTTCATCTACGTGACCAGCGCGATCATTGAATTCGTCGTGCAGTCGATGCTCATCATCCGCTGGCGCCGCTGGCTGACCGAGCAATATGTCGGTCGATGGCTCGACGGCAACACGCACTACCGCATGGGTCTCCTCAACGCCGACGCCGACAATCCCGACCAGCGTATCGCCGAAGACGTGAACCGTTTCATCGATGGCGGCTCCGTCGGATACGGAATCTATTCGTATTCGATCCTGCTGATCGCCACTCTCTCGTCGCTGGTTTCTTTCTCGATCGTGCTTTGGGACCTGTCTTCCAACTTCACGATCCCCGGGACGACGATCCTGGTTCCCGGTTTCCTGTTCTGGGTGGCCTTGATCTACGCCGCCATCGGCACCCTGATCACGCATCTCATCGGTCGCCCGCTCGTTGCGCTCTACTTCGAGCGTCAGCGCTACGAAGCCGATTTTCGCTTCTCGCTTGCGCGTCTGCGTGAATATGCCGAGCAGGTCGCGCTGCTGGGCGGCGAACGCGCCGAGCAATCCTCGCTGCGTGGCCGCTTCGGCGCCATCATCGGCAATTACCTGTCGATCGTGCAGCGGCGGAAGCGGCTGCTGGCGTTCACGGCGAGCTACGGTCAGCTCAGCCCGATCATCCCTTACGTGTTCACCGCGCCATTCTATTTCGCCGAGAAGATCCAGCTCGGAGTCATGACCCAGACTGCCGGCGCCTTCGGGCGCGTCGAGGGCGCGCTGACATTTTTCGTGACCTATTACACCTCGCTCGCCGACTTCAAGGCGGTGCTTGATCGACTGACGTCCTTCGATAGCGCCATCGACAAGGCCCGCACGATCGATCGCGATCCGCCGCGCATCAACCATGTGCAGCACAAGTCAGGCGCCATCGACATCGAAAACCTCGGCGCGCTATTGCCGGATGGCCGCCCCGTCGTGGCCGCCAGCGCGCTGACGCTGCGGGCCGGAGAATCCGTTCTGCTCACCGGCCCCTCGGGGTCGGGAAAGTCGACGCTGTTTCGCGTCCTGTCCGGCATCTGGCCGTTCGGCTCCGGGGAAGTTCGGATTCCGGAAGGCGCGGAGGTCCTGCTGCTGCCGCAAAAGCCCTATCTGCCGCAGGGCACGCTGCGCAACGCCGTCACCTATCCGGCCACCACAGGCAGCTACACGGATGTCGAGATCGTCGAGGCCTTGATCGCCGCTCGCCTGCCGGCGCTGGCCGAACGCGTCAGCGAGGAAGATTCGTGGTCGCAGCGTCTGTCGGGCGGCGAGCAGCAACGCCTCGCCATCGCGCGCGCGCTCCTGGCCAAGCCTGACTGGCTGTTCCTCGACGAGGCGACAGCCGCTCTTGACGAGGAACTGGAAAAGCAGATCTACCATGTTCTGGCCGAGCAATTGCCGAACACGACGGTCGTGTCGATCGGGCATCGTTCGACGCTGCTTCACTTCCACAAGCGGCGCATCCATATGGAACGCCAGCCGGACGGAACCTACGCCCCGTCCGATGTGCTCAAGGTTGCGGAATAATCATTCACCGATGTAGCGCGCGAGCGGCTCGACCTTGTCGATCAGCCCGCGCGCTTTCATGTAATCGGCGAAGCGCGCATAGCGGTGCGCGTCGATGGCGCGTGGGCTCGCCTGCAGACGCGGAAGCGTGTCGGCCCAGGCCTGTTTGTTCAGCGCGTCGTCGAGCTTGGGATGCGCCGCGATGAAGAGCTTCCACGCCTCTTCCGGATGATTGAGCGTGAACACGCTCGCAGCCTCCACGGCATCCATGAATTTTGCGAAGCGCGGGTCTTTCGCCTTGTCCTGCCGGGCGATGAAGATCAGCTCGTCATAGGCCGGCACGCCATGCTCTTCAGGAAAGAAGGCGCGCCCGGTCTTGCCGGCAAGCTTCAGATCGGTGATCTCGAAATTGCGGAACGCGCCGATCACCGCATCGACCTGTCCGGTGGCCAGCGCCGGCGTCAGGGCGAAATTGATGTTCACGAGTTTCACGTCGGCGAGTTTCAGCCCCGCGCTTTCCAGCATGGTGCCCAGCAGGGCTTCCTCGAAACCCGCGATGGAATAACCGACCGTGCGGCCCTTCAGGTCAGCCAGGCTTTTCACCGGTCCGTCCGCCAGAACAACGAGCGAATTCAGCGGCGTGCCCACGATCCCGCCAATCCGGCGCACCGGCAGGCCTTCCTTCACCTGCAGATAGAGGTTCGGCTGATAGGAGACCGCGATATCGCCTTGTCCGGCGGCCACGAGCCGCGGCGGCGCCGACGGATCGGCCGGCTCGACCAGGGTGACGTCGAGGCCGGCGCGGGCGAAATGGCCGCCCTGCCTGGCGACCACAAGCGCCGCGTGGTCCGGGTTCACAAACCAGTCGAGCAGGACCGTCAGCTTTTCCTGCGCGACGGCAGGCGTCCCCGCCAGACACAATGCGAACGCGCCGGCGATCCAGCCTGCGCTCTTCTTCTTTGCACGCATCATCAATTCGGCTCCGGGGTTGCAGGTGAAAGGATGGCTTACGCCGTTTCGGGCCACCATCGCAGCATGAGGGTGGTGAGAGCCCCGACGAGGGCCCAAAGCGTCAGCGACAGCGCCACGAGAACGAACAGCGCGGCGAAGACGAGATCCGTCTGCATCCGGGCGTTGGCGTGCAGCATGAGCAGCCCCAGGCCCGCCGAGGAGCCGACCCATTCGCCCACCACGGCGCCGAGCGGCGCCACCGCCGCGGCGATCCGCAAGCCGGCGGCGAGCGAGGGCAGGGCGGCCGGAACACGGATGAGGCGCAGCGTGTCGAAAGGCGTCGCGCGGTTCAGCCGCGCAAGGTCTATCAGGCCGGGATCGGTGCGGCGCAGCCCTTCGAAGAAACTGGTGGCGACCGGAAAGAAAATGATCAGACCCGCCATCACGATCTTCGAGGCGTAGCCAAAACCGAACCAGAGCACGAGGACCGGCGCGATGGCGAAGACCGGAAGCGCCTGCGCCACCACGAGAAGCGGGCCGAAGGCCTCTTCGGCGAAGCGCCAGCGCGCCATCAGAAGCGCCGCTATCAGACCCGCGAGCGTGCCGGCGAAAAAGCCGCCGGCGATTTCACCCAGCGTCACCAGAGCTTCCGGCCAGATGACGTCAAACCGCAGGACGAGCGTCGTGGCGATGCGCGACGGCGGCGGAAGCACGAAAGCCGGAACGCCCGTCACCCGTGCGGCGAGTTCCCAGACTCCGACAAAGGCGAGCAGCGTCGCCACGCCGGTCAGAATGCGTCGCATCCGGCGCGGAACGTCGAGAGAATGAGCCGCCGGGCTCAATATCCGCGCGCAAATCTCAGCGTGCCGGACGGGCCCTTCACGTCGAGGAAGCCCTGCACGATGTCCCAGGTCGACTGATTATGCAGCGTCGTCAGATAGCTGCGCTCGAACGCCATGATCGGCGCCGGGCAGGACTTCTTGGTCAGCACGACGGGCCCGACGGCGAAACGCTGGCCGCGCACGGGCCACATGGTCGCCGACCAATTGTTGCAGCCGGCGACGCCGGTGCCGCGGAAGCGATCGTCGATCGTCAGGGTCGCTTCGACGCCCGCCGGTACCGGCTTGCCGTTCATTTCGCGCAGGGTCCAGGTCGTGCGGACCGGATAGGTCTTCTCGTTCGGATTCGGCGGCGGCTGCTGCGGGGCGCCAGGGGGCCTCTGTTGCGCAAAGGCCGGTGACGTCAGCGGCGAAGCGAATGCGAAGACCGTGAAGGCAAGCGCGGCGAACGCGCGACGGGATGACATATTCTGACACTCCTTGAGTCTTGCGGACGATAGGCGGAGGCGCCGCCATCGGCAACGCAGCCGAGCGCTGCGTCCCCGGCAATCCGTCTATTTATGTCTGTCGAGAACGTCCCGGACAGCAGAAACCAGATCGGCCTCGGCCACGGGAAATTGTGCGCGACTGCGCAGTTCCAGATAATCGGCGCGGTCCTTCGAACCCGCCGCGAGTTCAGCCCCGAGAACGAGGTCGCGAATCGTGACCTCTCCCTTGTCGCGCTCGTTCGAACCCTGGATCACCGCGCAGGGAGAATGCCGGCGATCGGCATATTTCAGCTGCGCGTTCATCCCGGCGGCGCCGAGATAGAGTTCACTGCGGATGCCGGCGTTGCGCAATTGCGTGACGAAGCCCTGGTAGCGGCCGATCTCGGCCTTGTCCATGACGAGCACCACGACGGGGCCGCGTGAATCGCTACCCACCGCAATGGGCGATTTGATGGCCTGCAAGGCGGAGAGAAGGCGCGACACGCCCACCGAAAAGCCGGTGGCGGGGACAGGCTCGCCGCGGAAGCGCGCCACGAGGCCGTCGTAGCGCCCGCCGCCTCCCACCGACCCGAAGCGCATCGGACGCCCATTGTCGTCCTTCACCTCGAAGGTGAGTTCGGCCTCGTAGACCGGACCCGTGTAATATTCGAGGCCACGCACGACTGCGGGGTCGATGACCACCCGGCCGTCGTCATAGCCGGCGGCCGCGAACAGCTTCGCCATGTCATCCAGCTCGCTCACGCCTTCCGCGCCACGTTCGGACGAGCCGACGGCGAGGCGCAGATTGGCGAGCGTCGCCTCATTGGTCGCGCCGCGCGCCGACGTGAAGGCGAACACCCGCTCGATCGAGGAGGCGGCGAGGTCGGCGCCTTTGGTGAAATCGCCCGACTCGTCCTTGCGTCCTGTGCCCAAGAGCATGCGCACGCCGTCCGAGCCGAGCCGGTCCAGCTTGTCGATGGCGCGCAGCACGATCAGCCGCTGGCCCGCGCGCGCGTCGCCCGCCAGTCCCGCAGCTTCCAGGACGCCGTCCAGAACCTTGCGGTTGTTGACCTTGATGACGTAATCGCCGCGCGCGATGCCGACCTTTTCGAGCGTGTCCGCCGCCATCATGCAGATTTCAGCATCGGCCGCGACCGAAGCCGAGCCCACCGTGTCGGCGTCGAACTGCATGAACTGGCGGAAGCGCCCGGGGCCAGGCTTTTCGTTCCGGAACACGAAGCCTGAGCGGTAGGAGCGATATGGCTTGGCGAGTTTGTCGTAATTTTCAGCGACGTAGCGGGCGAGCGGCGCGGTCAGGTCATAACGCAGCGACAGCCATTGCTCGTCGTCGTCCTGAAAGGAAAACACGCCCTCGTTCGGTCGGTCGAGATCGGGCAGGAACTTGCCCAGCGCTTCGGTATATTCGATGAACGGCGTCTCCACCGCCTCGAAGCCGTAGAGCTCGTAGACCTCCCGAATGGCCGCGCTCATGCGATGGGTCGCGGCGATTTCCGCAGGCCCGCGATCGGCGAGCCCGCGCGGCAATCGCGCCTTGACGGTGGAGGCGGGCGGTGAGGTCTGGTCGGTCATGGAGCCACGAACATCAAAGGGATCTGGTGCGCTTCATAAGCTCCACGGGCAGGCGGAGCAAGTTTGGCCCTTTGATCCTCACTTCATGCGACCGCCCGGATGACCTTTCCAAACTTGTCGGCCAGTTCCCCGACCTGCGCCTCGCTGACGATCAGGGGCGGCGTGGCGACGAGCGTGTCGGCCGTCACCCGCAGCATCATTCCGGCCTCGTGGAAGGCATGTTCGAGCGCGCGATAGCCGCGCAGGCCCGGACTGCCGTCGATGGGAGCCAGATCCACGGCGGCCACGAGGCCGATCGTGCGGATATCGAGCACGTTCGGCAGGTCGCGCAGCGCCTGGAAGGCGTCTCCGAACATGCTCTCCATGCGTCTCGCGCGACCGAACAGGTCTTCCCGCTCGTAGAGATCGAGCGCCGCCAGCCCGGCCGCGCAGGCGAGCGGATGGGCGGAATAGGTATAGCCGTGGAACAGCTCGATCACATGATCAGGACCGCGCATGAAGGCCTCGTGCACGCCCTCCCGCACCAAGACGCCGCCCATCGGCACGGCTCCGGAAGTGACGCCCTTGGCGAAACAGATCATGTCGGGCGTCACGCCGTAGCGTTCGGCCGCGAAGGCAAAACCGAGGCGGCCGAATCCGCTGATGACTTCGTCGAAGATCAGCAGCACGCCGTGCTTGTCGCAGATCGCGCGCAGCCGCTCGAGATAGCCTTTGGGAGGCGCAAGCACGCCTGTCGAGCCCGCCATCGGCTCGACGATCACGGCCGCGACCGTGGATGCGTCGTGCAGCGCAATGATGCGTTCGAGCTCATCCGCCAGATGCGCGCCCCAGTCCGGCTCGCCGCGGCAGAAGGCCTGTTTGGAGCGGTCATAGGTGGCGGGCAGATGATCGACGCCATTCAGCAGGCCGCCAAACAATTTCCGGTTGGACACAATGCCTCCGACCGAAATCCCGCCGAAACCGACGCCGTGATAGCCGCGCTCGCGGCCGATCAGGCGCTGCCGTGCGCCATTGCCGCGGATGTTGTGATAAGCCAGCGCGATTTTCAGCGCCGTGTCGACCGCCTCGGAGCCGGAATTCGTGAAGAACACATGGTCGAGGTCGCCCGGCGCGAGCGCGGCGATGCGCGTCGCCAGTTGGAAGGCGCGCGGATGCGCGAACTGGAACGGCGGCGAATAATCCAGCTCGGCGGCCTGATCCTGGATCGCCTTGACGATCTCGTCGCGCTGATGCCCGGCGTTGCAGCACCACAATCCCGCAACCGCGTCGATGATGGCCCGGCCTTCCGGCGTGTAATAATGCATGTCCTTGGCGCGCGCGATCATCCGCGGGGTCTTCTTGAAAGCCCGGTTCGGCGTGAAGGGCATCCAGAATGCTTCCAGATCGTTTGGCGCGGGCGCGCCGCTGTGGAGGCCAGATGCAGCATCCATGTCGTCAACTCCCTGTCGCACGTTGGATCTTTCCGTCATGCTAGCACCAACGGAGTCGGTTCGAAACGCGCCAGTCGCTCCGAGCCGCGGGTCTGGGCGGCATGGAGTCGCCCCGGGAACATTGCGCGGGCGCAAGGCGGCGGCTTGATCGTCGGCCTAGAAGGTGCGCCGAAGGCGGAAGAACACCATGCGACTGAGCCGTATCCTGCTTCTTTTCTTGATCCTGGGCGCCGGCGCGCTCGCATATTTCTACCATACCGGCGGGTTTGCGCCCGAGGTCGCAACGGTGCGGATCGCGCGCGGCAAGGCAGCCGAAGTGGTCTACGCCACCGGTATCGTCGAGCCGGAGCGCTGGGCGAAAGTCATTGCGCTGAGCCGCAAGCGCATCGTCGAACTCTGCGCCTGCGAGGGGCAGACGGTCCGGCTTGGCCAGATCCTCGGCCGCCTCGATGACGGGGAGGAGCGCGCCACCCTGGCGGAACTCGAGGCCCGCCGCCGCAGGCTGGAACAGGACGTCGAGCGCACGCGCGGCCTTGTCGCGCGCAACGCTGCGACCCAGACGGCGCTCGACCAGATCGTGACTCAATTCAGCGAGTACGAGGCCCGGATCGCCGCACAGCAGGAGCGCATCGCCGACCTCAAATTGCGCGCGCCCATGGATGGCGTCGTGCTGCGCAAGGACGGCGAGGTCGGCGAAGTGGCCGGGACGGGCGCCAATGACGTCCTGTTCTGGGTCGGTCGTCCAAAACCCCTTCGCGTCGTATCGGACGTCAACGAGGAGGACATACCCCGGGTGAAGACCGGACAGGACGTTCTCGTGCGAAGCGAAGGTTTCAAGGATCAGCCGCTCGTGGCGAAAGTCGGGGAGATCACCCCGAAGGGCGACCCCGCGACCAAGACGTTCCGGGTCTACCTGCCCTTGCCGGACGATACGCCCCTGCGGATCGGCATGAGCATCGAGGCCAATATCGTGACGCGGGAAAAGACCGATGTCCTGCTGGCGCCGACAGAAGCCGTGCAGGACGGTTCCGTCTTCGTGGTGAATGGCGACCGGTTGCGCCGCGTTCCGGTGAAGACCGGCATCCGCGGCGTCCGCGCGGTCGAGATCGAACAGGGCCTCGCGGAAGGCGACGTGGTGGCGTCTCCGGCGCCCGCGAAAGCGCGTGACGGGCAGCGTGTTCGTCTATCCGCGGGAGGCGCTTCATGAAGGGCGCCCTGCCGCTGGTGTTTTCGATCGCCTGGACACATGTGCGCTCCCGGGTGCGACAGACGTTCGTGGGCATATTCGGCGTCGCCGTGGGGGTCGGCTTCTCCGTCATGATGGCGGCGTTGATGGAGGGTTCGCAGCGGGATTTCGTCACCCAGCTGGTCGACTCGCTGCCGCATGTCTCGGTCAGCGACGAGCAGCGGTGGCCGCCGCGCCAGCCCGCCGACATCGCTTACGAAGCGGCTGAAATTCATGGTCTGACGACGAAGCAGCTGCGGCCCGGCATCAAGAATCCCTATGCGATCATGGCGTCTCTGGAAGCCTGGGTGCCCGGCGCCATCGCGCCCTCGGTGCAGTCCAAGGCGGTGATCCGGTTCGCCGGCCGCGATACGGCCGCCAGCGTCACCGGAGTCGACCCGCGCCGTGAGGTGAATGTATCGAAGCTGTCCACGCAGATCCGCTCCGGTTCGCTCGAAAATCTCTTCAAGGCCTCGAACGCCATCATCCTGGGCAGCGGCCTCGCGAGAAAGGTCGGCGCGCGCGTCGGCAACAGCGTCGTGGTCACGGCCGGGACGGGCCGAACGATCTCGGCGACAGTCGTGGGGCTTTTCCACTCCGGGGTCGCGCAGGCTGACGATGGCCAGTCCTTCGTGCTCATCAAGACGGCGCAGATTCTCGCCGGTCAGACAGGGCTGGTGAACGAATTGCGCGTCCGCGTGAAAGACGTTCTGTCGGCGCGGGAAATCGCCCACCGGATCGAAGTCGAGACAGGCTACAAATCGCTGTCCTGGCAGGAGGCCAACGAGGATCTCCTGTCTGCGCTGCAGATCCGCAATCTGATCATGTACACGGTCGTGGGCGCCATTCTCATGGTCGCGTCGTTCGGGACCTACAATATCATTTCGACGATCACCCATGAAAAGACGCGCGACATTGCGATCATGAAGTCGCTCGGCTTTCCGGCCGGGACGGTGCGCAGAATTTTTGTCGTCGAATCGATGATGATCGGCGTCGCGGGCGTGCTGTTTGGCTGGGTGCTTGGCTATCTGATGAGCATCGGCATGGCTCAGGTGGAGATCAAGTCCCCGTTCATGGATACGACGCACCTGCCGATCCTTTATTCGCCGACGCATTATGCGATGGCGGCTCTGGTCGCCCTGACGGCGTCCGTCATCGCGGGCTTTTTCCCGGCGCGAAAGGCGGCTGCGCTGCAGCCCGTCGACATCATCCGGGGCGCCTCGTGAAGCCGCCCCTGATCGAATCGCGCAAACTGACCCGCATCCTTGATGGCGAGGTCCCGGCGACGCTCGTGTCCGAGATCGACGTGTCGATTGCAGCTGGCGAATTCGTCGCCATTACGGGCCCCTCCGGATCGGGCAAATCCTCTCTGCTCTACCTGCTCGGATTGCTGGATATCCCCACCGCCGGCGAAGTGCTGATCGACGGCCGCGCCACCAGCAAGCTGAGCGAGGAAGCCCGAGCGCAATTGCGGCTCGAAACGCTCGGTTTCGTCTTCCAGTTTCACTTTCTGTTGCCGGAATTCAGCGCGCTGGAGAACGTCATGTTGCCGATGCGTGCGCTGGGCCGCCTCTCGGCGGCGCAGATGCAGACGCGCGCCAAGGACATATTGGGATCGCTCGGTCTTGCAGACCATGCTCATAAAAGGCCGGACCAGATGTCCGGCGGGCAGCGTCAGCGCGTCGCCATCGCGCGCGCGCTCGCCAACGATCCGCTGGTCGTGCTGGCCGACGAGCCGACCGGAAACCTCGATACGGCGTCAACCGCGCAGGTCATCGGCATCCTCAGGACGATGATCGCCGGCGAAGCAGGAAAGGCCGTTGTGGTCGTCACGCATGACACGGGGCTCGCGGCCCAGGCGGACAGGCGGATTCACATCGTGGACGGCAAGGTGGACCAACCGCCCGTCGTGATCAGCGACGTGACAGACTGACGGTCGTCGGCGTCGCGCCGCCCGAGGCCGAGACGACGGAGGGTACGACGGTCTCGCCCGCGAGCTCCGTCATGGCTCCGCCCATGGCGCTGGCGAGGCAATGATAGCCGCGGTCGCTCATGTGAAAACCGTCCGACGCCAGCATGGTCGGCAATTCGCGCGGCGATCTCTCGCCCCAGGTCTTCATCAGCTTGTAGCGCGACAGGACCGGCGCGCCATATTCCTGCGCGACCGTGTGGATCAACTGCACGAAGCGCTCATATTTCAGCGGATCGCGAATCGTGGGGTAAAACTGCTGGTCGAGAAACACGAGCTCCGCCCGAGCCGCCCGCGCCGCGCGCAGGCCGCGCTCGAGCAAGGCTCTAAAACGGCCTTCGTCGTCCCCGCGCACGGCGTCATTCGTGCCGACCTGCCACACGACGAGATCGAACTTGGTCTTGGCGAGCTGAGCTTCGAGGCGGTCGACGCTGGCTTCCGCAGTCTCCCCGCCGATGCCCGCATTGACGACGCGCACATCCTTCAGGCGCAGGCGACCGCGCAGTTCAGCTTCGAAACGAGCCGGGTAGGTGCGGGCCGGCATGGAGGCGCCAACGCCCTCGGTGGAAGAGGAGCCGATGGCCAGAACGCGCATCGGCGCCTTGCCGTGAACCAGGCGGGCAAAGCCCTGGAGACGCATCCGTTGGGACAGAAGGCCGCGAGACGTCGGGCAGTCGCTGTCGGGCGTCTCGGTGGCGGCGAGCCGGGTGGGCGTGACTTGACCGAGAGGACCCGAAGACGGCGACGAGGCTGTGAAGATGCGGGGGGAGGAGACGCGGTTCGTGTCGACTCGCGCCACCGCGACCTGCGGCGGGTTGGGCAGGGAGGATGCGCTCAGGGGCGAAACCTGGACGGCGCCGGAAGCCAGGACGACGGCCAGCCCAAGGCAGGCAGTGCGGCCCTGACGAGGGAAAGCAGTCCAGAACCCGGATGTCTCTTTTGCCATTCGATATATCGCGCCTGCGTCGATAACACCGTCAACCCTGCCAGCGTGGCTGCAAGCCCCACCGGCTGAGGATTGATATCGAAGGTGACGGCACTCGCCGCCATAGTCAACTGGCACAATTCACTCAAAACGGTCCCTAAAACGAAAACCGGGAGGGCGTTTCGTCCCCACAGGACGAATTCCTGACCGATTTTGGTCGAAGAAAGCCAGGCTCCCCAGGGGAGCGCCGCCAGCAGATAGGCAAGCGCGAGGAAGTGGACCAGGCGCGTCAGGCCAAGGTTGTGCTTCCCGGTGTCCAGATAGTCGCGTAGCGCGAGTTGCAGCCCGGGCGCGAGTCCGAACGCATCGCTGACGATGACAGCCCCGAGCGCCACTATGGCGGCGGACGGATAGATCAGCCATCCGGAACGCGGCAGGCTCTTTCCGCGCCAGACCAGGCCCGCGGCCGCTCCGAGCGTAAAAATGAGCTGCCATGCGAAGGGGTTGAAGAACCACGCCCGGTTCTCGAGCCAGGTCGGCATGTCCAGATGCGTCAGCCGGGCGCCGAGATAGATCGCAATCGACAGCGCCAGACCCGCGACGACGTTGCGCCTCAACAGCGCCAGCATCAGCGGAGCCATCGCCATCAGCACCACATAGAGGGGCAGGATGTCGATGTAGTCGAACTGGTGCGCAAGCAGCGCGATGGCCAGAAACCCCGATTCCGGCTGGTCGAACACGAACGCCCGTCCGGCTCCATTCCGGAAAACCGGTTCCTGAAAAACCGCATAGGCGAGCGCAAAGAGCGCCAGCACGCCAAAGCTCAGGACGACATGAATGCGATAAAGCTCAAGCGCTCGCTTCCAGCAGCGCGCCGTCAGGGAAAGGATCGTGACCCGCGTTTCGCCGGCCTTCGGTTCGCGCAGAAAAATCAGCGCGACGCTCAATCCGGCGATGAAGACAAACGCCTCCGCGCCGTCGGAAAAACCGACATTTCGCGACGTCAGCTTCTCAAGCAGGTTTCCCGGCACATGATTGATGAAGATCATCATGAGCGCGACGCCGCGCCAGAAATCAATGAGATGGTTGCGCTGGCTCACGATGGCATCCGACTCTTCAACAACCGCTGATCTCGTCACGAAAGAACGCAGAAACGACAGGTTGGATTCGTCGCTCTCGTACAAAAAAACGAGACGATGCGAAGCTTGATCCTGGATCGCGTTATTTCGTTGAAGCTCAAGCGCCGCAGGACCGCCGGAACGGCTGGCCTGCAGCGCTTTTGCGTTGTCCGGAATGCCAGATTAACGTCAAGAAGCGGTTAATTCTGCTTGCCCACGACCTCGAAATCGACTGCGACATTGCCGCGCGTCGCATGGCTGTAGGGGCAGATCTTCTCGTGCGCTTCCTTGACCAGCGCGTCGAGTTCTTCGGTGGCGAGCGTGGGATCCGCGACATGCATTTTAACCGCCAGGCCGAAGCCGCCGGCGTCGCGCGGTCCGATGGTCACGTCGCAGGTGACGGTCGCGCCCGTTGCGTCCTTCTTGTGTTGCTTGGCGACGAAATCGAGCGCGCCCCCGAAGCAGGCCGCATAGCCGGCCGCGAACAAATGTTCAGGCGTCGTGGTTCCCGCCTTGCCGGGGCCGCCCATCTCCTTGGGCACGGACAGGTCGACGCTAACGGAGCCATCGCTCGCTTGCGTGTGACCGTTGCGGCCCCCGGTCGCGGTCGCGTGAGCGGTGAAAAGCGGCTTGATCGACATGAGACTACCTCGACTCGAAGAAACATCGTTGAAAGGCGGGCCATAAATGGACCGCGCATCGGGATATGGGGCTTTCGCGCAGACTGGCCAGACCCGACGGCGCGCGAAGCTCTTGCGGCGG
>JAIEQX010000018.1 GCA_019747375.1 Beijerinckiaceae bacterium | reverse complement strand
AGGCGATTCCGTCGCCCGCCTGCCTTGTCCTCCAGAGCGAGAACAGGACGCCGCCGGCAATGAGCGCCAGGGTCACGGAGAGCGAGATGGCGGGGTCCAGCTTGCCGAAGAAGTAATTCCAGAAGATCTTGCCGCCGATGAAAACCAGCACCGCGGCAAGCGCATATTTCAGATAGGCGAAGCGATGCACCATCGCGGCAAGCGCAAAGTAGAGCGCGCGCAGGCCGAGGATGGCCATGATGTTGGCGGTGAAGACGATGTAGGTGTCTGTCGTGATGGCGAAGATCGCCGGCACCGAGTCGACCGCGAATACGAGGTCGGCGATGTTGATGACGACCAGCGCAAGAAAAAGCGGCGTGGCGAACAGCGTGAGGCGCCCCGTCACCGGATCGGGCTTGCGCACGAAGAAGCGCTCGCCATGCAGTTGCGGCGTGACGCGCATCCATTTCGAGACGAGCCGCACCGCGACATTGTTGGCGACATCGGCTTCACTCTCGTGGGCGAACAGCATCTTGACGCCCGTGATCACCAGGAAGGCGCCGAAGATCAGCAGCACCCAGTCATATTCCTGCACCAGCGCGGCGCCGACGCCGATCATGATCCCGCGCAGGACGAGCACCGCGACAATGCCCCAGACGAGCGCGCGATACTGATATTTTCGCGGAATGGCGAAATAGCCGAAGATCAGCGAAATGACGAAGACATTGTCGATCGAGAGCGCTTTCTCGATGGCGTAGCCGGTGAAATATTGCATGCCGGCTTCCGCGCCCTGCGACGACCAGATCCAGCCGCCGAACGCGATCGCGACGGCGATGTAGAACGCCGAGAGCTTCAGGCTTTCGGCGATTCCCAGCTCGCTGTCGTCCCGGTGCAGGACGCCAAGGTCGAATGCGAGCAGCGCCAGCACGATGGCGAGAAAACTGATCCACAGCCAGGCAGGCTTGCCGACGACATCGGCCTGGAGCAGGGCGAGCAGGGTATCCATGTTGCAAGACTCTTCGAACTGGTTGCGACGCGTCGCTTCGCCCGCGCGCAGGCGGCGCGCGGGTGGCGACGATGGACGTGCACTCGGGGTGGCCGGGGCGCTTAGGCGCCGCTAGGCCGGCGAGAAGCGGGGCAGAGGCGAGCCCTGGCGCCGCGGCGCAGAAACCCTGCGTGTTTCGGCCAGATCCTTCTGCACGCATTCGATCTGGTCACGCAGCTGCAGGCGGCGGATTTTCAGCGCCAGCAGCCGCTCCTGGCTGGGTCTCGGGCGCGCCTGCTCCTTCTCGATTTCGTCGTTGAGCAGGCGGTGTCTTACGGTCAGCGCTTTGAGAAACGAGTCCAAGGCATCCTCCTTCTGTTGACAAGAAGGTAGGAGACCCGAGTTGATAGTTCCAATTTATTGTTGCTATTATGCTTATAGTCTTAGGCTATGAGGTCGACATGCCGTTTCGTCCGTCCAATCGCCAGCTGGAATATGCGGTCGCGCTTGCCGAAGTCGGGCATTTTGGCGGCGCGGCGCGACGTTGCCACGTTTCGCAGCCGACGCTGTCGATCCAGATCGCGCTGCTCGAGAAGCAGTTCGGCACGCCGCTGTTCGATCGTGCGCCTGGCCGGGTGACGCCGACCGCCGTCGGAGCGCATGTCATCGCGACGGCGCGGGGCATTCTGGCGTCGCTCGACGACATGGTGGCGATGGCCAAGACCGGGGCGAATAATCTCGGCGGCCTGATCCGGCTCGGCGTTGCGCCGACCTTCGGGCCCTATTTCCTGCCGGCGCTGCTGCCGTCCCTGCATGCTCGTTATCCAGGACTCGAGATCTATATACGCGAGGAACGGCCGACCGTGCTTGAGCGCGATGTGATGGAGGGCGCGCTCGATTGCGGTCTCGGGCCGATGCCGGCGTCCGGCCATGCCCTGACCTTCCGGGCTCTCTGCACGGAGACGATCTTTCTCGGCGCGCCGAAGGATCATCGTCTGGCGGGTGAAATGTCCATCACGGCGAGCCAGTTGCGCGGCGAGCGGCTGCTGACGCTCGGCAAGGGACACCAGCTTTTCGACACGGTTCGCGAACTTGCGATCATGTCGGGCGCGGATCTTCGCGAGGATTATGAGGGCACGAGCCTCGACGCGCTCCGGCAGATGGTCTTCATGGGCATGGGGTTGTCGCTGTTTCCGGAGTTATACGCGCGGTCCGAATTCCGCGTCGAAGACGATCTCGTGCTGCTGAGCGTCGATGGATGGGAAGCCATCCGGACGATCGGGTATTTCTGGCGCGCCAGCAACGGCCGGGCGGCGCAATTCGAGCAATTGGCGCGCGAGAGCGAAGAGACATGCGCCTCGCTCGGCCTGAAGAACGGGCGCAGCGGCGCTCCGAAAAAGGACCTGGTCAAGGTCAAGGTCAAGGCTCGCGCCAACATACCCGACTGAAGTCTAGGGACAGGCCCTCTAATCTTCGTACGTAACCGAACAAGATTGATTGGGCTTTATTCAGGCCTCCGCAGCGTAGTCGACTATTTGCGCATCTGGACTTGTTTCCGATTGACAGGCAGCAATAGAGATCGCTTCAATCAAGCAGTGCCACTCAATAAGAAGCTCCATGGAGGGCGCGGTGCTGGCAGGAGATGGAAACAGGCTGCGTTTTTACTACGCGGCCCTGGCGATCATTGTCTTTTTCGAGGTCTTCCGGACCGCGTTCGATCTATGGGACGTGGGATTTTTCAATTTCCCCCTAAAGGTCATGATCGGCTACGGCGTTCTCGTCGCCACCAGTCTCGCGGCCATCATCTTCCTGGCGCGGATCGGAAATTTTCTGCTCGCCTATCTGGCCATCCTGGCGGTCGGGGCCTGCTATCTGCTGAACAATGTCGTGTACGACGCCACCGACATCTCGATCACCAACGTCGCTTTCCTGAAATTGCTGTTGACCGAGCGGCAGTCGGAAGTCGACCTCAGCCCCTATTTCGCCGACGTCAGCCGCAACACGTTGTGGGCGTTGGGCCTCGTCGGACTGCTGAGCGTCCTTGCCCGCCGCCGCCCCGGAAGCTGGCGCGCTGCGGCGGGTTTTTTTGGTTGCGTCGGCGCGCTGACCGGCATGGTCGTCTGGACCGGCGCGGCCTACAACCGTCCGCTGCCCTTTGGGCTGGCGACGCCCGTCAGCGCCCTCATGGCGGCCCGGGCGCTCAAGCAATCGGGCCCCGAACAGGATGCGAGCCTCGCGCCCGTTCCCGTCGAGGCGACGAAATTCCGCAATGTCGTCTATATTGTCGATGAAAGCGTCCGCGGCGATTATCTGGGCGTCAATGGCTTCAAGCGCGACACGACGCCGTTCCTGTCGCGGTCTTCGGCCATCAGTTTTGGCGTCGCGATCGCAGGCTCGAACTGCTCCTATGTGGCGCGGGAGATGCTGCGCTACGGCTATCCCGACCGCCGCATGCCGCAAAGCGTGTTCGCCTTCGCCAAAGCCGCGGGTTTCAGAACGCATATCATCGACGCCTGGAAATCCGCGAGCGCGCTCTGACTCAGCGGCAATGAGGCGGCGGCGGTCGAGGACCATGACAGCGTGGACGGGTGGTTCGCCGAACGCGACATGCTGGTGGCGGCGAAGTTGAAGGAAAAGCTGTCGCGCGAAGGCCGCAACTTCGTCTACGTCAACAAATGGGGCGCGCATTTCCCCTATCACGTCAATTTTCCTGGCGCGTCGCGCGTGCCGGCCAATCTTCGGTCGGTCGTCAATTACGCCTTCAAGACCGACAAGCTGTTCAGGCCCTATCAATCTTCCAATGACGATCACGCGCCGGAAATCGCCGATTACGAAAAATCGATCGCCTGGAACGTCGACGCGTTTTTCGCCGAACTGTCGGGCGTGATCGACCGCGAAGACACGATCGTGGTCTATACGTCCGATCATGGCCAGTCGCTCTGGGAGAATGGCCACAAGCTCACGCATTGCAGCGTCGATCGCCCTCACCCCGCCGAGAGCTTCGTGCCCATCATCGTGTTCACGGCCCAGCCGCAATGGCGAAGCGCCCTGAGCGCGCAGGCCGCCGCCGGCTTCAGCCGTTACACGCATGCAGCCGTGCTGCCGACCGTGCTCACGGCGCTCGGCGTGGATCAGGACTGGCTGCGCGCCAATGCCAGTGCGAGCCTGCTGGAAGCGCCCGCTGCGCCGCGCCGGTTCATGATCTTCAACAGTGCGGGCACGGGCGCGCCGGAATGGATGGACGTGCCTTAGCCGCCTTCAATCGACGCGCCGTCGTCGCAACTTCGCATCGACGAAGCGTCGAAGTCTGGGCTTGCCGGGGGACGAGATAAAGGCGCGCTTCAGGGCTTCCGCAGCATGTGTGGCGCGTCTTTTATCTTCGAACGGGCCAAGGACCCGGACCGGCATGTCGCCGAAAATTTCCTCGACCAGCCAGCCTTGCGGATCATGGCGGAGATCCGCGGCCCAGTAGAAGAGTTCGCCTTTGACAATTTTCGCAGCAGAAAAATCGTTCATAGCGCGACCGTCACAACAGAGTTGTTCGACCCGGATCGCCAGCTTCGAAGTGTTCGCTATCGAACGCAATGACAAAAGTGACCAAAACGAGCGCAGCGGCCCTATCTGACGGCGCGCCGATACAGATGCCATGTCGCATGACCCAGAACCGGCAGGACGACGAGCAAGCCAAGGAACATCGGGATGCAGGCGGCCAGGACCGCCAACGTGACGAATACGCCCCAGGCCAGCATCACGACCGGGCTCGCCAGCACCACCCGCACGCTGGTGATCATGGCCGACACTGTGTCGAGTTCTCGATCGAGCAGCAGGGGCATCGACGCGACCGTCAGCGAAAACAGAATGAGCGCCAGGGCGGCTCCGACCCCGTGACCGACCGCGAGGAAGATCCAGCCGTCCGTGGTGGTGAACACCACTTTAAAGAAAGCGTCCCAGCTGGCGAAGGAAAGCCTGCCGAGGAAAAGCGCAATCAGCAGGCGGACCTGATACATCCAGATCCACAGCACGAACAGGATCACGAAGGCCATCCAGGATAATTCGCGCCGCCGCTGAGCCCAGACAACCGACAGGATCTCGCTCCAGATCAGCGGCTTTCCAGCTTCCAGGCGGCGGCTTACGTCATAGAGGCCGACGGCCGCGAAAGGGCCGACGAGCGGGAAGCCGATCGCAAACGGATAGATCATCCACGGCGCGTCCCAGGCGGTGAGAGCTAGAACGATGACGATGCCGATGAGCGCGAAGACGCCGCCAAAGAACAGGCCGAACAGGGGCGCGCGCGTAAAGTCCGAGACGCCGAGCCAGAGGCAGGTCCACAGCTGGGCGAACGTGATGGCGCTGACGTCCGGCAATGGAGCCGACGCCGGCGCCTCGGGGGCTTCGTCCTGAAACTGGCTCATCCGCGTCTGGCTCCCGTCCGGTCGTCTTCAACGACGATTCTCCAACGGGCAATCTGGCAGAAGCTCGAGCGTCGCCGCCTTGATGCGGATCAACAGTTCCGGGGCGGATCAATCCTCCCGGAAAGCGCGGGACATGCTGTCCGTGAAGGGCTGCACCAGATAGGCCAGCAGCGTGCGCTCGCCGGTCACGATAGCGACTTCAACCGGCATGCCGGGGTAAAGGCGGACGTGCGGGGCGCGCGCCAGCTGATCGGCGCTGACCTCGACCGTCGCGGTGAAATGCTGGGCGCCCGTGCGCTCGTCCACCACGGCGTCGGGTGAAACGCGCGTCACGACGCCATTGAGAACGGGCGTGGTGCGCTGCTTGTAGGCGACGAGCCTGACGGCGGCGTTGAGATCGGGCCGCACGACATCGATGTCGATTGGCTGCAGGCGAACCTCCACGACGAGCTTTTCGCCCAGCGGCACGATGTCGAGCAGAGGGCCGCCTGCCTGAACGACGCCGCCCCTGGTGAAGTGGCGTACATTCATGACGATGCCATCGACCGGCGCGGCGATTTCGCGTCGGCCCTGTCGGGCGACATTCTTGCGCAACTGATCCTGGATCTCGGCCTTCTTGGCCTGCACATCCTGCCATTCCTCGGCGACGCTGCGCGCATGGGCGGACGTGATGGTGAGCACCTGCGCGTCGGCCTCGGACAATTGCTCCATCAGACTGGCGATCTTGCCTTCGTCGGTGGCGATTTCGCCCTTGATGGATTCGAGCTGACGTTCGAGGCCGAGCACGCGGGGCTTCAGGCCATATCCTTTCGTGAGCATGGAGCGCGCGTCGTTCAGCTCTTCCTCGAGCAGGGGACGCTGCGCGTTCAACGAAGCCATGTGCGATTGCGTGGCGCGGATCTGTGCGCTGAACTGATCCTTGCGACGCTGCCAGACTTCGACCTGACGGCTGAGGGAGGAATGCTGTTCCTCCAGGATCGACTGCTGGGCGTCGAGCGCCGCCTGAAGACGCGGGGGGCGATTTTCATCGAGCCTGGACAGGTCCATCTTCTGCGAGAGTTCGCGCTGCGCCCGGAGACGCAGCTCACGCGCCATCAGGACGTCGAGCTGCCCCTGCGCGGAATCGCGGTCTGCGTCGGCGTCGATGCTGTCGAGCCTGTAAAGCAGATCGCCCTGGCGCACGCGCTGACCTTCGCGCACCAGGATGTCGCGCACGATGCCGCCTTCGAGGTGCTGCACGACCTTGCGGTTCGTGTCGACCTTGATGGAGCCGTTGCCGAGCGCGGCGCTCGACAAGGGCGCCAAGGCGGCCCACAGAAGCGTGCCGCCGAACATGCCCACAAAGGCGAAGGCGCCGAACTTGATCCAGCCCGAGACGTCCAGCGCCGGCAAGGCCGAGGGCGCAGGCGGGGCGGCGTTGGCGCGGTCGACCTGCGCGTCCACGACGGCGCGAAATCTCGTGCGCACGTCATCGGAGACGCGCGACTGGATCTTGCCGGCGCGCGCCATGAGGGCGCCGGTCATCTTTTGAAAGTCGGGCGAGGAGGGCAGTCGCGACATCATCGTCAGCTTGCCTTTGCGGTGGGAATTTCCGAGACGCGCGCGACGGAGCCGAGCACGCTCGCCTTCGGCCCGAACACATGCAGGCTGCCTTCGTTGAGCACCGCGACCTTGTCGACATGACGCATCAGCGACGGTCTGTGCGCCACGATCACCACCGTTGCGCCCAGTTGCTTGGATGCGTGGATCGCCTGATTGAGGGCTTCGTCGCCGACGGAGTCGAGGTTCGAATTCGGCTCGTCCAGCACGATCAACGCGGGATTTCCATAAAGCGCCCGGGCAAGGCCGATGCGCTGTTTCTGTCCGCCCGACAGATTGGCGGCCTCGCCGACGATCTGCGTGTCGTAGCCTTCGGGCAGGCGCAGGATCAGATCGTGCACGCCTGCGACTTTCGCCGCTTCGATGACGCGCGCAGGATCGGCGTCTTCCTGCATGCGGGCGATATTGTCCTGAATGCTGCCGGGAAGAAGCTCGACGGTTTGGGGAAGATAGCCGATGTGCTGGCCGAGGTCGGAGCGGTCCCACAGGAACATGTCGGCTTCGTCGAGGCGAACGCATCCACGCGTCGGCTGCGCGATGCCAACCATCAGCTTCACGAGCGTCGACTTGCCGGCGCCCGATGGGCCGACCACCGCGAGGACTTCGCCCGGAAGAAGTTCGAGCGTTACGCCGAGCAGGGCGGGGCGCGTGGCGCCGTCGGGGATGTGGGTGACGCCGTCCACATGCAACCGGCCCTTGGGCCGCGGCAGGCGGATCGTGCCGGCGTGCAGCTTGCCGCGCCGGAGAAGTTCGCCGAGCGACTTCCAGGCGGCGGCGGCGGCGCAGATCTGCTTCCATGAACCGACGGTGGCTTCGACCGGGGCGAGCGCGCGGGCCATGATGATGGAGGCGGCGGTCATGCCGCCGACCGAGAGCTGATGATCGATGACCAGCCAGGCGCCGAGCGCCAGGATGACGATCTGCAGGGCGCTGCGGAAGAATTTCGTCGCCGCCGTCACGAGGCCCATCCGGTCATGCGCCGCCTGCTGGCCGCCCAGCACCTGTGCGTTGCCGTCGCGCCAGCGCCGCACCAGCGCGCCCAGCATGCCCATGGAATCGGCGAGCGCGGCGTTGCGGAACGCCGCGTGGACCAGAAGATTGTTCGCCCGCGACTGGGCGCTCGATGATTCAAGCTGTCGCGTGTTGACGACATGGGCCAGCACGGCTGCGCCAAACAGGATGAAGACCGCGAGCGTGGTGACCAGGCCGATCAGCGGATGCAGCAGAAAGGTGACAAGCAGATAGATCGGAACCCAGGGGGCGTCGAGAAGAGCCGTGAGGCCTGCGCCGGAAATGAAATTGCGGAGGCTCGCCAGATCGTTCAGGCCGGCATGCGTGTTCTGCTGTCCGGACACGCAGCTTTCAAGCCCGCGCGAGAACACGAGCGGCGACAGGAATTGATCCAGCCAGGTCGCCAGCCGCACAAGGATTCGCGAGCGCGCGAGTTCCAGCAGGCCATAAATGGTCAGCAGGAAGAGCGCGAGAAGGGTCAGGAAGAATAGCGTCGACTTGCTCTGTCCGGTGAGCACGCGGTCGAACACCTGCATCATGTAGATCGAGCCGGTGAGGACCAGAAGATTGATCCCCGCGCTGAACGCCGCGACCGCGATGAGGGCCGTGCGCGAGCGCATCAGGACGTTCGTCAGTGGATGTTGCGAGATGTGCTGACGGGCCATGAACAACCGGTTGAATGTCGTTAAACGGGCGCCCTGATCGCCAGGCCGCGCCGAACGCACGACGCCTTGCGCGCAAGGATCTGCAATGCGCATGCGCGCACCGATATCCGCCGCGGGCGCAACGGACCATATGAGGCAGTTCGATTCCGGATCCGCCGCTCAAACGATGCAGGCGTTGCCGTGAAGGCCTATCAGCGGTTTCATTTGTGTTCTTATGTAGGCCGGAATCTGATGCGTCCGTGGCCTGTGGAAAACATTCGGGAAACTTCAAGCCGTTGTCTCTCGATTGTGCGGCTCAGGCAGGCCGCTTGCCAGCGGCTGGGGCGCGTGACAAGCTCGGCGGGCGCACGTTGAGCCCAAATCAGCGGCCAAGAAACGACAGGCTGGCGGGACGCCATGTCATTCGACGCCGGTTGCGCCCTGGGGCGCAGGCGACGCTGGATGAAGGCTCGAGGGCGAACGCCCGGAGCTTCGGCGAATCGCCGGCGACGGGAGGGGACCTTGAAGACCAATGCGCTTGTGGCGGCTTGCGCCGTCTTGTTGCTGCCGGGCCTTGCGCAGAGCGCAGCCGCGCAGCAGTCCGAACCTTTTTTCGCCGGAAAATCGATCACGCTGGTCGTGCCGTCCGGGCCGGGCGGCGGCTATGACACCTATGCGCGTACGCTTGGACGGCATTATTCGAAACATATTCCGGGCCGTCCCCAGATCATCATCCAGAACGTGCCCGGCGGCGGCGGCATGGTTGCGGCCAACAATCTCTATAATCTTTCGCCGCGCGACGGCACCGCCCTGGCGATGCTGGCCTCCAGTTCCTTCCTGGTGGCGGCGCTCGGAGAGCGCCTGGCGAAATTCGACAACGTCAAATTCACGCCGATCGGCAATCTGAGCGAGGAGTCCGACACGTGCTCCGTCTGGCACAATTCGGGAGTCAAGGACGCAAAGGATTTTCTCACCAAGGACGTGAACATCGGCAGCGAGGGAATCGGGTCGAACTCGCAGACCTTTCCGATGGGCATGAATGAGGTTCTGGGCGCCAAGCTGAAAATCATCCCGGGCTATCGCGGCACCAATCTACGCGCGGCCGCGATGGAGCGCGGCGAACTGCAGGGCGCCTGCGGAATTTTCGTCTCCACGCTGGGTTCGCTGTTCGAAAAGCAGCTGGCGGACGGGACGTTGCGCGTGGTGCTGCAAATGGGCCTTTCGCGCCACGAGAAGTTCAAGGACGTGCCCAACGCTCTGGAACTCGCCACCGACGAGGGCGGGCGCAGCGCCCTGAGCCTGATGTTCGCGCAACTGGCGCTGGGGCGGCCCATACTGGCGCCGCCGGACATCCCGAAAGACCGCGCCGCCATTCTTGTCAAAGCTTTCGCCGACACGATGCAGGACCCCGAATATCTCGCGGACGCGCGCGCCATGAAACTCGATACCCGGTGGTTCGGGCCCGAGCGGATGAGCGAAATCATCGCCCAGATGGAGGCTGCGCCCGAGCCCGTGAAGGCCCGCGTGCGCAAGATGCTCAACATTGAAAAGCCGGCCGAAAAATAGCCGCCCGCCCGGTGGCGCGCCCAAGTGGTTAACCACTCGTTTTCGGAATCGCGCCAATCGAACAGGTTAAGCTCAGCCGTTCTCAAGAGCTCGACGGTACATTTCAGACACAGGCCTTTTCCGGCCCAGGTTCTGGAGAGTAACATGCCGTTCTGGCTCGAGGCTTACATCCTGTTCGACGCCATCTGTCTGTGCGGGTTTCTTCTGGTGGTGTCCAACTCGGCCGAGGTCGCTTGTCCGGATGACGTGACAATGGGGCCGTCGGCGCGTCCATCGGCCTGACCGGGTCTTTCTTAAGGTATATTTCACCTTGATCTTGGTTTTGCGGAAGGCGTTCGTAAAGTAGCATTTCGAAAAGCTGGAGGTGCGCCTTGAGCCTTCATGACATGCATCCGCAAGACGAGACGTCCCGGCTTCCGCCACTCGATGTGGACGGGCTGATCGCCGACATCGAGACGCAGGGTTACGCACGCATTTCCGGCTTTATCCCGCTCGATGAACTCGGGCGCGCACAAGGCGCGGTGCGGGGCGCCGTTCAGGCGAATGGCGGCGAAAGCGTGATGCTCATCGGCGACGAGCAGACTTCCGCGGTTCTCCCCATGATGGAACGCGTCACCGAAGTCACGCGTCTGATCTGCGAGCGTGTGGAGACGCGGCACGCGGATCTTGAAACCACATACAAGATCGTCCGGTGCCTCAGCGGCGGATCAGTGGCGCAGCATTCCATGGTGTTTCATTTCGATTCCTTCGTCCTGACGGCGCTGGTTCCGGTGATCATGCCGGTGCGCGGCAGCCCGGGCGACCTCATCATCGCGCCCAATACACGGCCGTTGCGAAACAGCTATGCGCGCAATCTCCTGGACAAGCTGATCGTCGACAATCCTTTGACCCAAAGGATCCTGCGCCGCATGCATGCGGGCGGCTCCGCCCGTTTCACGCGTCTCCACCTGGCGCCGGGCGACCTGTATCTGTTCTGGGGATATCGCACCCTGCACACCAACGAACCCGTGGATGGGGGCGAGGTCCGCTGCACGGCTCTGGTGCATCGCGGGCGCATGCATCCAGACAGCGCGCTTTGGCGCGCTCTTCATCGATAACGGCTACTTCAAAAGCTCCGTCCCCTTGGTCGCGGCTGCTTGATCTGGCGGCGGCGAGGGCGCAAGCTCGGGTCCAAGCAAGGCATGGCGCCGTGCGGTCGTCATTGGCACGTGAGTTGCTGGGCGAAATGGCGCCAAGACCGTCGCACTGGGAGGACCGCCGATGTTCGTTCACACACAGATTTCGCGTCGATGGATCGCAGCCGCTTGTGCGCTGGCGGCCATATTTGTCCCTGTCGCGGACGCATCGGCCGCCGAAGTGCAGTTCGGCACAACGGGCAAAAGCGATTCCACTTCCATCGTCACCTATATTGCGATGGAGAGGAAGTTGTTCGAGGCCAACGGCGTGCAGCTGAACTGGTTCGCCGCCGGCTCGGCCGCAAAGGCGGTGCAGCAGACGCTTGCGGGCTCGCTGGACATCAGCATCGCGGCGACCGATCAATTCATCCGGGCCGTGGGGCAGGGCGCGCCACTTTCGATCGTGGCCGGAGCCGTCACGGCTGCGCCGTTCCGGGTGGTGGGCGCCAAGGACGTTCGCACTTGGGGCGACCTCAAGGGCAAGACGATTTCGGTCGGCGGCCCCAGCGACCAGACGTTGTTCTTCTTCCGCATCATGGCGCGCAAGAACGGCCTCGCCGACAAGGATTACGACCTCGTCTATGCGGGCACGACGCCGGCGCGCTTTGCGCAGCTGATGACCGGCGCGGTCGGAGCGGCTGTTCTGACCAACCCGAACGATCTCGTGGCGATGGACGCAGGTTATTCGGATCTCGGCGCGGCGCCGGACTACGTGCCGGTCTGGGCGCAGAACAATGTGTTCGTCAACAGCGTCTGGGCCAAGAAGAATCCCGACGCCGTCACGGGCTTCCTGAAGGCGTTCGTGGCCGCGTCGGCGATCTTCTACGATCCGGCGCATCGCGACGAGGTCGTGTCGATCCTGATGAAATACAATAATTCCGACAAGGCGACCTCGGAGCGCGTGTACACGTTCTACCAGGACAAGAAAATCATCGCGCCGGGCGCCGGCCTATCCGAGGCGGGCCTTCAGGCCGTCGTGGATTCGCTGGTGGCTTCAAAGGAACTGGCCAGCGCGCCCACGGTCGCGTCGTTGATCGACGCATCGTTCCTGGCCGCCGCCACGAAGAAATGACATCGTCCCTATCAAGCGTTGAGGAGACCAGGCCGTTGAGCGCGATTCAAGAAATAAACCTGACATGTGCGGGCGGGATGCCGGCTTTCGTGGCGGTTCCGGCGACAGCCGAGAAAGCCCCGGTCATTGTGCTGCTGCACGAGCGCTATGGCCTCGTCGAACACACCAAGGATCTGGCGCGGCGCCACGCGCGCGAAGGGTTCGTCTGTATCGCGGCGGACTATTTCTACAAGCACCCGGATCAGGACGCCCTGCATCGTGGCGACAGCGGCTACGACATGACGGATCCGGAGTCGCTCGAGTATATGGAAAGCGCCATAGTGGCCGTCAGCGAGATTCCGCAGGCCGATCTTTCGCGGATCGTGGGCATGGGCGTGTGCCAGACGGGCCGCCATCCCCTGGTGCTGGCGGCTCACCGCAAGATTTCGGCCGCTCTCGTCTGGTATGGCGCGGCGCAGGATCGCGAGTGGCAGGAGAACGCCCGTTATCCCGAGGCGCTCGACAAGTTGATCGCCCGGGTGGATTGCCCGGTCCTGGCCATGTTCGGCGAGGCCGACCACATCATTTCGGTCGACCACGTGCGCAAGCTGCGTGGATGCCTGGAGCAGAACAAGCTGACGCATCATGTCGAGATTTTCGGCGGCGCGCCGCATGGCTGGCTGAACGACACGATGCCTGGACGATACCGCCGCGATCAGGCGGAAGCCGCCTGGCAAACGCAGCGGGACTT
>JAIEQX010000140.1 GCA_019747375.1 Beijerinckiaceae bacterium | reverse complement strand
GGGGCGATGGACAGCCGCACGTCGGCTTTGGGGGCTAACCCGCCGATCTGCGCCTGCCGCGCCGGGGCGGCGCCCAGTCGGTCCAGCCCGATCGCGACCCGAACGTGGTTTTCCTGCGGACAGATTCCCGTGGCGGCGTCGAAACCGATCCAGCCGTAGCTTTCGGCGTGCGACTCCGCCCAGCTATGCAGAACCGGCGGTCCTTCAGCCGGGAGGTAATAGCCTTCGACCACGCGTGCGGGCAGGCCCAGAAAGCGCGAGGCGGCGACAAAGACATGGGCGAAGTCGGAGGCGGCGGCCTTCTTGGCATTAAATGCCTCTGTGGCGGTCGCGACCGTGTCGCGGCTCGCATCCGCATCAATCTCCATGGTGGCGTGCAGCGTGTCCATCAGACGGTGCAGAGTGTCGAGCGAGCCTTCGCTGCCGCGATCGCATTCCAGCGCGAAGGCGCGCAACTCGGCGCTCGCTAGGGTGTGATCGGTATCGCGGCAATAGAGTTCGGTGGGAAACCGCTCTATGGCGCCGCGCACAATGCCGGCGTTGTCGAACGTCTCGACCTCGCCTTCCGCGACAATGTGCATCTTGGCCACGGGACCGTCCACCGAAAATGTGTGGGTCACATTGCCGAATGTGTCTTCGGAGGATTTCAACCGGCAATCCGCATCGATGTCCATGCGCCACGAGCTGACGTGCTGACCTTCATGATTGCGCGGCGTCATCCGCAGCGTTTGAATCACGAATTTGGCCGGCGGTTCGTAGGTGTACGTCGTCTCGTGTCTGATCCGCATCCGCATGGCAGCCTCAATCGATCAGATATTGCTCGGCGATGTTTGAGCCGAGCCGGTCATTGTCCTCAATGAAGCCGGTCAGGAACTCGTGCAGACCGGTTTCGAAGATCTCCTTGATGGAGGCGTTTTCGAGCCGGGACAGGACGCTGCGCGCATGACGCTGCGAAGGACCCTGACGACCATAGGCGCGGGCGATCGCGTCGAGAAGGCGAACGATATTGTCGTAGCAGAAGTGCAGCGAACGCGGCATTTCCGGACGCAGGATCAGGAGGTCAGCGACAAGCCACGGCTTGACGCCGCCCTTGTAGACCCAGTGATAGGCGGTCAGGGCCGAAACGGCGCGCAGGATGGCGGTCCACTGGAAATAGTCGATCGTGCCGCCGACCGCTTCCGTCTCGGGCAACAGCACATGGTATTTCACGTCGAGGATGCGCGCCGTGGTGTCGACGCGCTCGACATAAAGACCCAGGCGCGAAAACCAGTATGCGTCGTTGCGCAGCATGGTGCGGTTTGCCGAACCATCGAAATCGAGCGATGTCTTCTTGACGAAATCGAGGAAGCGAGAGAGCTCGACGCGATCAATGGTGCCCTTGGCTCCGAGCGACGTCTCGAACCGTTTAAGTTCAAGCCAGGCCGTGTTGATCGACTGCCACATCTCGATGGTCAATGCCGTGCGGACCGCGCGCGCATTGGTGCGTGCGAGTTCGATGCAATTGCGGATCGAAGACGGATTCTTCGAGTCGAATGCGAGGAAGTGGATCGCGTCGCCCTCGGTGACCTTGTCGAAGGCGAGTTCATAGGTTTCGAGCGCGCCGGCTGCATTCAGGGTGCTTTCCCATTCCGAGCCCGTGCCGCCATAAGCGGTGGGAAGGGTGGAGAGACGCTGCGTCGCCTCAATCAGCCGGGCGAGGAAATCGGCGCGCTCCATGTAGCGGGCGAGCCAGAAAAGATTGTCGGCGGTGCGGGACAGCATCATGCGGCTCGCGACTGGAAGGTGAGGGGAATGGTCCTGTTGGCGCTCATGTCAGGCCGGCCCCTGCTCGTCATCGATCACCCACGTGTCCTTGGTGCCGCCACCCTGGCTCGAATTGACGACAAGCGACCCTTCCTTGAGGGCGACGCGCGTCAGGCCGCCGGGAATGACGCGCACGCCGTCTGCGCCCGACAGAACGAACGGGCGCAGGTCGACGTGGCGTGGGCCGATGCCGCTTTCGAACGACGCCGGACATGTTGATAGCGAAAGGGTCGGTTGGGCGATGAAACCGGCGGGATCGTGCTTCAGCTTGTCGGCGAAGGAGTCGATTTCGGCGCGCGTCGCATGCGGGCCGACCAGCATGCCGTAACCGCCCGACCCGTTAACTTCCTTGACGACAAGTTCGGGCAGATGGTCCAGCACGTATTTCAGGGACTCGGGGTCGCGGCAGCGCCACGTCGGCACGTTTTTGAGCAGCGGCTCCTCGCCCAGATAGAAGCGGATGATCTCGGGCATATAGGTGTAGACCGCCTTGTCATCGGCGATGCCGGTTCCGACCGCATTGGCGAGTGTGACATTGCCGGCGAGATAAGCGCTCATCAAGCCCGGCACTCCGAGCGCCGAGTCCGGACGGAAGGCAAGCGGGTCAAGATATTCATCGTCGATGCGGCGATAGATAACGTCGACGCGCTGCGGTCCCTGTGTGGTGCGCATATAGACGATGTCGTCACGCACCAGAAGATCGCGGCCTTCCACCAGTTCGATGCCGAGCTTGTCGGCCAGGAACGAATGTTCGTAATAGGCGGAATTGAACTGGCCGGGCGTCAGCAGCACCGTCGTCGGATCGTTTCCTGCGGGGCGGGGCGACACGGATTTCAGGCAGGCCAGCAGCGCGTCAGGATAATTTTCAACCGGCGCCACGCGGTGCTCGGCGAAAAGCTCCGGCACGAGGCGCATCATGACCTCGCGGTTCTCCAGCATGTAGGAAACGCCGGAGGGCGTACGCGCATTGTCTTCAAGGACGTAGAAATCGTCCTCGTCGATGCGCACGATATCGATGCCGGAGATCTGCACGTAAACATCATGCGGCACGCGCCGGCCTGACATTTCCGGGCGGAAATGCGGATTGCGGTAAACGATGTCGGATGGGATGACGCCCGCCCGGATCACTTCGCCGGCGCCGTAAACGTCTGCGAGAAACAGGTTCAGGGCCTTGACACGTTGAACCAGTCCGGCTTCAAGCCGGGTCCATTCCGAGCGGCCCAGCACGCGGGGAATGATGTCGAAAGGGATCAGCCGCTCGGAGGCGTCCTTCTCGCCATAGACCGCGAAGGTGATGCCGATACGGCGGAACATGAGCTCCGCCTGGCTACGGCGCGACGCCAGCAGCTCTGGCGGAGCTGACTCCAGCCAGCGGTTCACGCGTTCATAGACTGCGCGGGTCAGCCCGTCGGGCCGTTTCATTTCGTCGAAAAAGCGCCCGTTTGCCAAGCCCGCGAACTCCCGCCTGCCTTCACCCCTGAAGGGGAATCTAACCGGCCAAGCAAGCGGGGCGCCACCGAAATTCTGTGCAGTCACCGTGCAAACGGATCAGCAACCGTGCTTGGTGGGCTCAAATAACAGGCAAATGCCTCATTAAGAAGCCGATTTGCCGTGATCGACAGAGATGGGGGCTTATGTCGCCTGTGTGGCCGGCGCGGGGGATGACGAGCGGGTGCGGTTGCGGCGGCGGAATTTCCGCCTCGCCCAGATCAGCAGGCCGGTTCCCAGCAGTCCCAGCATGGCGATCGAGGTGAGAACATTCGCCAGACCCGACCATACGCCGAGCCAGTTACCCTCGTGCAGCAGGCGTGGCCAGTTGCGGGAGCCGGCCCGCAGGCCTTCGCGCGTCACCTGATAGGCGCGGACCTCGCCGTTTTCGACTATGCGCGCAAGCTGGCGACCGCCGCGATTGCCCAGCGACAAGAGATTTGAGGGGTCGGTATGCGCCGAGACCATGCGGACGGCCTCGATGAGCGGAACGGGAGGGCCGCGCGGCGAGGGCGCGCCGGCTGGCGGCGACGAAAACGTGACGCCATGCGCGATGCCGAGGCCCGACACGAGGCTCAGCATGATCAGCGGCAGGAAAATCCAGGCCATGCCTTTGTGCCAGCCTGAAACGGTGTTTCGCAACCGCGGCCAACCCATCAAGACGCCCAGCACGGCAAGCGCGATCATCGCGTAGGTCGATGCGGTGACGACCCAACGCAGGTCGAACAGGAAGTGTTCGTGCAGGCGGCGGCTGTCGCCGAACAATTCGGAAAGCCAGCCGTCGTCGGTCGTAGCTTCTTCGCCAGTCGTCAGGTCGACGTCGATTGCGCCGTCAGGCCCGACTCCATTGAGCGTGAGCCTGTTTTCATAACCGTCCACGGACAGATTGCGGGCCTTTCCGTCCGGATCAAAGCGTTTGACGTAGGCTTCTATCTTTTCCGCCGTCAGCATGTTCGGCCGGATCGAAGACATTTGCACGACGGGCTGGAAGGACAGGATCAGTCCTGTTCCGATCACCACCAGCAAGGGCAGGGCGAAGACAAGAGAAATCCAGCGGTGCAGGCGGAGGAGGAGGGCTTGGGACATGGACGGCTCCTGGTCGTGTCGTTATGACTTTGCCAGAGCTGCGCCGCAAATGAACAATCGTCCACATTCGATGAGCGGAGTGCATCGCGCAGAATCTGCGCAGATGTGCGCAGGCGCACGGCCGGGCGCGAAATAAAACGGTTCAAACGTGATCGGTCATGTCGGTTCGGGGGTGGGCGGCGCGTCCTGGATTGAGTAAGCTGCGCATGTCGTTCCCCGGGAACATGACCGCCGGGCGGTCCTGTTGACGAGAGTGAGGCCGCGAGGCGGCCCTGGACGGCTCCCTGAATTCAGCATGACGGACGCTGCTCGAAGCGTCAGGCCGGTGGTCCATGAAGCGCGCATTTGCATTTCTGATCGTATTTTTGCTGCTCGCGGGTCTCGCTGGCGGGCTTGCCTGGTTCCAGTTCGTCCAGAAGCCCGAGATGATCCGGGGCTTCATCGCGGCTGCTCCGCAGCCCCTGGCGGCTGTCGCGGTGGCGGAAGCCAAAACCGAGGAATGGCAGACGCGCCTGCCGGCGATCGGGACGTTCCGCGCCGTGCAGGGCATTGACGTGTCTCCCCAGGTCGGTGGCGTGGTGCGGGCGATCCGTTTCGACTCGGGCCAGGATGTCGAGCGCGGGCACGTGCTGGTGCAGATCGACGACCTCGTCGAGCAGGCGGATCTCAAATCCAACCTTGCGACGCTGCGAAACGCCGAGCTGTCGCTTGAGCGGCAGAAACAGCTGGTAAGCGGCGGGTCGACCACGACCGCGAATGTGGATCTCGCCCTGTCGCAGCGCGATTCCGCCGCCGCCGCCGCCGACCGCACACGGGCGCTGATTGCCCAGAAGCAGTTGATCGCGCCGTTTGCGGGGCGGCTCGGCCTGCGCAAGGTCGACGTCGGCCAGTATGTTTCGCCCGGCACATCAATCGTGACGTTGCAGCAGCTGGATCCGATCGATGTAGACTTTCCGATGCCCGAGCAGGATATCGGCAAGCTGCAGCTCGGCCAGGCGGTCGATCTGTCGGTGGACGCTTATCCGGGCAAGGTCTACAGCGACAAGATCGGCTCGATCGATGCGCGCGTGAGCGCAGAGACGCGGACCATCATCGTGCGGGCGCAGGTCGCCAATCCGGCCCGGGAGCTTCGTCCCGGCATGTTCGCCAATGTCGGCGTGCTGGCGGGTCAGCCTGTCAAGATTACGACCATTCCTCGCACCAGCGTGTCCTATTCGCTCTACGGCGACACGATCTTCGTGGTGAAGCCGGCTCCGCCGCCGGCGGGCTCCGCGCAGGCGGCGACGCCGCCGGCAGACCAGCCTCTGATCGTCGAGCGCCGCGTCGTTCGGACCGGCGACACACGGGCGGACCGAATCGAGATCCGCGACGGCGTCGCGCCGGGCGAACGCGTCGTCACCGAAGGCCAGTTGAAGCTGCAGCCCAACGCGCGCGTCAAGATCGATCCGAACGCGGGACTTCAAGCGCCCGCCACACTGCCGCGGCAGTAGGAGCACCGTCATGGGATCTTTCACGGATCTGTTCATCCGGCGGCCAGTGCTGTCGACCGTCGTCAGCCTGCTCATCCTGCTTGTCGGACTGCAGGCGGCCTTCAAGCTGCAAATCCGGCAGTACCCGGAATTGTCGCAGACGACGATCACGATCACCACGACCTATCCGGGCGCGAATGCGGACCTGATCAAGGGCTTCATCACGACGCCGCTCGAACAGGCGGTGGCGAGCACCGAAGGCATTGACACGATCGTCTCAAATTCGCAGCAGAATACGTCGCTGATCACTTTGAACCTGCGGCTCAATGCCGATCCGGATCGCGCCGTCACGGATGTGCTGTCGAAGGTCAACCAGGTGCGCGGCACGCTGCCGCGCGAGGCGAATGATCCGATCGTCGTGAAGCAGACCGGTCAGGGCTACGCCCTGATGTACATGTCGTTCAATTCCAAAGTGCTGACGCCGTCTCAGATCACCGATTACCTGACCCGCGTGGTGCAGCCTCGTCTGCAGACCATCGATGGCGTCGGCAATGCGCAGATCCTGGGCGGGCAGACTTTCGCCATGCGCGTCTGGCTTGATCCCAACCGCATGGCGGCGAGGGGCGTCACGCCGTCCGACGTCCGCGCCGCGCTGGCGGCCAACAATTTCACGTCGGCGGCGGGCCAGATCAAGGGCGACTTCACCCAGACGAGCATCAATGCGCTGACGTCGCTCGACAGCGCCAACGCGTTTGCGCAACTGGTCGTGGCGTCGCGCGGCGACAGCCTGATCCGCCTCGGCGCTATCGCGGATGTCGAGCTGGGTCCGCAATCGGTCGATTCATCTTCGGTGTTCGACGGCGTCAAGGCCGTGTTCGTGGGCGTGTATGCGACGCCGACCGCCAATCCGTTGACGGTGATCGACAATGTGCGGCGGGCCTTTCCGGATATTCAGGCCCAATTGCCGAGCGGCATGGACGCGGCCATCGCGTATGATGCGACCGAGTTCATCCGCGCCTCGATTTCGGAAGTCGCAAAGACGCTCGGAGAAGCCGCGCTGATCGTCGTGGTGGTGATCTTCCTGTTTCTCGGAAACCTGCGCTCCACACTGATCCCGATCGTGACCATACCGCTGTCGCTCGTCGGCGTGATGATCATGCTGCTGGCGCTCGGATATTCCATCAATCTCCTGACCCTGCTGGCGCTGGTGCTGGCGATCGGGCTTGTGGTCGACGATGCGATCGTGGTGGTGGAGAACATCTACCGCCACATCGAGGAGGGGATGACGCCGTTCGACGCCTCCATCAAGGGCGCTCGCGAAATCGCCATGCCGGTCGTCTCCATGACGATCACGCTGGCGGCGGTCTATGCGCCCATCGGCTTCGTGTCGGGCCTGACAGGCGCGCTCTTCCGCGAATTCGCCTTCACGCTCGCGGGCGCCGTGGTGGTGTCGGGCGTGGTGGCGCTGACGCTCTCGCCGATGATGTGCTCGCTGCTTTTGAAGCCACACACGGCCGACAGCCAGGGCGGTTTCGTGAAGTTCCTGGACCGTATGTTCGAGGGATTGCGCAAGCGCTATCAGCGCCGCCTCAACCGGACGCTCAACTTCCGGGCCATGACCATGCTGATCCTCGTCGGCGTTCTGGCGCTGACCGCCATCATGTATGTGACGACTCCCAAGGAGCTGGCGCCGGAGGAAGACCAGGGCATTCTCTTTGTCATCGTGAAGACGCCGCAGTACGCCAATCTGGATTACCTCGAGCAGACGACGGATGCGCTCTACAAGGTGCTCGACGCGATCCCCGAAAAGAGCCACGTCTTCGCCATCAACGGCTCGGGCGGCGTGCATCAGGCTTTCGTAGGCGTGCTGCTGAAGCCGTGGGAGCAGCGCACGCGCACGCAGAAGCAGGTGCTTCAGGAACTGCAGGGCAAGCTCGCGACCATCACCGGCGCCCAGGTCCTGGCGTTCTCGCCGCCGGCCCTGCCGGGGTCGACGGGCGGCCCGCCAATGCAGTTCGTCATCCGCAGCACTGGCGATTATCAGGCGCTTGCGGGCGTCCTGGACCAGGTGCAGACGGAAGCCCGCAAGAGCGGCATGTTCATCTTCGTCGACAGCGACCTGAAGTTCGATACGCCGCAGATCGAAGTGATGATCGACGCCGACAAGGCAAATCGCCTTGGCGTCAACATGCAGGAGATCGGCTCCTCTCTGGCGACTTTGCTGGGCGGCAATTACGTCAATCGTTTCAACCTCTACGGACGGAGCTATCAGGTCATCCCGCAGGTCCCGCGCGAATTCCGCGTCGACGCCGACTGGCTGTCGCGCTACCAGGTGCGCACGCGGGCTGGCGAACTCGTGCCTCTGTCTACCGTCGTGACGCTACGCAACACCGTGCAGCCGAACGCACTGACGTCGTTTCAGCAGCTCAATTCCGCGACGCTGTCGGGCGTGCCGTTCCCGGGTCGCACGCTGGGCGAGACGCTCGAGTTCCTGCAGGCCAAGGCCAAGGAGATTTTTCCGGAAGGCTACACTTATGACTTCCAGGGTGACGCCCGTCAGTATGTGCAGGAAGGCAGCGCGCTGGCGATCACCTTCGTGTTCGCTCTGATCGTCATCTTCCTCGTGCTGGCGGCGCAGTTCGAGAGCTTCCGCGATCCGTTCATCATCCTGATCGCGCTCCCGACGTCGATTTTCGGAGCGCTGCTGCCGCTGAATATTCTGGGCGTCATGGGGGCGGCGAGCATCAATATCTATACGCAGATCGGGCTGGTGACGCTGATCGGGCTGATCACCAAGCACGGCATCCTGATGGTCGATTTCGCCAATCGCCTGCAGGAGGAAGAGCACATGAGCCGCCGCGAGGCGATCGAACATGCAGCCGGCGTGCGGCTCCGCCCGATCCTGATGACGACAGCCGCCATGGTGGTGGCCATGATTCCGTTGATCCTGGCCAATGGCGCAGGCGCGCGCAGCCGCTTCGACATAGGCCTCGTGATTGCGGCCGGCATGGCCATCGGCACGCTGTTCACGCTGTTTGTCACGCCAGCGGTCTATACGTTCATCGCCCGCGATCACAGCCGCGATCGCGAAAAGGCGGCGAGCGCGGCTGCCCTGCCGGGGCAGGCCGAGCCGAAGGCGGCGGAATAGAGAGATTGGATTTCCGGGCCGGGCTGGGCTAAACCCGGCCCGGCTTATCCAATCCCCAGGCAATCCGTCCCTTCAGGTCCTCATGTCCGCACCCGATCCCGTCAGCCGGCGGCGCACCTTCGCCATCATTTCGCATCCTGACGCCGGCAAGACGACGCTGACCGAAAAGCTGCTGCTCTTCGGCGGCGCCATCCAGCTCGCCGGCGAAGTGCGCGCCAAGGCCAACCGCCGCCAGACCCGGTCCGACTGGATGGGCATCGAGCGCGAGCGCGGCATTTCGGTCGTCACCTCGGTGATGACGTTCGAATATGACGGTCGTGTCTTCAACCTGCTCGACACGCCGGGCCACGAGGACTTTTCCGAGGACACGTATCGCACCCTCACGGCGGTGGATTCCGCCATCATGGTGATCGACGCCGCCAAGGGCATCGAGGCGCGCACGCGCAAGCTTTTCGAAGTCTGCCGCCTGCGTGACATTCCGATCGTCACCTTCATCAACAAGATGGACCGCGAGACGCGCGACCCGTTCGACCTGCTGGACGAGATCGAGAAGACGCTGGCGCTCGACACGGCGCCCGTCACCTGGCCGATCGGACGGGGCCGCGATTTCGCCGGCACCTACGACATGCGGAAAAGCCAGATCCGGCTGCTCAACAGCGAAGACGGGCCTCGCAAGGTCAACGGCCCGACCGATCCCTGCATTGCAGAACTGCTGCCCGAGCATGAGCGCGCGGCGTTCGTGGAAGAACTGTCGCTCGCTGTCGAGGCGCTCAAGCCATTTGACGAGAAGGCGTTCCTCGAAGGTCATCTGACGCCCGTCTATTTCGGCTCCGCCTTGCGGACCTTCGGGGTACAGGATTTGATCGACGGACTCGGCGAGTTCGCTCCGCCGCCCCGTCCTCTGGAGGCGGCGAGCCGGGTCGTCCAGCCGCGCGAGCCGAAAATGTCGGGTTTCGTGTTCAAAATTCAGGCGAACATGGATCCCAATCATCGCGACCGCATCGCTTTCATGCGCGTGTGTTCCGGGCGCCTGACACGCGGCATGAAGGTGAAACTGGTTCGCACAGGCAAGCCCATGGCGCTGAATGCTCCGCAATTCTTCTTCGCGCAGGAACGCGCGCTCGTGGAAGAGGCCTTTGCGGGCGACGTGGTGGGGATCCCCAACCATGGGACGCTGCGCATCGGCGACACGCTGACCGAAGGCGAGGACATCGTATTCCGGGGCGTCCCGAGCTTCGCGCCGGAAATCCTGCGGCGCGTGAAGCTGGGCGACGCCATGAAGGCCAAGAAATTGCGTGAGGCGCTTCAGCAGATGGCCGAAGAAGGCGTGGTGCAGGTGTTCACGCCCAATGACGGCTCCGGCGCGATCGTGGGGGTGGTGGGGGCGCTGCAACTCGACGTGCTTGCCGAGCGCCTGCAGGCTGAATACGGACTTCCGGTCTCGTTCGAGCAGAGCAGGTTCGAACTCTGCCGCTGGGTGAACTCGGATGAGCCCGCGGAAATGGAAAAATTCCGTCGCGCTTACCCGTCCTCTATGGCGGACGATCTCGATTCTGCGCCCGTGTTCATGGCGGCCTCAGCCTGGGCGCTGCGTTACGAGCAGGAGAAATGGCCCAAGATCGTCTTCTCGGACATCAAGGATTACCAGAAGCGCGCCGCCTGAAAGGCGGAGAGGCGTTCCGCATCCATTTACGCTCCCGCGCTAGTCTGCCCCGGCGCATGTCTTGCGCCAGGAGACGAGAATGAACGGGATTTCACGCAGGGACGTGATCGCGGGCGCGGCGGCAGGCGGCGCAGCCTTGCTGGGGGCAGGGCCAGCGCAGGCCAGCGAAGCGCTGTCGACGCTGGCGGCGAGGGCCGGCCTGCTGTTTGGCGGCGCAATCGACAATGTCGCCCGACTCGATCCCGGCATGACCCGGCTGTTCGCCCAGCAGGCCGGCATCCTGGTCACAGAAAACGCCTTGAAATTTGACTACCTGCGCCCGGACGCGGAGCGCTTCGAGTTCGGCGGCGCCGACGCCATTGCGGCTTTCGCCAAGGCCAACGGCCAGCAATTGCGCGGTCACACTCTGATCTGGAACGATAATGCCCCTGATTGGCTGAAACGTCGGCCGGGCCGGGAGGTCGAGCGCATTTTCGATGCTCATATCGATCGTGTCGTGGAGCGCTATGCGGGACGACTTCATTCCTGGGATGTCGTCAACGAACCCTTCTGGCCGATGCACGGCAAGCCGGGGGGCTACCGCGACGGGCCGTGGCTGTCGGCCATGGGGCCGTCCTATATCGCGCGCGCTTTCCGGCGCGTCGCCGCCATCGACAAGACCGCGAGACTGACGCTGAACGAGGCGTTCTGCGAAACGAATCATGAATGGGGGCAAGGCATCCGGCCGCGTCTTCGTGATCTGGTGGCGAAGCTGCAGGACGACGGGGCGCCTCTCCATGCCGTGGGCTTCCAGGCGCACCTGCTGCCCCATTGGCCCTACGACGATTCCGCATTCGCCGCTTATGCCGAGAGTTTTGCGGCGCGTGGCCTTGATATCTACATCACCGAACTTGACGTCAACGACGAGGCCTATCCGGCCAATGTCGCGGAGCGCGACAGGCGGGTGGCGAAACGGTACGGCGATTTTCTTCGGGCAGTCCTGGCCATTGCGGCAGTCAGGATCGTCATGACCTGGCAATTGTCCGATCGCGCCTCGTGGTTGCGGGACATATACCGCCGGGCCGGCAAGCCGGCAGAAAAATTACCGCGCCCGCTGCCGTTCGATGACGCCCTCAAGCCCAAGGCGGCGGTCGAAGCGATCGCGGCAGCCTTCGCGGCCCGCCGCGTGACGCCGTAAACGTTTGGTAACCAATCATGATTAATGATCCGTTGAAACGTATCCCGGCCGCACGCGGCCAGACACGACGGCGATGGTGGAATGACGGCGTCCAACGATCTGCGCGGGATCAGCCCGGATGATGCGGCGGGCGCGCGGCGTGCGGGCGTTCAACCCGTCGTGGCTTCGGCGCAGTCGGCCGTTGCTGACGCGCGCGTCGAGATCGGCGAGTTTTTTCATATTCTTTTCAGCCGTATCCGGGTCATTGTCGCGTGTGTTTTCGTGGCCTGCTGTCTGGCGGTCGTCTATGTGGTCTTGACGCCGTCTGTCTTTACGGCGACTGCAACCGTCATCATCGATCCCCGCGAACGTCCGCCAGTCGGCTCCGACCAGCCGCCCGTGCCGCAAAATCCGGATCTCATCCGGACCGAGACGCAAGTGAAGCTGCTCACTTCTGAAACGGTTCTGCGGAAGACCATCGCTTCACTCGATCTGCTCAACGACCCTGACTTCGGCAAGCCAGGCCTCATCGACAGGCTGATGTCGATGTTACGCGGACAGAGTCCGCAGGCGGAGCGCGAGAAGCGCATCCAGGGGCTGGTCATCGCGCTCGGCGAAATGGCGTCGGTGCGCCGCTCTGAACGCACCTATATTTTCGAACTCGACGTGAAAGCGCGCAGCGCCGAAAAAGCCGCCATCCTGGCCAATGGTATCGCCACCGCCTATATCGAAGACCAGAGAGACGTGCAGGACGACTATATCAAGCGCCAGAGCGCCTGGGTGGCCGAGCGTCTTGTCGACCTGCAGATCAAAGTGCAGGAAGCCGAAAACCGGGCGCAGGACTATCGCGCCCGCAACGGCATCGTTGGTTCGGGCGGCGTGCTCGTCAACGAACAGCAATTGACCGAAGCCGCCAAGCTGCTGGCCGCCGCGCGCGCCCGCACCGCGGAAGTGCGCAGTCGCCACGACCAGGTGCGCCGATTGACGAGCGCCGGCCAGACCATGGGCGCGCTGCCGGAGGCTTTGCGCTCGACCGCGGTGGAGAAGCTCCGCCTTCAGACCGCGGATCTCCGGCGGCAGGAGTCCAACCTTCGCGTCACGTTCGGCGATCGGCACCCCGCGCTTATCGAGGCGCGCGAGCAGATCAGGTCCGTGCAAGCGCAGCTGGACGCGGAAGTGCGTCGCGCCGCGGAGGG
>JAIEQX010000301.1 GCA_019747375.1 Beijerinckiaceae bacterium | reverse complement strand
AAGAATCCGTTGACGTCGCTGCGCAGCGCTGTCGAGACGTTGCCGTTGGCGCGCACCGAGGCGTCGAAGACCCGCCTTCTCGAAGTCATTCAACATGACGTCCGCCGGCTCGATCGACTGATCAGCGACATTTCCGACGCATCGCGTCTCGACGCCGAGTTGGCCCGCGCCGACTACGAGCCTGTGGATCTTGTCCGCCTGCTCCGGGCCATTCGCGACCTCGCCAATGAGATCAAGAAGCCAGATGGCGCCACGGTGCTCTTGGATATCGCGCCTGCCGGCGACGCGAAGCAGGGCTCCGATTATTTCGTGCTCGGCCATGATTCCCGGCTTGGCCAGGTGGTCAACAACCTGGTGGACAATGCACGGTCTTTCTCGCCGCCGGGCGGCAGCGTACGGTTGGCGCTCCGGCGCGCGCGCGGGGCAGGCCGCAATGGCCAGATGCAGGATGGCGTCGAGATCATCGTTGATGACGACGGCCCCGGAATTCCCGATCATGCCGTCGAGCGAATCTTCGAGCGCTTCTATACGGACCGGCCGGACCAGGGCTTCGGCCAGAACAGCGGCCTGGGCCTTTCGATATCGCGACAGATCGTCGAAGCCCATGGCGGCTGGATCAAGACACAGAACCGCCGCGCCACGGACGGCGCCGTCCTGGGCGCAAGATTCCTCGTTTGGCTTCCGGCGACGCGATGAACGCCGGCTCCGCAAAACGACCTCCTGGTGGCGACTCGCACGCGGGCGCTGAGGAAAATCCGGGGCCGCTGCCCGCCGCCGTGCACGCCAGCGCCCTGGTGATTGGCGAATCGGGCGTGTTGATTCGGGGCAAGTCGGGCGCAGGAAAGTCGTCACTCGTGATGGCGCTTCTTGACGCGGCGAGCCGTCGGCATCTCTTTGCAAGACTCGTGGCCGACGATCGCGTCCAGCTTCATGTCGCCGGAGACCGCCTGTTGGCGAGCCCGCACCCCGCCATTTCCGGACTCATCGAAGAGCGCGGCGCCGGGATCCTGTCCCGCGACTTCGAGGCCAGCGCGCGGATCGCCTGCGTGGTCGATCTTTTGCCCGAAATGGGCGCGTCTGTACCCGCCCGGTTGCCGGAATTGTCGGAACTTACAACTAATATCGGTGAAATCCCGCTTCGCCGGATTGTTTTGCCCGCCGGAATGCCGTCTGAAACAGCAGCAAGACGAATTTTAGCGATTTTTACCGATGGCTGAATCTCACATGGCGCATTTCGCTTGCCAATTTAGCGGCAACGCACAAAATGGCGCTCCGCTGGAGGGGGCCTTGTACAGGCTCGTGGCTCAAACCTGCATGGACGGTGCTTTCCGATGATCGGAATGGTCCTGGTGACCCACGGCCACCTCGCGACGGAGTTTCGCGCGGCCCTGGAACATGTGGTCGGTCCACAAAAACAGATCGAGACCATTACCATTGGTCCTGAAGACGATATGGAACAGCGCCGAAAGGACATTGTCTCAGCGGTGCACCATGTCGACAGCGGAGCCGGGGTCGTGGTGCTGACCGACATGTTTGGCGGAACGCCCTCTAATCTCGCTATTTCCGTGATGGATGGCCCGAAAGTGGACGTGGTCGCGGGGATCAATCTCCCGATGTTGATCAAGCTCGCCTCGGTTCGCGAGGAGTCCAGTCTTGAGCAGGCGGTGATTCAGGCGCAGGATGCAGGCAGAAAGTACATTTCTGTGGCAAGTCGCATCCTGAGCGGGAAATGAACGATTCAGTCGAGTCAGACCAAGATTGCCCTCCCGCCCCGACTTTCAAGGACGGCGTGAGCCGCGAATTGCGCATCGTCAATCGCAAGGGCCTGCATGCGCGCGCGACCGCCAAGTTTGTCCAGTGCGTCGAGCGCTATGACGCCGAAGTGACGGTGACGCGCTGTGGCGATACTGTCGGCGGCATGTCCATTATGGGGATCCTGACGCTGGGCGCCGGCATCGGGTCCACGATCACGGTTTCGGCCCGCGGCTCCGAAGCCTCGGATTGCCTGGAAGCGATCACCCAGCTTGTCGCCAATCGATTTGGCGAGGACGAATAGGCCGGCTCACCCGCCCTTCAGCTGACGCCTGTAGGCGATCAGGCCCGCGGTTGATCCGTCCAGGCCGTGGGTCGACGCCGCATCATCCGCCACGATCGGCGCAAGGCGGCTCGCCAGTTCCTTGCCGAGTTCGACGCCCCATTGGTCGAAGGCGTTGATGTCCCATATCGCCGACTGCACGAAGACTTTGTGCTCGTAGAGCGCGACCAGACGCCCGAGCATATGCGGATCGAGCCGGCGGTAGAGCAACATGCTTGAGGGCCGGTCGCCTGCAAAAACCTTGTGGGGCGCGAGCGCCGCTGCCGCGTCCGGGGAGAGCCCCTGCGCTTTCAGGATTGCGTCGACCTCATGGCGCGAGCGTCCGCGCATCAGCGCTTCGGCTTGCGCAAGGCAGTTCGCGAACAGCAGCGCATGGTGATGCGCATCCGCCGCCACAGGCTCGGCCGCGACGAGGAAATCGATCGGGATGATGTCCGTGCCCTGATGCAGCATCTGGAAAAAGGCGTGCTGGCCGTTGGTGCCGGGCTCGCCCCAGATCACCGGCGCTGTCGCCATCGTGACGGGCCCGCCGCCGCGCCGGACCGACTTGCCGTTCGACTCCATGTCGAGTTGCTGCAGATAGGCGGGAAACCGCGCCAGCCTCTGGTCGTAGGGGATCACCGCATGCGCGCCCAGGCCCCAGACGTTTCGATACCAGACACCCAGAAGTCCCATCAGAACAGGAATGTTGTCTTCGAGCGGCGCGGTGCGGAAATGTTCGTCGACCTCGTGCCCGCCGCGCAGAAAATCCTCGAAATGCTTCGGCCCGATGCCGATCGCCAGCGCCAGGCCGATCGACGACCAGAGCGAGTAGCGCCCCCCGACCCAATCCCAGAAGCCGAAGACGCGATCGGATTGAATGCCGAACTTCGCCACCAGGTCGAGCTTGGTCGAGACCGCGCAGAAATGATCCTTGATGGCGTCCTCGCCCAGCGCCGCCGCCACGCGGGCGCGCGCCGACGCTGCATTGGTCATCGTCTCCTGGGTGGAGAAGGTCTTGGACGAGATGATGAACAGGGTCGTGGCGAGGTCCAGCGGGGCCAGCGTGTCGGCGAGATCGGCCCCGTCGACATTGGCGACGAAATGCGTGCGCAGGCCCGGCTGGGCGAAGGGCGACAGCGCGCGCGCCGCCATGGCGGGGCCGAGATCGGAACCGCCGATCCCGATATTGACGATATCGGTGAAGACGCCGCCCTGAGACCCGCGGATCGAGCCCTCGCGTATGGCCTGCGCGAACGCCATGGTCTTGTCGCGCTCGGCGATCACGTCGCCCATCACGTCGCGGCCATCGACCATCACGGGACGGCCGGAAAAGTTACGGAGCGCCATATGCAGCGCGGGGCGGTTTTCCGTGAGATTGACGCGCGCGCCGGAAAACAGAGCCTCGCGCCGGTCTTCCAGCTTGGCCGCGCGCGCCAGCGTCAGCAGATGCGCAAGCGTCACGTCGGTCACGTGATGTTTGGAATAGTCGAACAGCAGATCGTCGAGCCGGATCTGAAACTTGGCGAAGCGGTCCGGGTCGGCGTCGAACAGGCCGGCGATGCGTTGGTGGCCAACGTCCACGCGATGCGCTTCCAGCGCAGCCAGCGCCGCAGTCATGTCCCGTTCCATCGAGGTCTTCCCTGTCATCGAGTCCGGCATTCTTCTTAACGCCCGCGCAATTGTTTGTCGCCTGACTGGCTGGCGGCATCAGCCGCCCTCATGTATGGCTTGCCCCCTGTTCGCGCGGACCTCGAGCGCGGGACCCGAGCAAGAGATCGATCATCTATGGCGCCTCCCATCCTGAACCTGCAAAACGTGACCCTGACCATCGGCGGCAAGCCGCTGCTCGAGGGCGCGGACCTTTCGGTCAGCGCAGGCGAGCGGCTCTGTCTTGTCGGACGCAACGGATCGGGCAAGTCGACATTGCTCAAGATCGCCGCCGGCGAGATCGAGAAGGATGGCGGCGCGCGCTTTTTCCAGCCTGACGCAACCGTGCGCTATTTGCCGCAGGAGCCCGACCTGTCGGGCTACAAGAGCGTCATGGCCTACGTGGAATCGGGCCTTGGCCCCAGCGATGAACTGCACCGCGCCCGCTATCTCCTGGGCGAACTCGGTTTGACGGGTGACGAGGATCCCACGCGCCTGTCCGGCGGAGAAGCCCGCCGCGCCGCGCTTGCCCGCGTCCTGGCGCCCGAGCCCGACCTGATCTTTCTCGATGAGCCTACCAACCATCTCGACCTTCCTGCCATCGAATGGCTGGAAAGCGAGCTGGCTTCGCTGCGCTCCGCCCTCGTGCTCATCAGCCATGACCGGCGCTTCCTTCAGACCCTGTCCCGCGCCACCGTGTGGCTCGACAGAGGCCGCACCAAGCGGCTCGACCGTGGCTTCGGCGAGTTCGAGGCCTGGCGCGACAAGGTGCTGGAAGAGGAAGAGCGCGACCGCCATAAACTCGACCGCCAGATCGTCAATGAAGAACATTGGGTGCGCTACGGCGTCACGGCGCGGCGCAAGCGCAACATGGGCCGCATGGCCCGCCTGAGCGATCTGCGCACGGCGAAGCGTGAAGCGCGCCGAGTCGTCGGAGACGTCAAGATTTCGGTCACCGAGGGGCGCACCTCCGGCAAGCTCGTGGTCGAGGCCGAGCAGGTCTCGAAGAGCTGGGGCGACAGGCCCATCGTCAAGGATTTCTCGATCCGCATCCTGCGTGGCGACCGGCTCGGCATCGTCGGCCCCAACGGCGCCGGCAAGACGACGCTGCTCAACCTGATGACCGGCGTGCTTGAGCCCGATTCAGGCACGGTCAAGCTGGGGGCGAGCCTCGAAATGGCGACGCTCGACCAGAGCCGGAAGGCGCTCAATCCGGTTTGGACCCTGAAGGATGCGCTCACGGGCGGCGGCAGCGATTTCGTCGAAATCAACGGCGAGAAGAAGCACGTCATCGGCTACATGAAGGACTTCCTGTTTGCGCCCGAACAGGCCCGCACCCCCATCGGCCGCCTGTCGGGCGGCGAGCGCGGACGTCTCATGCTGGCCCGCGCGCTTTCGCAGCCGTCGAATTTTCTCGTGCTCGACGAACCCACCAACGATCTCGACCTCGAGACGCTCGATCTGTTGCAGGAGATGTTGACCGACTATCCCGGCACCGTCGTGGTGGTCAGCCATGATCGTGATTTCCTCGACCGTGTCGCGACATCGGTTCTGGTGTCCGAGGGCGAAGGCAAGTGGATCGAATATGCCGGCGGCTACACCGACATGGTGGCGCAACGCGGGCATGGCGTCGGCCTGCCGCCGCAGCCGGAGCCTGCCGCCCGCCCGCCGCGAACGGCGGAAACGAAGAAAACCTCCGGGTCGGGCGACAAGAAAAAGCTCTCGTTCAAGCATCGCCATGCGCTCGACACTCTGCCGGGCCGGATGGAGGAGACGCAGAAGATCAGGGCCGCCCTGCAGGCAAAACTGGACGATCCGCAGCTTTACGCCAGGGACCGCTTCGCATTCGACAAATTGTCTGGCCAATTGGCCGAGGCCGAGAAGAAGCTGTCGAAGATGGAAGAAGAATGGCTTGAACTCGAAATGCTGCGCGAGGAAGTCGAGGGCGCGCGCGAAACTTCGGCTTAGCTCTGCATTAACGCAGAAGGCGCATCATACGGTCTTTTGAGAAGGAGACCGACGATGCCGTTTCGCGCTCGTCACCTCGCCGTTGGGGCGAGCCGTCGGACGATCCTCGCTTTTCTGGCGCAGGCCGTCGCATCCCTGCCGTTTTGCGCTCCTGCGCGCGCGCAGACGGATCCACTCATCGTGCGTCCGAAATTCAGTCTGCGGTCCCATCGTGGCGAGCGGATGAGCGAAGCCCATCTGCAGGGCGCGCCCTCGCTCGTGTTCTTCGGCTTCACGTCCTGTCCGGACATCTGCCCCACGACGCTGCTCGACATCACGACGCTCTATGCAGCGTTGGGCCCCCACGCCGACCGGCTGAAGACGTATTTCATTTCTGTCGACGCCGAGACCGACACGCCTGAGATCCTGGCTCTCTATCTGCAGTCCTTCGATCCGCGCATCGTGGGCCTGACCGGTACGGAGGCCGAACTCGAACAGGCCAGACGGTCGTTCCTGGCCTTTGCGGAAAAGACCGAAGGCGCGGGCGGCGCCAGCTGGAGCCATACGTCGCTGATCTATCTGATGGATGCCGCAGGCCGCTTTGTGGGTCCGCTTGATCTTTCGCAGGGCGTGAGCATCGCGTTGAAGCAATTGCAGTTCGTGCTGCCGGGCGTGAAGCTCATTTGATGTTGATCTGATTCCAGCCCGTCTTGCCGGCGCCGACGATCTTCCGGACGGCGCGGACCTGCGAACTCGTCGCGCTCTCGAGGCGATCGCCGTTTTGGCGCGCCGCAATCGTCACCTCGCCGCTTGTGAAGGCGTCGCAGCTGGGCCTTCGGACCCGACAAGCGCCATCGTCAGGAAAAGTCTTCGCTTGAACATGATCGCCTTCCAAAAATGGATCTCGCCAAAGACAGATCGGATCATTGCCGCAGCAAGAGGCATTGGCCTTTTTCGTCATCCTTCAAGGTCTCGATGGAATGACACGCTATGGCGAGACGCTCCATTGCGGCCGTGCGATCGACGCCCCTGCCATGCACGCGAACCGGAGCCACGGCCCGGCGCAGGATGTTGAGCGCCAGATGCGGCGGCGCTTCCAGAGTCACGAGAGTGCTGCGTGTCTTGCCCTCGGCCGTAAACTCGATTTTCGCGCCCACCTTGGACAGCGGGATGCGGGTCGCGCCAATTGCCGCGCGCAAATGGGCGAAACCTTTATGGCGGCGGGCGTCTTCGGGCAATTCCGCGGCGAGCGAGGCGGTCATCGTCGCGGTCTCGTCCGCGACCGTCTGCAGGCTGTGGCGCAACCGGTTGATCTCCATCTGGTCGAACGCCAGCCCCATGAATGTGAAGACAGGCAGGATCAGGACGGCGAAGAGCGGCGCGACGCTCCCTGCCTCGTGAGGTCCAAATCCTTTCTTCGGGTGTCGCATGGCATGTAGACATTCAACGAAGGCGTTGGCGCCCTGAAGCGACGTGCGGACGTTCATTCGATCTGGATGATTTTCGCGAAGCTCGGCGTGCCGAGGTCGCCGATCGCGAAGAGCATGTATTTGCCGGGGATCGCGCCCTCGTCGCGCGCCGGGATCTTGAGGCGGAACGCGCCGTCGAGATTCCAGGATTGCTTGTCGAGCGGCAGGCGCCGCTGGTCCGTATTGATCGTGTGCGTCGTCGACGACATGCGTACGAGTGAGAAGCTCACGACATCCTTCGCCTCGACCTGGATGGTTGCGCCCGCCGAGGCGCGCGATGGCGCGGAGACGATGGACGGGCGCGACGCTGGCGTACCGTCGTCGTTGAAGAGATAGGGCGGACTCAGGATCTCGCCGTTCGGGTGATTGGCTGCGCAGTCTTCGCCGCAGAGTCCCCCGCCCGCCGAAAGCACGCGCCCGTCAGGCAGCAGCATTGCGACAGAATGATAGTTACGTGGAATGCTCATCGGCTTGAGCTTGGTGAACTTCAGCGTGTGCGGATCGAAGAGCTCGGGCGTCAGCGACGAGTCCGTGTCGGTGAATGCAACGGGTTTGGCCATGCCGCCGATCACGACCACCTGCCCGTTGGGCAGCACAACCGCATTGCTGTAGCCGCGCCGATAGGCCATGTCGTCAAGCTTCGTCACCTTGGGCATGCGGCCCGGCCCCGCGCTGATGTCGATCAGATGGGCATGTTGGCTGGCCGGCATTCCGCCCGAGTAGGATGGCGCGCCGCCGACGGTGAGAATCTTGTCCGTGTCGAACAGGACGGCATTGCCATTCATCGAATCCGTGTCGTTGGCGCGGGCGCCTGCCGGCACGACGGAGCCGTTGTTAGCCGTATCGACCCAGTGCATCTTCTTAGAGGGACCCGCATGGAACACCCATGAGCCCTTGTTGGCGAACAGCCACATCTGGTTGTCGCTGCGATATCCGTATCCAAGCTGCCGATCTTCGGGGTCGTTTGTCGCGAAACTTTTGGCCGGGACGTTCAGCTTTTTCCATCCGGCCGCCTTGGTCCAGAGTTCGCCGGGGCGATTGCTGTCCGTCTTGCCCGACCAGGAGCCCCCGAGCGTGAAAACCGTTCCGTTGGCGAGCGTTACGACGCTGTTGTAGCCGCGCGCAATATTCAGCGAATCCTCGTTTTTCCAGCTGCCGTCAAAGATCGATGTGCGCGCAAGCGAGCTGCCGCCCGCCACCAGTAACGCGCCGCTCGGCAGCAGCGCCGATCCCTGGCAGAAGACCTCGCCGGGATCGCGCGTGAGGCTCGGCGAGGTGACGGACACCGACGGGAGGACGTTCAACAGCGAGGTGTAGGTCGCAAAGCCGGATCCCGGTCCGTAGAAGGCGGTCTTCGTCGATGCGGACCACAGGATCAGCCGCGCGTCGGGCAGATGCGCGGCCGAGACCGGCACGAAGCCGAAGTCGAGGCGCGGCGACCATTCCGATTTTTCCTTGTTGATCAGGCTGAAGCGCTGGTTCGCGTATTTGTGGCAATCATATTGCAGGATGTCCGCCTTGGGTCCGCGGCGGAATCCCATCACGTCGAGACATTGATCCGTGAAGGCGTTCTTGATGACCCAGCGACGGTCGAGGCGCTCAAACGTCCATTTTTGATGCGTCGCGCCGCTGCAGGTCCACTGAATCATCGCATTGGCATGTTTGTGTTTGAGCGTCGCGTCCACGCACAGGCCGCTCTTCACATTGACGATGTGGTAGGCATTGCCGCCGACCGGCACGAACTTCCATTGGCGCGATGTCGCGCCGTTGCAGGTCGCCTGTTCGAGCTTGGCGCCGCGCGACATGCTCTCGTCCTTGATCGACAGGCACAAGCCGCTGTGGCTCGCGACGATGCGCTCGGCCCCCGCCGGCACAGCCTGCGCATGCGCCGAAGAGGTCGCGACGCAGAGAAGCAGCGGGAGGCCCGTTCCCGCGAGAAGCAAAGACCTGCGTGTCATGGCGATCTCCCAAGGCATGAATGCGTGAGGTTTCCGGCGCGCCGCAGCGCCGCGCCCGCACGGCGCGCAAGGGCGACCTGCAGGATCGACGGCGTGGCATGGCGGGGTAAGGGACGTGAAAGGCCGCGCGGGCCTTGGCGCATCGCGGGCGCCGGCGCGCAGCCGATCTCTCCGGTCGACGTCGCGATCAGGGCGACGCTCAGCCCGGACAGGGGAGCGTTGAGGGATAAGTGATCTGTGCGATAGCGGTTCTGCAATCGAACCATCGGGCAATGTCCGCGCGTGAAAATGAATGAATAAAAGATGAAGGTCGGCAAATGGACTTTGTTCCGAAACGGAACGGTCGAGTCATAGGTTGCTCAAGTTCGCGCCTCAACGTCATCCTCGATTCATGATGAACGGCGGTCTTGCGCCGGGCCGGGCGCGTGACAGGTCCAGCCTTGCCGCGTCGCTCCCACATGACCTAGAGTGGAGCCAAGCCGGCGAAGCGGGATCAACCCGCGTCCGGACACCGGGAGGAAACGCACATGGTCGCCCGTCCGCGCACCACATTGCTCGCCGCGAGTCTGGCCCTCGCCTGCGGGATCGGCGCTCACGCGGCCCGGGCCGACGCCGTCTCGGATTTCTATCGCGGCAAGACGCTTCAGATGATCATCGCAACGTCGCCCGGCGGCGATTACGACACGCGCGGTCGCCTGCTCGCCCGTCATCTGGGCCGTCATATCCCGGGCGAGCCCAACATCGTGGCGCAGAACATGCCCGGCGGCGTCGGCCTCGCGGCGGCGAATTACATGGCGTCCATAGCGCCGCGCGACGGCACCGTTCTGCACATGCTGATGCAGAACATGCCGGCCCATCAGGCTGTCGGCGGGCAGGGCGTGAAATTCGACACCCGCAAGTTCATCTTCATCGGCAACACGACCGATACGCCCAACGTCATCAATTCCTGGCACACGACGGGCATCAAGACGATCGAGGACGTGAAGGCGCGCGAACTCGTTGTCGGGGCGGCCGGAACGGCGACCGCTTCCGCCTATTATCCTGCGGCGCTCAACGCCATGGCGGGCACGAAATTCAAGATCGTGACCGGTTACCCGGGCGGTAACGACGTCAATCTCGCGATGGAAAAAGGCGAGGTCGGCGGTCGCGGTTCCAACTCCTGGGCGTCGTGGAAAAGCTCGCGACCGCAATGGATCGCCGAGAAGAAGATCAACGTGCTGGTCCAGATCGGCCTCAAGCGCCACCCCGACCTGCCCGACGTGCCGCTGCTGTTCGAACTGGCCGGCAATGATCAGGATCGGGAAGTTCTGCGCTTCATATCCGCCGATACGGCGATTTCGCGCGCGGTCGTGACCACTCCCGAGACGCCGCCCGAGCGCGTCGCCGCCCTGCGCAAGGCGTTCATGGACACGATCGCCGATCCGCAATTCATCGCAGAGGCCGCCAAAATGCAGGTCGATATCAGCGCGAGCTCCGGCGAACAGGCGCAGAAAATCGCCGACCTGATCCTCGATTCACCGCCAGCGGTGCTCGCCCGCGCCAAGCTGTTGCTCGAGGGGGGCGCGAAGTAAGGCTCGGCAGAAAGGCCGGAATTCGGAGCTTGCCCTGCGGCGCCTCGCGCTTTAGCAGGGTCATATGTCTGATGCGCCGACTCCTTCCGCCGCCAACGCCGGCACGATTCCCCTGCTGCGGAGGCTCTTTGCCGAGCATGGCCGCCAGCATCTGCGTTCCTATATCGGGGCTGGCTGCCTCATGGCCGTCGGCGCCGTCGCCACCGCGATTTCGGCCTGGCTGCTGAAGCCGGTGCTGAACGGCATGGTCGAGGCCGAGGGGTTCAAGACCCTGCGGCTCCTGGCCTGGGCGGTGGCCGGCTTGTTCATCCTGCGCGGCATGGCCACCTACGGCTATCTCGTCGTGTTGTCGCGCACCGGCAACAAGATCGTGGCCGGGGTGCAGACGCGGCTGTTCGATCACCTGTTGCGCCAGGACATGCGGTTCTTCCAGGACCGGCACTCCACCGACTTCATGGCGCGTCTGTCGCTGGCGGCCAATGGCGTCCGCGACACCCTGCAGGTGCTGATCACCAGCATGGGCCGCGATGTCCTGACTCTCGCGGGCCTGATCGCCGTCATGATCGTGCAGGACCCGCTTATGGCCCTGATGGCGCTGTCGGTCATGCCGGTGGGCGGCTATTTTCTCAGCCGGCTCATCCGCAAGGTGCGCAAATCCGCCCGGCGCTCGTTCGACGGCTCGGCCCGCATCATGCAGACCATGCAGGAGACTCTGCAGGGCGTGCGGATCGTCAAGTCCTTCAATCTCGAAGACATTATGCGCCAGCGCATGGCCGTGTCCGTGTGTGAGGTCGAAAAGTCCGTCAACTCCATGGCGGCCGGCATGGCTGTTTCGAGCCCCATCGCGGATGCGCTCGCGGGAATCGCCATAGGGGCCGTGATCTTCTACGGCAGCTGGCGCGTCACTATCGCGGGCGCGGACCCGGGATCGTTCTTCTCCTTCGTGGCCGCTTTGCTGCTGGCCTACGAGCCGGCCAAGCGGCTGGCCCGGCTCAATCTGGACATCCAGAATGGCCTCACAGGGGCGCGTCTCATCTATGAAGTGCTGGACCTGCCCGCCGCCGAGACGCCCCAACCCCATCTGCCGCCCCTTCAGGTCAGCTCGGGCCGCATCGTGTTCGACAAGGTGCGCTTCGCCTATCGGCCCGGCGAATATGTGCTGGACGGTCTGGATCTTGTCGCCGAGCCCAACGCCACCACGGCGCTGGTCGGCCCCTCAGGCGGCGGCAAGTCGACCATCATCGCCATGATCCAGCGCTTTTATGCGCCTGAATCGGGCACGGTTTCGATCGACGGACAGACCCTCGACGGCGTCGGTCTGGCCTCTCTGCGAGACCGGATCGCCTTCGTGGCGCAGGATGTTTTCCTGTTCCGCGGCACCATCCGCGACAATATCGCCCTCGGCCGCCCCGGAGCTACGGACGCCGAGATTCAGGAAGCCGCCCGCATGGCCAATGCGCACGAATTCATAACGGGGTTCGCCACTGGCTACGAAACGTCGGTCGGCGAGCAGGGCGCGCAACTCTCCGGCGGTCAGCGTCAGCGTATCGCCATCGCGCGGGCGTTTCTCAAGAACGCGCCCATCATCCTTCTCGACGAGCCGACCGCGGCGCTGGACTCTGAATCGGAGCGCGAGGTCCAGAAGGCGCTCGACCATCTGCGCGAGGGCCGCACCACGCTCGTGGTCGCGCATCGGCTGCAGACCATCGTCAATTCGGACCGGATCTGCGTGATCGAGAACGGGCGCGCGGTCGAGGCCGGGACGCACCACGAATTGCTGGCCCGTCGCGGCACCTACCACGCATTCTTCGCGGCTCAGTTCGGCGAAAACGCCGCCCCGCTCAGGATTGCGTCCGGGGCTGGGCCGCGCTGAGCACCTGGGCGGCGGGCCGCACCGAGCGGTACATGCCCTTGACCACCATGGCGAAGTGCACGCCCGCGACGGTCAGCAGCGTCACCCACCAGAGTTGTGCGGTGACGAGCCCCGACAGGGCGATGGTCAACCCGCAGACCAGCACGGCGAGCAGGAACGGCGCTGTCGTCCTGGCCGCCATGCCGGCCGCGCGAAACACCATGAAGCCAAGCGCGGCCGCGGCCGTTGCGCCCACGATGCCGAGTTCGTACCAGATCTCGAACAGCACGCTGCGGGGCGTTGCCGCCGGAAGATAACCGATTCCGATGCTGCGCAACGCCGTGTCGAACCCGTGGCCCGCCACCATGCGCAATCCCTCTGACGAGACGATCTGGGCGCCTGCCCGCAGGCCGGAGGAGATG
>JAIEQX010000310.1 GCA_019747375.1 Beijerinckiaceae bacterium | reverse complement strand
CACGCGCTCAGCGGCCCGAGACCGACCCCATCGCGGCGAGCATCTCGCGATACCCGCGGCGCCGGGCATGTTCGAACGGCGTCACGCCGTCCCGATCGCCGATGGCCGCATTCGCCCCAGCTTTGACCAGAGCGCGCACTGTCTCCACATGCCGGGGACCGCCATTGCCCAGGATCACGGCCTCGATCAGCGCGGTCCAGGCAAGATTGTTGACGTGATCGAGCGGCGCGCCGGCGGCGATCAGCTCGCGCACCACGCCGTCATGGCCCAGATGGGCGGCCGCGATCAGCGCCGTTCCATCATAAATGCTGGTGACGAGTCTCGCGCTGGCGCCAGAGGCCAGCAGAGCCTTCAGGGTCGGGACGTCATCGGCGACCGCCGCGATGGTGACGGCGTCGTAACGCTGCTTGTCGAGCAGCGCATGGTCGGCGCCCGCCTTGATCAACGCCTGCGCGGCCGCCCCCTTGCGCTGGAACGTCGCCACATGAAGGGGCGTGCGGCCATTGCCGTCGCGGGCGTTCAGATCGGCGCCCTGCTCCACAAGGCCCCGGATCGCCGCGACGTCGCCTGCTGCGGCAGCGGCGTGAAGCCCGCGGTAGGCTGAAATCTCGGATGCCGATGGCGGGGTCTGGGCTGCGGCCGGCGAACATGCCGTGATGGCGGCCAAAGCGAGAAAAGCGGCTATCTGCCTGATCATGATGCGTCTCCTCGATTGAAAGCGGCGACCGGCGCCGGCCGGTCGCCACGCGTTCATCATCCGGGTTCAGGCGCTTACTTCAGTTTGGCTTGCACCTTTGCGATCGCCGCATTGGCGCATTCTTCATCCAGAGCGCCGCCCGGAGCGCCCCCGACTCCGATCGCTCCGATGACCTCATCGCCGACCTTTACGGGCACGCCGCCTCCGAGCAGCAAGAAGCCTTCGATGGAGCCGAGATTGCGAGCCGCCGGATTCTTTTCGGCGTTTTCCATGATGGCCGTCGTGTTGTTGCGGGCGGAGACCGCCGTGAAAGCCTTGGCGCGGCTGGCTTCGACGGTGTGGGGCGCGGCGCGGTCGGCGCGCAGCGCCGCGCGGACCAGTCCAGCGCGGTCGACGACGGTCGCCGTCACGTTGAAATTCTTGGCCGCGCAGGCTTCGACGGCCGCCTGGGCGATTTCCTGAGCGAGCGCGAGAGACACATTGCGTTCCTGCAGGACCTGCGCGCCGGCGGCTGCGGGAGCGAGAGCGACAGCGGCGAAAAGGGCAAGGCGGATCGTGGACATGGCGTTCTCCGGTGTGACGTCGGTTTCGTTCGACATCCGGAAACTAGCCATGCGGGAGCCTGCTGGTTATCGGCGCCGCCCGGGAGGCGGCTGCGTAGTCCTACGGAGCGTCCCGCGCGCCCGCCATCACGAGGCGGACCATCTCGGCCACGGAAGTAGTGCCGAGCTTTTCGGCAAGATTGGCGCGATGAGTTTCCACCGTGCGGGGCGACACGTCGAGCGCGCGCGCGATCTCCTTCGTGGCCCAGCCGCGGGCGATCATGTCGAGGATCTCGCGCTCCCGCGCGGTGAGACGATCCAGCAACTCCCGCACCTCCGCGACTTCGTCGCTGCGCAGACGCTTTGCATCGAGAATGGCGAAGCCCTGTTCCAGCGCTTCGAGCAGCACCTGCTCGTCGACCGGCTTGGTGAGAAAATCAACCGCGCCCGCCTTGAAGGCGCGACGGCAGGCGCTGACGTCGCCATGTCCGGTGATCACCACCACGGGCATGCGCTCTCCCTCGGCGGCAAGACGCTCCAAAAGTTGCAGGCCGGACATGCCCGGCATGCGGACGTCGGCGACGATGCAGCCCAGCGAATCCTGCTTTCTGCGCTCGAGAAACGCCAGCGCGCCCGAATAGGGTTCGACATCGAAACCGCTGGCGCGCAGCAGGATCTGGAGCGCCTGACGCACATCGTCGTCATCGTCGACGAGGAAAACCTTTCGCGGCGTGCGGCTCATTCGGCGGCATCCTGAGTCGGCGCATGAGGCGCGAGCGCGCGATCGGAAGACTTGCTGTCTGGCGACGCCCGCGACAACAATGGCAGCCTGACCGTGAAAAGAGCGCCGCCGCCGGGCGCCTCGGCGACAGAGACGCGACCGCCAAAACTCTCGACGAGGCGCTGACACAGCGGCAATCCCAGCCCCATGCCGTCTGCCTTGGTGGTGAAGAACGGCTCGAACAGTCGCAGGAGATTTTCCGGCGCGACGCCGGGTCCGTGGTCGCGCACGGCCACAATGGCGCCCCCGTCATCCAGTAACGTTTCGACCGCAAGAGTCCGGCGCGCGACAGGCAGATCCTCGACGGCGTCGGCGGCGTTGCGGAGGAGATTGTGCAAAGCCTGCTCGATGGACACGCGATCGACGAGCACCTTCAATTCAGTGTCTGACAGTTTCAGGGCAATGTTCACGTCGCGCTTTTGCAGATCCGCGCCCGCCAGATCCACGACATGGGTCACCAGCGCATTGAGATCGGTGGGCTCGGGCGTCGGCGTCTTGTTCGAAATATAGGCTCGAAGCCGCGCCAGGATCGCCCCTGCCCTCTTTGCGAGGCGAGCGTTCGCCTCGAGCACGCCGACGATATCCAGCGAGATCGCGGTCTCCCGCGCAAGCCGCAGCCCCGCCTGACTCTGGCTGAGAATCGCAGTCAGCGGCTGGGTGAGTTCATGGGCGATTCCGGACGCCATCTCACCCACCGTATTGACCCGCATGGCGTGCGCGAGCCTCGCCTCATGTGCATGAAAGGTCGCCCGCTGGCGGGCTTCGGCGGCGGTGCGGCGTTCGCGCAGCGCCAGCATGCCGAGCAGCGTCACGAGGCCGCCCAGCAGAGCGATCAGCAGAACCATGAGAGTCGGCAGAACTTCCGAAAGAGCCGGATGCCGCGAGATCTCGAGCCGGAGCGGTTGGGAACGGCTCTGCACATCCTTTACAAATATGAATGAGGGCAGAAGCCCGCCCGCCTCAGCTAGGGCGCCGGAGCGAGCGATCTCACGGCCCGACGGGCCGCTGAGAACCAGCTGGCCGGCCGAATGGGCGCCGCTGTCGGGCTCCGACAATTTTCGCCCGTCGATGGTCATGACGATGGCGCCAGCCGGCAGGCGCTTGACGAGATCATACTCGCCGGTCGGGCCTTCGGCGGCGATGACGGCCTGGCCCGGTTGCAGTCCCCCGGCAATTTCGGCGATCCGCTCGGCCGGGCGAGGCGCCGAATCGAGTTCGCGCGTCGTGAACGTGACGTTCGGCGCTCCATCCAGCGAAACCACGTCGATCGCCGCGATTCGGGGATAGAAGCGCAGCACGGCTTCAGCCACCGCCCGCAGGGTTGCGATGGAGCGTTCGGGGCTCGCCAGGATCGCCGCAAGGCTCGTCAGGTGGGCGTCGTGCTGATCGACGCGCTGAGAAATGACGCGATAGGTCGCGCCGGCTTCCGCATCGAACTCCGTCCGGAGATGGACGAACCGATAGGTCCCGCCCACAGCCATCGCGACGAGCGCCAGGGCGCACCAGGCGAGGACGCCGGCCAGCAGGCGGCGAGAGATGGGTACGGACGCCATCGGGCGACAATCCTCCGGCCTATCGGGTCGCTCCAGCAATACCCGTGTGTGGCCCGCCACGCAAAGCCGCGCGCGTTGAGACCACGCGGCGGTCCAGGCTTCCAGGATTTCAGGGGCTCATGGTTTCAGGCGACCCGGCGGGCGGCGCATGATCTGGATGGTGGGAGATACAGGTTTCGAACCTGTGACCTCACCCGTGTGAAGGGCGCGCTCTACCGCTGAGCTAATCTCCCGCCGTTGGCAGGAGGTTCGTGTAAGGGACGAGGCCCGCGCAAGTCAAGTCGGGATCGGGGCCGGAGCCGCCTCCGCCCGGACCCATCGCCATAAAAAACACGCAAAAGTTGTGTGACCGCGCCGCAACGGCATTCTGTTAAGGGAATGGTGACCCATTCACTCTAGCGTGAGGCCGTTGCATTGACGGTCCGAATACGAACAATGCAGCAACAATGCGGGTTTGCGCGACTCGCCCACAGCTCATTTTTCGGCTCGCAATCAGGGATCATCGATGCTTCGCTCTTTCAAGGCTGCGCTCGGCGCGGCGGCCGGCCTGTTCGTCGCCCTGGCGGGCCCTGCGCATTCGCAGGAAATCGGCGGCACCTATCAGGAACTCCTCAACCTCAACCTGCAGGTCGACGGCCGTCCGCAGCAGAGCGCGATCCCGCGTGAAATCGTCGATTTCAACAAGGGCTATGCGCCGGGAACGATCCTGATCTCGACCGCGGAGCGCCGTCTCTATTTCGTCCTGCCCGAAGGCAAGGCGATCCGCTACGGCGTCGGCGTCGGCCGTCCGGGCTTCGAATGGGCCGGCACCAAGACCATTTCCAACAAGCGCGAGTGGCCGTCGTGGACGCCGCCGGCGCAGATGCTTCGCCGCCGCCCCGACCTGCCGCGCCACATGGCCGGCGGTCCGGAGAACCCGCTCGGCGCCCGCGCCATGTATCTCGGCTCGTCGCTTTACCGCATCCACGGCTCGAACGAGCCGGACACGATCGGCCAGGCGGTTTCCTCGGGCTGCATCCGCATGACGAATGACGACGTCACGGATCTCTACGAGCGCGCCAAGGTGGGCACCCGCGTCCTTGTGATGCGCTAAGCTTCGCCGTCCTGAATTTCAACGCCCGCCTTCTCCGGAAGGCGGGCGTTTTCATTTGAAACAGCCAGTCTAAGTCCCGGACTGCACGTCCTGCCCGGCCCGCGCGGTGGCTGCCTGGAACACGATCATGTCTCCCGCCTGGAAACGGTTGGGCGCCGAACAGGCCGGACAGACGACGTCGAAGGTTCCGGTCCCCATCGGCTCGATCTCTCCGGCGCCGGTCAGGTCGTCCAGAACCGCGAATGTCTCGTGGCAAGCCTGGCAGCGGAATCCCATGTACCAGTTCGCCGGCTGCAGGGCGCCCAGCGCGGTGGCGCGGAACTGCCCCCTGAATTCTATCTCGGCCGTCATGACATTGTCTCCGCCAGTCAAAATCGGAAAAGTCCGGTTCTCCTGCTCAACTTGGGCGCATGCGTCTCGTTCCGTGGCAGACGCCTCTTGAAACCGGGGCCCGGGGAGAGCAATGTATACGGCATGATATTACGCTCAGACATTCACGCGCCCGAACTCGCCGCTCCGGCTCCGCTCGTCGATCCCTTCGGACGGGCCATCAGCTATATCCGGGTGTCGGTCACGGACCGCTGCGACTTCCGCTGCGTCTATTGCATGTCTGAGGACATGAACTTCCTGCCCAAGCGCGACCTGCTCACGCTCGAGGAACTCGACCGGCTGTGCTCGGCCTTCGTGGCCCGCGGCACCCGCAAGATCCGTGTGACCGGCGGCGAGCCTCTGGTGCGCCGGAACATCATGACGCTGTTCCGCTCGCTTTCGCGTCACCTCGACAGCGGCGCGCTCGAAGAAATCACCGTGACGACCAACGGGTCCCAGCTGGCGCGTTTCGCCGGCGAGCTCGCGGCCTGCGGGGTCAAGCGCATCAATGTGTCGATGGACACGCTCGACGCCGACAAGTTCCGGGCGATCACGCGCTGGGGCGACCTCGCCCGGGTGATGGAAGGTCTCGACGCCGCCCAGAAAGCCGGACTTGCGATCAAGATCAACGCCGTGGCGCTGAAGGGCTTCAACGAGGACGAAGCCCCGAAGATGATCCGATGGGCGCATGATCGCGGCATGGACATCACCTTCATCGAAGTCATGCCGCTAGGCGAGATCGACGGAGCGCGCATCGACCAATATCTGCCGCTCAGCCAGTTACGGGCGCAGCTGCTCGACCATTTCACGCTCGAAGACAGCGACTACCAGACAGGCGGGCCGGCGCGCTACGTCCGCGTCAAGGAGACCGGCGGGCGGCTCGGGTTCATCACGCCCCTGACGCATAATTTCTGCGAGGGGTGCAATCGCGTCAGGGTGACCTGCACGGGCACGCTCTACATGTGCCTCGGCCAGGAAGACGCGGCGGACCTGCGCGCGCCGCTGCGCGCCTCGGAGTCGAACGAGCTGCTGTTCAAGGCCATGGAAGAGGCGATCGCCCGCAAGCCCAAGGGCCATGATTTCGTGATCGACCGCGTCACCCGGGCGCCGTCCGTCGGACGTCACATGAGCGTGACGGGCGGCTAGGCGTCAGCCTGCCGTCTGCGCCCCGATGATCCGCACCGCCTGGCTCGCATCCACCGTCAACCAGCGCGGCATCGTGGCGATGATCGCCGCCATGGCGGCCTTCGCGATCAACGACGCGATGATGAAATATCTCGCGGCGACGCTTCCAGTTTCGGAAATCATGGTTCTGCGTGGCCTCGTGGCGGCCGGCGTCGTGATCGTGGTGATGTGGCGCATGGGAGATCTTGCGGCATTCGCGGAGGCCCGACGCTGGCCGGTGCTGCTGCGCGCTTTCTTCGAAGCCGCCGTGACGCTTTCCTACCTTTCGGCTCTGCGGACCCTGCCGCTCGGCCTCGTGACGGCCATCCTGCAGGCGACCCCGTTGATCATGACGGCCATCGCGGCGGTCTGGGGAAAAGAAACGGTCGGCTGGCGACGCTGGGCCGCCGTGGCGATCGGTTTCGGCGGCATGCTGCTGATCGTCCAGCCCTCCCCCTCCGGTCTTGAGCCTGCGATGATGCTGGCGGTTTTCTCCGCCCTACTGGTGACGTTCAGGGACCTTTCGACCCGGCTGGTGCATCCGCGCGTGCCGTCGCTCGTCATTGTGCTGGCTGCGTCGCTCGGCAGCACGATCGGCGGCGGACTTTTGTCGTTCACGCAGGTCTGGTCCATGCCCAACCTTGCAGAAGCGGCGCTCATCTTCAGCGCCGCGATTGCGGTGCTGGCGGGCAACACGTTCATCACCATCGCATTTCGAGGCACGGAAGTGTCCGCAGTATCGCCCTTCCGGTATTCCGCCGTTCCCTTCGCGCTTCTGATCGGTTTTTTCGTCTGGGGCGATGTGCCTAATTTCCTTGCAACCTGGGGCATCGTCATCGTGGTGGCGGCCGGCCTTTATGCGATGCGGCGGGAAGCCATTCGGGCGCGGTCGCGCTAAAGTATTACACCCTCTGTCTGGCGACGCCTGCTGGCCGATGCTAGGACTCTCGAGACGCAAAGCTGTGGCCGAAAGCGATGTCCCGATCGCTTCCGGCTCCGGTCACGCGAAGCGGGAGGAACGTGATGCAGGGACTACTCGCGGTCAGTCGCGTGATCGACTTCATCAACGAGAAGATCGGCAAGGCGATGGGCTGGCTCGTGCTCGCGGCCGTGCTCGTCTCTTCGATCAATGCGGTGGTGCGCTTCTCGATCAATCGCAGTTCGAATTCCTGGCTTGAACTCCAATGGTATCTGTTCGGCGCAGTGTTCCTGCTCGGCGCCGCCTATACGTTCAAGCAGAACGAGCACATCCGCATCGACATCGTCTCCTCGCGCCTGTCCAAGCGCACGCGTGACTGGATCGACGTCATCGGACATGTGTTCTTCCTGGCGCCGCTCTGCATCGTCGTCATCTATCTCAGCATTCCGTTTTTCCTGCGATCCTTCGAGCAGGGCGAAATGTCCTCAAGCGCCGGCGGCCTGATCGTGTGGCCGGCGAAGCTTCTGGTTCCGCTCGGCTTCCTCTTGCTGTTGGCGCAGGGGATCTCGGAACTCATCAAGCGGATCGCGATCATCCGCGGCGAGATGGAAGATCCGCGCGCCGAGCAGCCAGCCGCGCACGGCGCCGTCGAATAAGCACTTTTTATCCGGGGATCTCGACTCATGGCAGCATTCATCGCGCAGAACATGGCTCCGATCATGTTCACGTCGCTTGTCGTCTTCCTGCTCCTCGGATATCCGGTCGCGTTTTCGCTGGCCGCGGTCGGGCTGGTTTACTTCGTCGTCGGGGTCGAGCTGGCCCCGCTTTCCGGCGGGTCGATCAGCCTGAGCTGGTCGCTGCTGTCGGCGCTGCCAGAACGCATATTCGGCGTCATGGCGAACGAGACTTTGCTCGCCATTCCATTCTTTACCTTCATGGGCCTGATCCTCGAACGATCCGGCATGGCGGAAGATCTGCTCGACACGATCGGACAATTGTTCGGTCCCGTCCGCGGCGGCCTCGCCTATGCGGTGATTTTCGTCGGCGCGCTGCTGGCGGCCACCACGGGCGTCGTGGCGGCGTCGGTCATTTCCATGGGTCTCATCTCGCTGCCGATCATGTTGCGCTACGGTTATGATCGGCGGCTCGCATCCGGCGTCATCGCCGCCTCCGGCACGCTCGCGCAGATCATCCCGCCCTCGCTCGTCCTGATCGTGATGGCCGACCAGCTCGGCCGCTCTGTGGGCGACATGTACAAGGGCGCCTTCATTCCGGGACTGACGCTTGCGGCCATGTATGCGGGCTACGTCTTCCTCGTCACGGTGATCAAGCCGGAAGCGGCGCCGGCCTTGCCGATCGAGGCCCGGACGATTCCCGAAGACAAGGATCTTGAAGCGCGCCAGGCGCTGCTCACCGCCTTCGGCCTGCTGATCGTCGGCGTACCGCTTTTCTATCTCGTCATATCGCTTGGAATGACGCTTGCCGGATGGGCCGGCTTCGCCGTCAGCCTCCCGGAAAGCGTCCACTGGGGTCTCGGCCTGGTGCTGTCGGCGCTGGCGTTCGGACGGCGCCTGCTGGGCGCGAGCCGCGACGGCGACGCCGACGTGCCTCGCTGGAACACATTCGCGGTCATCGGCCTCACGGTGATCCTGTCGATGGTGATGACCCGCATCCTGCTGGCGCGCTTTTCCCAAATGCAGCCCGACAACGGCTTGATCTGGGGCGCGCTGCTCGCCACGCTGGCGGTCTATGTTCTGGCGATCCTGAACCGCAAATCCAATCTCGGCATCATGTCGCGGATGACCGAGCAGGTCATTATCGTGCTGGTGCCGCCGCTGGCCCTGATCTTCCTGGTGCTCGGCACAATCTTCGTCGGCATCGCGACCCCGACCGAAGCCGGCGCCATGGGCGCCGCTGGCGCCCTGCTCCTGGCTTTCGCCAAGCAGCGCCTGAACCTCGACCTGATGAAACAGGCGATGGACACGACGGCGAAACTCTCGGCCTTCGTGGTCTTCATCCTCGTGGGCGCCCGCGTTTTCTCGCTGACCTTCTACGGCGTCAACGGGCACACCTGGGTCGAGCATCTGTTGACGTCCCTGCCCGGCGGTCAGGTCGGGTTCCTGATCATCGTCAACATCATGGTCTTCATCCTGGCCTTCTTCCTCGACTTCTTCGAGTTGGCCTTCATCGTCATTCCGCTCCTCGGGCCCGCAGCCGAAAAGCTCGGCATCGACCTGATCTGGTTCGGCGTCATCCTCGGCGTGAACATGCAGACGTCGTTCATGCACCCGCCCTTCGGTTTCGCGCTCTTCTACCTGCGCTCCGTCGCGCCGACGACGAAATACAAGGACCGCCTGACCGGCAAGATGATGGACCCGGTGACCACCGGCCAGATCTACATGGGAGCCATCCCGTTCGTCGTCATTCAATGCATCATGGTCGCGATGGTGATCATGATCCCCTCGATGGTGATGGTGTACAAGAGCGGCGAAGTGCGGCTCGACCAGCAGCAGATCGAAGAACAGTTCAAGAGCATCGCGCCGCCTATCGGAAGCGACGCGCCGCCGGAGCTGAAGTTCTAGGCGAGGATGAAGCGCCGGGCGACGCCGCGACAGAATCGGCGACGCCGCCCGGTGACGAAGGGCGCGGCGCAGGACCGACGCCAACCGCTCCTCGTCATCGTAACTCTCGACGATCGAAACGGTATTTTCGCGCGACGCGCTTCCGTCTTCTGCTCATGAAGACGACGAACAAAAAAAGCCCCGGACTTTCGTCCGGGGCTTTCTGCATCGAGGTCGGGGTCAGCCCTTGGCGCGCTGACGGATCATGAAGTTGTCGTAGTTGAACTCGCCAACCTGCCACCAGAGATACTGGTCGTTGCGGAAGGCCATATAGGCGTCGTGCACCTTTTTGAACTTCGCGTTCTTGGCGCTGATTTCGCCGTAGACTTCATTGGCGGCTTTCCAGCAGGCTTCCATGACGTCTTGAGGGAACGGACGCAGACGCGTGCCGGCCGCCACAAGGCGCTTGAGCGCCAACGGGTTGTTGGTGTCGTACTTGGCCTGCGTCTCGACATTGGCGGTGGCCGCAGCCGCTTTCAGGATCGCCTGATAGGTTTTCGGCAGCTGGTTATATTTTTCCAGATTGGTGTTGAGGTTCAGCATGGCGCCGCCCTCCCACCAGCCTGGATAGTAATAGAAGGGCGCGACCTTCTGGAAACCGAGCTTCTCGTCGTCGTAAGGGCCGACCCATTCGGCTGCGTCGATCGTGCCTTTTTCCAGCGACGGATAGATGTCGCCGCCGGCGATCTGCTGCGGCACTGCGCCGAGTTTCTGCAGCACGGAGCCGCCAAAGCCGCCGATGCGCATCTTCAGACCATTGAGGTCGGCGACGGATTTGACCTCCTTGCGGAACCAGCCGCCCATCTGGGTGCCCGTGTTGCCGGCGGCGAAATTGTTGACGCCGTAGGAGGCAAGGAACTCGTTCATGAGATCCGTCCCGCCGCCGTAATACATCCAGGCATTTTCCTGCCTGGAGTTGAGGCCGAAGGGCACGGCCGTTCCAAAGGCGAAGGTCGGGTCCTTGCCCCAGTAATAGTAGAGACAGGTGTGACAGGCCTCGACGGTTCCGTTCTGCACTGCATCCAGCGCCTGAAGGGGCGGCACGATTTCGCCACCGGCGAAGACCTGGATCTGGAACTTGTTGTCGGTGGCTTCCGCAACATATTTGGAGATGATTTCCGCGGCGCCGTAGATTGTGTCCAGCGAACGCGGAAAGCTGGATGCAAGACGCCACTTGATCTCAGGCGCCGACTGGGCAATGGCGGGGGCCGCAACTGCGGCGCCAACGGCGCCGAGCCCGGCAGCCTTGATGAACTGGCGGCGTTTCATGGTCATTCGTTTCCTCCGAGGCTCGTCAGCCACGCCCGTTTGAAACGCGGCATATTCCGCTATCAAGCACCAGGTCACCGGGCGTGCGCAATGCAAAAAACAACGGCACTCCGCCTCACCCTATCCCTCTTTAGTCCATATACGGCGCAGAAGAGGAGCAGACCTTCCGCTCCGGCGAGAGGGCGCAATTCTTCGCGACGAGAATTCGACCGCGAGAACGGTTGCTTCATCCGGCCACTACATGGATGATGCGGCCAACTTGAGCGTCTTGGAGCGAGATGTCGCATTTGTCAGTCAGCATGATCGGCGTTCGTCGCCGCCGTTCAGCTTCGCCGAAGGCAAAGCTTGCGGCGGGCGTCAACGCCGTCGTGGCGGCCGTTCTGGCGGCTACGCTTCTTGGCGCGCCCGGCGCACGGGCCGAGGAGTCGCGCTCCCCAAGCGCGCCCGTGACGCAGGTGCGCATCGCCAGCGAGGGGGCGCGGCCGCCATACAATTTCTTCAATGCGGACAATGCGCTTGACGGGTTCGAGATCGAGCTTGGAGGAGAGCTCTGCCGACGCATGAACGTCTCATGCGTTTTCGTCGCCCAGGACTGGGAGGGCATGATCTCGGGCCTGCGCGCCAACCAGTTCGACGCCATCATGTCGGCCATGGAAATCACCGACAGCCGTCTCGAGAAAATTTCTTTCAGCAAGGCCTATCTGCGCATGCCGTCGGCGTTCGTGTCAGCGCGGCGTCGGCAAATCCGCGAGGCCACGCCCGAAGCTTTGAAGGGCCGCACCATAGGCGTCGGGGCCGGCAGTCTGCATCAATCGTTCCTCGAAGAGCGGTATCCCGATTCCGAGGTGAAGGTTTACGAAAGCAACGAAGCCGCGATCCTCGACCTGGCGGAAGGGCGGATCGACGTGGTGCTGGGAGAAAAGGACGCGCTGACGGACTTTCTGAAGCGGCGTTATGAAGCGAAATGCTGCAAATTCCTCGCCGACGCGCCTCGCGATCCTGCTTATTTCGGGGAAGGTTTCGGGATCGGCGTGCGCCAACAGGATGTCGCCCTGAAGGCTATGTTCGACAAGGCTCTGGACGAGGCGACGGCGGACGGAACCTACGCGAAGATCGCAGGCAAATATTTCGACTTCGACGTGCGCTGATTCCTGCTTCGGCGGCGGCTTGAAGCGCGCCCGCTTCCATGGGATGCACAGGACTGCTCAGCCAGATCGAGGAGTCTCCCCATGGCGAAAGTCGCGTTCATAGGCCTTGGCGTCATGGGCTTCCCCATGGCCGGACATCTCGCCGGCAAAGGACACGAGGTCTGCGTCTACAATCGGACGGCGGCCAAAGCCGCGAACTGGATGGCGCGCCACCGCGGGCGCTCGGCCGCCACCCCGGCCCTGGCCGCGGAGGGAGCCGACGTGGTCTTCGCATGCGTGGGCGACGACAACGATCTGCGCGCCGTCACGATCGGAGCCGACGGCGCGTTTCAGGCCATGGCGCGCGATGCGATTTTCGTGGATCACACGACGGCTTCCGCCGGCGTGGCGCGTGAACTGGATGCGCGGGCGCGCGACATCGGGATCGGCTTCATCGATGCGCCGGTGTCGGGCGGGCAGGCCGGCGCCGAGAATGGCGTGCTGACGGTGATGTGCGGCGGCGACCCGGGCGGCTACGCGAAGGTCGAGCCGGTGATTATGGCCTACGCGCGCTCCTGCCGGCTGATGGGCGCTTCAGGCGCAGGGCAATTGACCAAGATGGTCAACCAGATCTGCATCGCCGGACTGGTCGAGGCG
>JAIEQX010000233.1 GCA_019747375.1 Beijerinckiaceae bacterium | reverse complement strand
CATTGACAGTAGCAACCACCGACACGACGCCGGCCGGAGGGCGGGCATGACGATGCGCGACATCGAGGACGGCGCGCCGTTCCCGCTCGGCTCGAGCTTCGACGCGCTCGGCGTCAATTTCGCCCTGTTCTCGGAAAACGCCACGGCGGTCGATCTCTGCCTGTTCGAGACCGGGGGACGACGCGAGCTCCGCCGCATCCGCATGCCCAACCGCACGGATCACGTGTGGCACTGCTACGTGCGCGGCCTGCGGCCCGGCCAGCTCTACGGCTACCGCGTGTACGGCCCCTACGAGCCGTCGAACGGGCACCGGTTCAATCCGTTCAAGCTGCTGATCGACCCCTATGCGCGCGAGCTTTTCGGCCGCATCCGCTGGCACGACGCGCTGTTTGGTTACAGGCCCGGCTCGCAGCGCGGCGACCAGTCGCTCGACCGTCGCGACAGCGCCCCGATGATCCCGAAATGCGTCGTGGTCGATCCGGCGCACCATTGGGGACACGACAGGCGCCCCAACCATCCGTGGCGCGAGACCCTGATCTATGAAGCGCATGTGAAGGGGATGACCAACCTTCATCCGGACATTCCGCCGGTGATGCGCGGCACCTATACGGCGCTGGCCGACCCGCATGTGATCGACCATCTCGTCTCGCTCGGCGTGACCGCGATCGAACTCATGCCGATCCATTCTTTCGTGGACGACCGCTTCCTGCATGAAAAAGGCCTGCGGAATTACTGGGGTTATTCGACCCTGAACTTCTTCACCCCGGAGGCGCGCTATTTCGGGCCCGACGGCGTCTATGGCCTGCGCGCGGCGATCCGCGCGCTGCATGAAGCCAATATCGAGGTCATTCTCGACGTCGTCTACAATCACACGGCGGAGGGCAGCCACCTCGGCCCGACGCTGTCGTTTCGCGGCGTCGACAACGCCTCCTATTACAAGCTTTCGCCCGAGAACAAGCGCTTCTCGTGGGATTCGACCGGCACCGGCAACACGCTCGATCTCAACCATCCGCGCGTGATGCAGCTGGTGCTCGACTCGCTTCGCTACTGGGTCGAAGATTTTCACATCGACGGTTTCCGTTTCGATCTCGCGCCCTCGCTGGCGCGCGATCCGCGCGAGGTGGACGAGCGCGCGGGCTTTTTGCGCGCCGTCTCGCAAGATCCCGTGCTCAGCCGCGTGAAGCTGATCGCCGAGCCCTGGGACCTGGGCGACGGGGGCTATCGCGTCGGCGGCTTTCCGCCGGGATGGAGCGAATGGAACGACCGCTACCGCGACAATGTGCGGGCCTTCTGGCGCGGCGATCCGGGGCAATTGTCGAGCCTTGCGCAGGCGCTCACCGGATCGCGCGAAATCTTCGGGCCGCGCGGGCGCGGACCGGGCGCGTCGATTCAATATATCGCCTCGCATGACGGGTTCACCCTGCAGGATCTTGTCAGCTACAACGAGCGTCACAATGAGGCCAATGGCGAAGACAACAAGGACGGGCATCCGCACAATCTGTCGTGGAACTGCGGCGTCGAAGGCCCGACCGACGATCCCGACGTCAACGAGCTGCGGCGGAAGCAGAAGCGCAACCTGCTCGCCACGCTGCTGTTCTCGATCGGCGTGCCGATGCTGCTCATGGGCGACGAACGCTCCCGCACGCAGGGCGGCAACAACAACGCCTATGCGCAGGACAATGAAACCAGCTGGATGGACTGGAGCGACCTGACGGACGATCCGCATTTCATCTCCTTCGTGCGCGCGCTGGTGACGCTGCGCCGCCGTTACGACGTCTTCGGCCGCCGCTCTTTCCTGAGCGGGCAGCCGATCGCGGGCGTCGGACTGAAGGACATCTACTGGCTCGCGCCGGAAGGGCGCGAGATGAACGCGCAGGACTGGCAGCAGGACCTGCGCCGTTGCCTGGGTCTCCAGCTTGGCAACGACCTGCCGGCCGGGCGGCGTTTCCTGATGCTGATGAACGCCGCGCCCGAGGATGTCTCGTTCCAGCTCGGCGCCGATTTTCCCGGCAGGGAATGGGTTCATGTCTTCGATACATGCAATGAAATCGGGCTTGTGCGCGGAAAGCCGGCAGTGCTGGAGGCGGGCGGAACCTTTCTGATTCCGTCCCGTTCGCTTTCGCTGTTTCAGCTGTCCAGCCGAACGGAGTTCCACGCATGACAAGTCTTCACCAGATGCCATTCGGCGCCGAGGCGACGCCGAACGGGATCAGGTTCTCGCTTTGGGCGCCTGACGCCCGGCGCATCCAGCTTCAGGTTGACGACGCGGACCCGATCGACGTGGCGGCGGACGACGACGGATTTGCGCGCGTGATCGTCGAAGGCGTCGGCGCGGGCGCGCGCTATTCGTGGACGATCGACGAGCGCGCCGGAATTCCCGATCCGGTTTCGCGCTTCCAGCCGGACGGCGTGTTCGGGCCGAGCCTCGTCACCGATCCGACGGCCTTTCCGTGGCGCGACCAGGCCTGGACGGGACGGCCCTGGGACGAGGCGGTCGTGTATGAGGCGCATGTCGGCGCCGCCACGAGCGCGGGCACGTTCGACGCGCTGACGGAACGGCTCGACGCCATCGCGGATCTCGGCGTGACGGTGATCGAACTCATGCCGATCGCCGAATGTCCGGGCGCGCATAATTGGGGCTATGACGGGGTTCTGCCTTTCGCGCCGAATTCCGCCTATGGCGCGCCGGACGATCTGAAGCGGCTGATCGACGAGGCGCATCAGCGCGGCCTGTCGGTGATCCTCGACGTCGTCTACAACCACTTCGGGCCGTCGGGCAATTTTCTGCCGCTCTATGCGCAATCCTTTTTCACCGACCGCCACCAGACCCCGTGGGGCGCCGCCATCGATTTCGACGCGACGCATCGGCGCGCGGTGCGTGATTTCGTCATTCACAACGCGCTCTACTGGATCGAGGAATTTCACTTCGACGGGCTGCGGCTCGACGCCGTGCACGCCATCAAGGACGACAGCGACACGCATGTCCTGACCGAGATCGCGGAATCGGCGCGCAAGGTCGCGGGCTCGCGGCGCGTGCATCTCGTGCTGGAAAACGAGCATAATGCGGCGAGCTGGCTGACGCGGACGGAAGATGGCCGGCCGCGCCTCTATGACGCGCAGTGGAACGACGACATCCATCATTGCTGGCATGTGCTGCTGACGGGCGAGCGCGAAGGCTATTACGAAGATTTCGCCGATGCGCCGCTGAAACGCCTGGCGCGCTGCCTCACGGAAGGCTTCGCCTATCAGGGCGAGCCATCGCTCCATGCGGGCGGCCGGTCGCGCGGCGAATCCTCCGGGCATCTGCCGCCGCAGGCTTTCGTGTCGTTCCTGCAAAACCACGATCAGGTCGGCAATCGCGCCATGGGAGAACGGCTTTCGGCCCTGTGCGACGCGCAGCGGCTCGAGACCGCGCACGCCATGCTGCTGCTCGCGCCGCAGACTCCGATGCTTTTCATGGGCGAGGAATGGAGCGCGTCGACGCCGTTCCAGTTCTTCGTCGATTTCAGCGACGATCCGGATCTGTCGCGCGCCGTGCGCGAGGGTCGCCAGCGCGAATTCGCCCGCTTTGCGGCCTTCGCGGACGAGAAGCTGGCGACGAAGATTCCCGACCCGACCGCGCCTGCGACGTTCCAGGCCTCCGTCCTGCGATGGGAGGAGCGCGTGCGCGCGCCCTTCGCCGACAAGCTGGCGCAGATGCGCGAATTGCTGTCGCTGCGGCACAGCCATGTCGTCCCGCTGGCGAAAAGCGGGATCCTGGAGGCGACATCGCATGTCGACGAGTCCGGAGCCCTTGACGCGCTCTGGAGCTTCGCCGACGGAGCGCTGCAGTTTCAGGCCTATTTCGGCGACGGCGAGCGCGAGGTCGAACTCGCGTCCGGCCACGAGATCCTGTGGTCTTCGCCGCGTCTTTCGATCCATGGGGCCAAGATCAAACTTCAGGCCTGGACTGCAATGATAAGCAAGGGGCCTGCCCGTGGCGCTGCATGACGACCTGATCATCGATCTCGCCCGACGGCTGGGCGTCGCCTCCTCCTACAAGAGCCAGACCGGATTCGTTCAGACGGATATCGGCGTGCAGCGCGCGCTGATCGAGGCGATGGGCTATCCGGCGCACAGCCTTGCGCATGTGCGCGAGTCGCTGGCGCGTCTCGCGGGCAAGCGGCATCCATCCCTGGCGCCATGGCTGGTGCGCGCCTCCGGCGCGGCAGGCCGCCTCGACCTGCCTGACGACGTGCGGGCGACGATGTCGGGCTGGCGACTGTCGGGCGATGACGGCAGCGTGCTGGAGCGCAAGGAGGCGGGCGGAGTCACGCTGCCGGCCCTGGCGCCGGGCTATTACGATCTCGCGATCGACGCCGGCGGGACGGCGGTCTCGACGCTGCTGCTCGTGAGCGAGCCGCGCTGCTATCTGCCGGATGTTTTCGCGACTGACGATGCGCGCGGCTGGGGGCTGACCGCGCAGGTCTACGGATTGAAGTCGGACAGCAATCTGGGCATCGGCGATCTGTCGGATGTGGCGCGGCTCGCGACAGCCTCCGGGCGTTGCGGCGCGTCGTTCCTGGGGCTCAGCCCGCTGCATGCGCTGTTTCAGTCGGACAGGACGAAGATCTCTCCCTATTCGCCGTCGACGCGATTGTTTCTCGAGACGCTCTATCTCGATCCTTCGGCCATCGACGTGCCGGGCCTCGATCTGGCGCCGCTGAGCGCCGAACTGGCGCCGTCCATCGCGCAGATGCGCGCAGCGGGCCTTGTCGATTACGCCGGCGTCTGGAGCGTCAAGAAGCGCCTGCTCGAGCGCGCGTTCGAGGCCTTCCGGGCGTCGGGCGGGCAGGCGGCGTTCGAGGCCAGGCGCGCAGCCTTCGGCGAGCCGCTCGAACTGCATGCGACCTTCGAGGCGCTGTCCGAACATTTCCTGCATCAGGGACATGCCTGGCCGGGCGTGTGGCCGGCGGATTATTTCGACCCGACATCCGCCTCGGTCGCGAAGTTCCGCCGGGATCATCAGGACAAAATCGCCTTCCACGCCTGGCTGCAGGTGATGGCGGACGACCAGCTCGCCCGCGCGGGCCGCGTGGCGCGCGACAGCGGCATGGAGATCGGACTCTATCGCGATCTGGCCGTGGGAGCGGACCGTTTCGGTTCGGAAGTCTGGGCCAACCCCGAGCGCTACGCGCTGGCGCTGTCGGTCGGGGCGCCGCCCGATCCGCTGGGTCCGCAGGGTCAGAACTGGGGCTTCCCGCCCTTCGATCCGATTGCGCTCGAAGACCAGAAATTCGCAGGCTTCAGGGACCTCGTGGCGTCGAACATGCGTCACGCGGGCGCGATCCGCATCGATCACGCGTTTCAGCTGCAGCGGCTGTTTCTCGTGCCGCCCGGTCAGACCGCGGCCGGCGGCGGCTATGTGGCGTTTCCGTTCGAGGCCATGCTGGCCGTGCTGCGCATCGAGAGCCACCGCCATCGCTGCATGGTCATTGCGGAAGACCTGGGGACGAATCCGCAGGGCTTTTCGGAAGCCATCATGCAGTCGGGCATCCTCAGCTATCGCATCCTGTCCTTCGAGCGCACGCGCACAGGCGATTTCCAGCCGCCCTCGGTCTATCCGCGCGCCGCGATGGCGGCCATCACGACGCATGACCTGCCGACGTTCAAGGGCTGGCTGCGCGGCTATGACATCGACCTGCGCTCCTGTTTCGCCGTCTATGACGAGAAGCTCGCGGATGCGGAGCGCGTGGCGCGCAAGCGCGACGTCGCGGCCTGGCGCGAGGCGTTGCAGGACGAGCAGCTGAGCGGCGCGCTGGACGATCCCGCGGCGGCCCGCAGCGAGGCGCTGCGCTATCTGGCGCGCGCGCCCTCCATGCTGCTCGCCGTGCAATGCGAGGACGTGCTCGACGAATTGAACCAGGCCAATCTGCCGGGGCCGTCCGACGGCCATCCGAACTGGCGGCGCAGGCTCGGCGAAACGATCGAAGAAATGAGCGCGCCGGGCGGCAAGCTGGCGCGGACCGGCGCCGTGCTGTCGCAGGAGGGACGCTCAACAAGGGCGCGGGAATCGGCGCTCTCCGGGCCCCCGCCGCGCGCCACCTACCGCCTGCAGTTTCATGCAGGATTCACCTTCGACCAGGCCTGCGAGATCCTGCCCTATCTGGCCGAACTCGGCGTCAGCCATGTCTACGCCTCGCCCATTCAGGCGGCGCAGAAGGGCTCGACGCACGGCTATGACGTCATCGATCCGCGCATCATCAATCCGGAGCTCGGCGGCGAGGCGGCATTCGAGAGATTCGTCACGGAATTGCGCCGGAACGGGCTGAAGCTGCTGCTCGACATCGTGCCGAACCACATGGGCGTCGGGGCCGACAATCCGTTCTGGTTCTCGGTGCTGCAATGGGGCGAAGACTCGCCCCATGCGGACGTGTTCGACATCGACTGGCGCCGGCCGGGCGCCGGCGGCAAGCTCGTGCTTCCGGTTCTCGGCGCCGCCTATGGCGACGCGCTGCGGGCGGGCGAACTCAAGCTGGCCTTCGATCAGGATCGAAGCGGCTTCGTGATCGCCCATCACGACGCGGTCTTCCCGGTCTGCCCGCGCGACTTCGGCGATCTGCTGCGGCAGCGGTCGTTGCGACTGGGCGCGCAGACGCACGCCGGCGCGGTGCTCAAGCGCCTCGCCAAGGCCTATGAGGCGGTGGCGGACCTGCCGGATGCGCCCGCGCGGGCGGGTTCTCTCGAGCGAGGGCTGGCGGCGCTGTCGGGCGAGGAGTCGATCGAGCGGGCCATCGAGGAGACGCTGGAGGATTACAATTCGAGCGCCAGATTGCTCGACGGCCTGATCAAGCGGCAGGCCTACCGGCTGGCGCATTGGCGGCTGGCCGCTTCCGAGCTGAATTACCGGCGCTTCTTCGAGATCAACACTCTGGGGGGCGTCCGCGTCGAAGATCCGCGCATCTTCGAGCTGACGCATGCGCTGATCCTGCGGCTGGCGCGCGAGGGAAAGATCGACGGACTGCGCATCGATCATATCGACGGTCTTGCCGATCCCGGCGGTTATCTCGAGATGTTGCAGGCCGCCGTCGGTCCCGGCTTCTACGTGGTGGCGGAGAAAATTCTCGAACCCGGCGAAGACCTGCGCGACTGGCCGATTTCCGGCACCACCGGCTATGACGCGCTGAACGAGATCGACGGATTGCTGGTCGACCGCACGTCGCGCGACAAGATCGAGACCCTCTATCGCGATGTCGTGGGGGTGAAAGAGCTTTATCACGACGCGCTCGTGGCCGCGAAGAAGATGTGCCTGGAACGCAGCTTCGGATCCGAATCCCAGGCGATCGTGCAGGATCTTCTGGCCATCGCGCAGACGGAGGGCGCCGGGCAGGATCTCAGCGCCGCCGCGCTCGGCCGCGCTGTCGCGGGCTTCGTCGTCGGCCTGCCGGTCTATCGCACCTATGCGGGCGTTACGGGCGCCGATGATGCGGACAGGCGGCTCATCGCCGAGACGCTGGAGGCCGCGCAGGCGCATGTGCTGCCGGGCGACGACAGGGCGCTGCGTTTTCTCGGCCAGGTTCTATGCGGCGATCTCGACCCCAGGGCGCCGGAGCTCGCCCGGCGGGCGCGCCTGCGCGTGGAGCAGCTGACCGGGCCGGTGATGGCGAAGAGCCTCGAAGACACATTGTTCTATCGCCATGCGCCCGTGCTTGCGCTCAACGAAGTGGGCGGCGATCCGGAGCAGTTCGGCCTGACGCGCGCGGAGTTCGACAAGAAGGTTGCGCATCGCGCGCAACGCTGGCCGGGCTCCATGATCGCCACGTCGACGCATGACACGAAGCGGGGCGAGGACGCGCGCGCGCGTCTCTTCGCGCTGACGGCCGACGCCGATGCGTGGCGCAGCGTCGCGACGCGGTTTCTCGCCTCGACCGAGGGGCCGGACGCCAACGACCGCTATCTGCTGGCGCAGACGCTGATCGGCGCGTGGCCGGCGGAATGGCTCGACCGTTCCCCGGCCCAGCCGCAGATCGACAGCTTTCGCGAACGATGCGAGGCGTTCTTCATCAAGGCGCTGCGGGAAGCCAAGCGGCATTCGAGCTGGACCGATCCGGACGAGGCCTATGAATCCGCCGCCAAAGCCTGCCTTGCGGCCGTGCTGCGCGTCGAACATCCGGCCTTTGCAGTGATTCAGGACGCGTGCGCCGGCGTCGCGGTTGCGGGCGCGATGAACGGCATGGCCCGCACCATTCTCAAGGCGACGCTGCCGGGCGTGCCGGATTTTTATCAGGGCACGGAAGTCTGGGATTTCTCGATGGTCGATCCGGACAATCGGCGGCCGGTCGACTTTGCGAGCCTCGCGCAAAGCCTGCGGGACGAGCAGACGCCCGCGACCCTGCTGGCCGACTGGCGCAGCGGGCGCGTCAAGCAGTTCACGATCCGCAAGCTGTTGCAGGACAGGGCGGCGCGGCCCGACCTCTATGCTTTCGGCGATTATCAGCCGCGTGCGGCCGAACAGGGCGTCGCCTTCGAGCGGGCCCATGAGCACCAGCGCCTGTATGTTCACGTTCCGCTCGGGACGAGGCTTGCGGCCCACATTCAAATGAAACACATGCCGGGACCCGAAGCGCTGGGCCCGGCCAAGCTGCAGCTGCCGGCCGGGAAATGGCGCAACCTCCTGACCGGCTCTGCGTTTGACGTGCGGGGCGAGGCTATGTTTGCGGACTTTGCAGATGGCCTCCCCTGGCTCATCTTGGGGACGTCTGCATGAATGAAACTGCTCCGCCCGCTCGTGCGAAAGCACGCGGCGGCAAATCCGCCGTAGCGGCTCGTCAAAACGTCCCGAGCCCCGCAGCGCCGCCCGTGCAGGATGGGCGTGTCATCATCGAAAATGTGTCGCCCGAAATCGACAGCGGCCGCGCTGCGGCCAAATGTCGTGCCGGCGCGGCCTTCACGGTGATGGCCGATATTTTCAGCGACGGCCATGAGGTGCTGGCGGCCGACATCCTCTGGCGGAAGTTCGACGAGGAGAACTGGCGCCGCGCCCCGATGGCGTTTTTCGACAATGACCGCTGGACCGGCGCGTTCATTCCCCCGGATGTCGGCCGCTATCTCTACAGCGTGGAAGCCTGGCGCGATCCTTTCGCGTCGTGGAAGCGCGACACCGAAAAGAAGCTCAGCGCCGGACAGGACGTGCGGCTGGAAACCGACGAGGCCATTCGTCTCGTCTCCGCCGCCAGGGACGATGCGGGCGAGGTGGCGGCGCTCGTGACGCAATTGCGCGACTGCGCGTTCGAGACGCAACTGGACCTGCTCCTGTCGGCGGAAACCGCCGCACTGATGGCGCGAACGGGTCCGCGACACGCGGTGTCGCATCGCACGCCGGTTCTGGAACTCGTGGCGGACCGCAAGGCTGCATCGTTCTCGGCGTGGTACGAGTTGTTCCCGCGCTCGCAATCGGGAGATCCGACGCGGCACGGCACATTCGATGACGTGATCAAGCGCCTGCCCTATGTGCGCGATCTCGGTTTCGACGTGCTTTATTTTCCGCCGATCCATCCGATTGGCCTCGCCAACCGCAAGGGCCGCAACAATTCCCTGACGCCTGGCCCGGACGACCCCGGCAGCGTCTATGCGATCGGCTCGGAGGCGGGCGGACATCTCGCCGTGCATCCCGAACTGGGCACGCTCGAGAGCTTTCGCAGACTCGTGGGCGCGGCGCGCGCCGAGGGTCTCGAAATCGCGCTCGATTTCGCCGTGCAATGTTCGCCCGATCATCCCTGGATCAAGGAACATCCGGAATGGTTCGAATGGCGGCCTGACGGCACGATCAAATATGCCGAGAACCCGCCGAAGAAATACGAGGACATCGTCAATCTTCATTTCGAGGGCGAGGCCTATCCGGGCGTCTGGTATGCGCTGCGCGACGTCGTGCTGTTCTGGGCCGAACAGGGCGTGATGATCTTCCGCGTCGACAATCCGCACACCAAGCCAATTCCGTTCTGGCGCTGGCTGATCCGCGAAGTGAACGCGGTCTTCCCCGACGCCATCTTTCTGGCCGAGGCGTTCACCCGGCCGAAAATGATGCAGAAGCTCGCCAAGATCGGCTTCCAGCAAAGCTACACCTATTTCACCTGGCACAACACGAAGAGCGAGATCATCACCTACATGCAGGAATTGACCGGCGACATGGCCGACTATTACCGGCCGAACTTCTTCGTCAACACGCCGGACATCAACCCCTACTACCTGCAGACGGGCGGACGCGCCGCCCATCTCGTGCGGGCGACGCTGGCGGCGACGCTGTCGAGCGTGTGGGGCATGTATTCCGGCTTCGAGATCTGCGAGGCGCGGCCCGTTCCGGGACGGGAGGAATATCTCGATTCCGAAAAGTACGAGCTGCGCGCCTTCGACATGGATCGCGCCGGAAACATCAAGGACCATATCCGCGCGCTGAACCGCATCCGGCAGGAAAACCCTGCGCTGCAGGACCTGCGCGGATTCATGCCGCTCAATTCGTCGAGCGACCAGATCCTCGTCTATGCGCGCATGACGCCCGCGCGCGACAATTGCGTCCTGGTGATCGTCAACCTCGATCCCTACAACGCCCATACGGCCGATTACGAAGTACCGCTGTGGGAGTTCGACCTGCCCGACTGGGCCGCCATCGAGACGGAAGACCTTCTGAACGGCAACCGCTTCGTGCTCTACGGCAAGACGCATCGCATCACCGTCGACCCGGCGGTGGGGCCCGTGGCGATCTGGAAACTTCTGCCGCCCGCCTGGAGGGCCGGCGTATGATCGATCGCAACGAGAAGGACTGGTATCGCGACGCCATCATCTATCAGCTCCACGTCAAATCATTCTTCGACTCGGACAATACCGGCATCGGCGATTTCGAGGGCGTGACCCAGAAGCTCGACTACATCCGCGATCTCGGCGCCAACACCATCTGGCTGATGCCGTTCTTTCCCTCGCCCCTGCGCGACGACGGCTATGACATTGCCGATTATCGCGGCATCAATCCGTCCTACGGAACGATGCGCGACTTCCGGCGCCTCGTGCGCGAGGCGCATGATCGCGGCCTGCGGGTGATCATCGAACTGGTCATCAACCACACGTCCGACCAGCATCCGTGGTTCAAGCGAGCGCGCGCCGCAAAGCCCGGCTCGGCGGCCAGGAATTTCTACGTCTGGTCGGACACCGACCAGCTCTACAAGGATGCGCGGATCATCTTCCTGGATACGGAGACGTCGAACTGGACGCTCGATCCGGTGTCGAAATCCTATTACTGGCACCGCTTCTACAGCCATCAGCCCGATCTCAACTTCGACAATCCGAAGGTGATCGAGGCCGTCATCGACGTCATGTATTACTGGCTCGACATGGGGGTGGACGGGCTGCGGCTCGACGCCATCCCGTATCTCATCGAGCGCGACGGCACGAATTGCGAGAACCTGCCCGAGACCCATGAGGTCATCAAGAAGATCCGGTCCGCGCTCGACGAGCGCTATCCCGACCGCATGCTGCTGGCCGAAGCCAATCAATGGCCGGAGGAGACGGCGGAATATTTCGGCGATGGCGACGAATGCCACATGGCGTTCCACTTTCCGCTGATGCCGCGCATGTATATGGCGCTCGGCATGGAGGATCGTCATCCGATCACCGACATCATGCGGCAGACGCCGGAGATTCCCGACGGCGCGCAATGGGCCGTCTTCCTGCGCAACCATGATGAGCTGACGCTCGAAATGGTGACGGACCGCGAGCGCGATTATCTCTGGAGCTTCTACGCCAACGATCGCCGCGCGCGCATCAATCTCGGGATCAGGCGCCGGCTCGCGCCGCTGCTCGAGAACGACCGCCGCAAGATCGAGCTTTTGAACTCGCTGCTCTTCACCATGCCGGGAACGCCCGTTCTCTATTATGGCGACGAGATCGGCATGGGCGACAATATATATCTCGGCGACCGCGACGGCGTGCGCACGCCGATGCAATGGTCGCCCGACCGCAACGGCGGCTTCAGCCGGGCGGATCCGGCGCGCCTGTTCCTGCCGGCCATCCAGGATCCGATTTACGGGTTCAACAGCGTCAATGTCGAGGCGCAGCAGGCGAGTTCCTCGAGCCTGCTCAACTGGACGCGCCGCATGATCGCGGTGCGGCGCAGGCGGCTTGCGCTGAGCCGCGGGTCGTTGCGCTTTCTCTATCCGGCGAACCGGAAGGTGCTGGCCTATCTGCGCGAGTTCGAGGGCGAGGTGCTGCTGTGCGTCGCCAACATGTCGCGCGCGCCGCAGGCGGTGGAGCTGGAGCTCGGCGAGTTCAAGGGCGCGACGCCCGTCGAGCTGGGCGCCGGCAGCGTGTTTCCGCCCATCGGCGGATTGCCGTATCTGCTGACATTGGCGGGCCATGGATTCTACTGGTTCCAGCTGGAAAAGACCGCCGCGGAAGAACGCTTCGGGCCGACGCCCGCGCCGGAACTGTTCACGCTCGTGCTCACCGGCAAGGCCGAGAACCTGCTCGAAAATCGCGAGCGCGAGGGTTTTGAGCGGACCGTCGCGCCGCGCTTCCTGTCGGCGCGCCGCTGGTTCGCCGCCAAGGACAAGGGCGTGCATCATGTCGCGGTCGACGCCGTCGCGGCGCTGCCGCACGAGGCTGGCGGCAGGACGCATCTTCTCCTGCGGCTCGCCGTGACGCTGAATGGCGGCGTGACGCAGAGCTATTTCACGCCGCTGGCGGTGGATGAAAAGCGCGAGGATGAAAACATCCTGCCGTATGCGGTGGCGCGGGTCAGGCGCGGCGGCAAGATGGGCCTTC
>JAIEQX010000005.1 GCA_019747375.1 Beijerinckiaceae bacterium | reverse complement strand
GAAGGGCGGCTGAGCCGTCCCGGTCAAAAAATCTCAAACCAACAAGAGGAAGCAATGCCCCACGACGCAAGCGAAGGTGCCCACTGGCACGAGCCGAAAGCCGGCGAAAATGCAGGCTTCGGAAATTTCTCGCGCCCGGCCATGCCGTACGACCGGTTCATGGAAGCTGAAAATATCCCGGTGCACCGCGCCATCGGCGTGCATCGCGTACATGACCTTCCTATGAAGCCATGGGCTCGGCTCGGCGGGCGCGGCACCTACATTCAGCTTTTCGGAACCGAAGGGCTCTGGGGCATGTATGTCGTGGAGATCCCTGGCGGGGGCGCCCTGAATGCGGAGCATCATCTTTACGAGAAAGAAGTTTTCGTCGTGGAGGGCCGCGGTTCCACGGAAATCTGGCAGGACGGACAGACCAAGAAGCAGACATTCGAATGGCAGAAAGGATCGTTGTTTTCCATTCCGCTCAACGCGCATCACCGCTTCGTCAACGCGAGCAGTTCGCCGGCGCTGCTGCTGTGCGGCACGTCTGCGCCCAACATGATGAACCTCATCGACAACCCGCATTTCATCTTCAACTGCCCGTATGATTTCACCGATCGCTACTCAGGAAATGACGATTATTTCAAACCCAAGGATGACCTCGAGCCGGACCCGGTCCGCGGTCTGGCGATGAAGCGCACGAACTTCATCCCTGACATCATCAATTGCGAAATGCCGCTGGATAACAGGCGGTCGCCGGGCTACCGACGCCTGGAACCGCATATGGGCGGCCAGCGGTTCCACCTTTGGATCGGCCAGCATGAAACCGGCCGTTACTCCAAGGCGCACTGCCATGAGAGCGCCGCCATCCTGATCTGCGTGAAGGGCAAGGGCTATACCTATACGTGGCCCGAAGGACTCGGATCCAAGCCTTGGGAAGCCGGCAAGGGCGACAAGGTCATGCGGCAGGATTACGAATTCGGCGGCATGGTTTCGGCCGCCCCGATGTCGGGCGACTGGTTCCACCAGCATTTCGGGATCAGCAAGGACCCGCTACGGTTCACCGCCTGGTTCGGGCCGAACAATCACTCAGCATTGAAGCCGGGGCGTCCGGGCGAGGCCATGGCGGACATCTGGGCGATCGACATCAAAAAGGGCGGACGCGCGATTCCGTACAATGACGAGGACCCGTACATCCGAAAGGAATTCGAGCAGACGCTCGCGGCGGAGGGCGTTCCGTCCCGAATGGAAGAGAAGTTGTACGTGAAGGGCGACTGAGCGCCTTGCCTTCGCATCATGGACGCGGCTGAAACCGGCCGCGTTCTTTCGCCTGGCTTCATGACCGGAGATCAGTCGATCTTTACAACCTCGACTTCGCCAGCCCCGGCGCTCACGACCTCGCCTACCTCTTTCGAGGTCAAGGCGCGTCCCATGGGAGACACGTAGCTGATCGTCCCCTTGGCGGGATCAGCCTCATCTTCGCCAACGATGCGGAACGTCACCTGACGTCCGTCCTCGTAGCGGATCGTGACAGCCGAACCGAAATGAACCTTGGTCTTGTCCGGCATCGCCGGCACGAGCTCGGCGCTGGCTCGCCGAGCCTGCCAATAGCGCAGGTCGCGATTGGCCCGCGCCGTCGCGGAGCGATCCGCCGCCTCCTGGGCATGCGTCATCTCCGCGTGAAGACGCGTAATTTCCGCATCGATCATCGCGAGCCCTTCCGGGGTAACGAGATTGCGGTGCGGGCTGACTGGCCGGTCGGGAAGGTCGTCAAAGACCTCGCCGTCCGGTTCTTTCATGAAGGCAATGGACATGGAAGATGAACGCCCAACCTTCAGGCTGGTTCCGCCGGCTTGCCGGCGCGTTACGGAACCTCGACGACGACACGGCCGCGGATCTTGCCGTTGATGATGTCGCGTCCTGCATCGAGCAGTTGGTCGAACGGGAGGTTCGTCGTGAGGGACGCAAGCTTGGCGCGGTCGAGCTCCTTCGACAGGCGGTTCCAGGCGTCGATACGCAAGGGCTTGGGGCACTGAACGCTCTCGACGCCAAGCAGGCTAACCCCCCGCAGGATGAACGGCGCCACAGACGTGGGCAAATCCATCCCTTGGGCAAGACCGCAGGCGGCGATAGCGCCACGCATCTTCGTCTGCGCCAGCACATGAGCCAGAGTCAGCGAGCCAACCGAGTCGACGCCAGCCGCCCACCGCTCTTTCATGAGAGGCCGTACAGGACCCGCGAAATCGGCGCGAGTCATGATCTCGTCGGCGCCGAGTGCGCGAAGATAATCAGCCTCTTCGGGGCGTCCGGTCGAGGCGATGACGTGGTAGCCCGCGTTTTTGAGGATAGCGACGGCGACCGACCCAACTCCGCCGGCGGCTCCCGTCACAATGGCGGGGCCCATGGAAGGCGCGATGCCGTACTTTTCCAACGCCATCAGCGCAAGCATGGCGGTGTAACCGGCGGTGCCGATCGCCATGGCCTGGGCGGCGTCGAGGCCTTCCGGCAGGGGCACGAGCCAGTCGCCCTTGACGCGCGCCTTCTGGGCGTAGCCGCCCAGATGCATCTCGCCCACGCCCCACCCGTTCAGCACCACAATGTCGCCTGGCTTGAATTCCGGATGACTTGAGCTTTCAACAGTGCCGGCGAAATCGACGCCCGGCACCATCGGAAAGCGACGGACGACCGGCGACTTGCCGGTTATGGCGAGCCCATCCTTGTAGTTCACCGTGGTGTGCGTGACCCGCACTGTCACGTCTCCGTCCATCAGATCGGCATCCTCGAGCTCGGCGAATGAGGCGACGGAGCCCGTCTCGGTCTTGTCGATGCGGATCGCCCTGAAGCTCATATGCCGTCTCCTCGTCTGTCATTCTCGAAATGCGGGACCGCCCGAGAGTTCGCCGCCGGACGTTTGGCGTCAAGCCGTGGCGACGCTCTCCTTTCGAACAATGGGTTTTTCGATGATCGGCAGATTGATCAGGGCCGAAGCGACGCCGAGAGCGATCGAGAGCCACCAGACGATCGTGTACGAACCCGTCGCTTCGCGAAGGACGCCTCCGAGCAGAACGCCCAGAAAGCCGCCAACCTGATGCGAGAAGAAGGCGAAGCCGTACAGCATGGCGAAATACCGCGTCCCGAACATGTGGCCGATGATGGCCGACGTGGGCGGAACGGTGGATAGCCAGAGAAGCCCGGAAATCGCCCCGAAGAGATAGGCCCCGACCATGGTGGGCGGCGCCATAATGAAGACCACCGTGGTGACGGCGCGCGAAAAATAGATGATCGACAGGATGTAGCGGCGCGGCATCCGATTGGAGAGATAGCCGGACCCCAATGAGCCCACGATGTTGAACAGGCCGACGAGAGCGAACGCCCAATAGCCGACGCTGGCGGGCAGCCCCGCTTCCACGACATATTTCTGGAAATGCACCGTGATGAAGGCGAGCTGAAAGCCGCAGGTGAAGAAGCCCAGGACAAGCAGCATATAAGAGCGGTGACCGAAAGCCTCCGACAGAGCCTCGCGCGTCGATTGCGGACGCGGCGCGCCGGCCGTGGCAGGCGCAAGGGGCGCACTGGCCACGGCGAGCGACAGAGGCAGGACGCAGAGCATCAGTGCGCCGAACAGGACGGTAGTCATCTGCCAGCCCAGCGTCTCGATCATGAAGCCCGACAAGGGCGAGAAGAGGAACTGGCCGAAGGAGCCGGCGGCTGTCACGAGGCCGAAGGCCATGGCGCGCTTGTTGTCTGGGACGAGCTTGGCCAGCGCGCCGACGACGAGCGACATCGAGCAGCCCGACAAGCCGAACCCGATCAGCAGTCCGGCTGAAAACGTGAAGGTGGCGGGCGTCGAACTGATGGACATCAGGGCCAGGCCGGCCGCGTAGAGAATCGCTCCTCCCGAGAGGACGAGCCGTGTGCCGAACCGGTCGGCCAGAGCCCCGGCGAAAGGCTGACCGATGCCCCACAGCAGGTTCTGCATCGCGAGCGCGAAGGAAAATGTGTCGCTGCCCCAGCTGTTGGCCGTCATGACGGGCAGCTGAAAATTGCCCGATGACGCGCGAGGTCCGAACGTCAGCATGGAAATCATGCAGGCGCAGAGAATGATGAGTTCCGGCGGCAGCATCCTGCGCGCCACGGGAGGCTTCGATACGCCGGGGGTCCCCGTCATTGCTCTTCTCCGACTGCCGGGATCATGGCCCGGTTCTCGCTTGACCGGAGCGCCGAGTCGGGCTCCTCACTGGTCTTGTGCGGGGACGATCGATACCCTGTGCGCCCAAGCGCCGCCAATGAAAAAACGCCGGGGCAGGGTCACGCCAGTCGAGGAGAAGGAATGGCCGCGTCGGAGTCGACCGGGGCAACAGACCGCCCCGCCCTGTCGCATCGCGAAACTCTGCTGATCGTTTTCGGCGTTCTGCTGCCGCTGTTCCTCGGTTCCGTGTCGCAGACGATCGTCGCGAGCGCGCTGCCAACGATCGGACGAGCCTTGGGCGGCAGCAATGAATTGTCCTGGATCATCACCGCCTATCTCCTTACGTCGACGGCGGCGACGCCCCTATTCGGCAAATTTTCGGATATTTTCGGCCGCCGCGTGTCGATGCAGGTCGCGCTCTGGGTTTTCATACTGGGCTCTGTCGCCTGCGCGCTGGCGCCAAATATTCCGATGCTGGTCCTCGCTCGCGGCATACAGGGCATTGCGGCCGGCGGCCTGACATCTGTGCCGATGACCGTGCTGGGAGATCTCGCGCCACCGAAAGAGCGCGTCCGATATTACACCTATTTTTCGCTGACCCACATCACGGCCGGGGCGCTTGGGCCTGTGCTCGGCGGCTTCTTCGCGCAATACCTTCACTGGTCGGCGATTTTCTGGTTCGGCGTGCCACTTGGCCTTCTCGGCGTGGCGATCACTCAGCGCCTGTTGAAAAAGCTGCCCAGCAATCATCGCTATCACAAACTCGATTTCGCCGGGGCCACGCTGATCGTAGCCGCAAGCACGACGTTCATGTTCATGTTGAACGCCGGCGGGCGCATCTATGGCTGGGGATCGGTGGAAATCATCGGTCTCGCGGGGCTGTCTTTTGTGCTTTGGTCGGCGTTCATCTGGCGCCTGCGCACGGCGGCAGAGCCACTGATTCCGCTCGACATCATCGGCAACAAGGTCGTCCGCATGGCGATCCTTTGCAACTCGTTCGGCTGGGGCGCGATGATCGGCCTCAACATCTACCTGCCGGTCTGGCTGCAGACCGTGTCACGCATGAGCCCCGCTCAATCCGGACTTGCGTTGATGGTCGTGATGTTCGCCGTCAATGTCGGGGCGCTCGCAGGGGCGCAGGTAACTGCGCGCGTGACGCATTACAAACGGCTGCCTATGATCGCCCTGACTGTGTCGATGTGCGCATCGCTCTGGCTCGCGTGGCGCGCCGGCGGCATGGGCTTCATCGAATTGCAGATCGTGCTTGCCATCCTGGGCGCCAGTTTCGGACCGGTCGCCCCGACGACGACCGTCTGCCTGCAGAACGCCGTCCCGCTGCATCAGATGGGAACGGCTGTCGGCTCAATGGCGTTCGGGCGCGGCCTGTTCACCACGATCCTCGTTGCGGCCTTCGGGGTGATTGTCCTCCATGCAATGCCGGCGAGTGGCGCGCCGTCGAGCGCAGACGAGCATGACGTTCTCGTCACGGCCTTCCAGACCCTGTTCATCGTCGCAGCACTCTGCCAGTCATTGTCGCTGCTTTTCCTTCACCTGATGGACGAAGTGCCGCTGCGATCGAGCCGTGACTGACGCGACTCACATATTCGGATAGTTGGGCCCGCCTCCGCCTTCAGGCGTCACCCAGACGATGTTCTGAGCCGGGTCCTTGATGTCGCATGTCTTACAGTGAACGCAGTTTTGCGCGTTGATGACAAAGCGTGGATTGCTTTTCGCCTTCTCGTCCGCGTAGACGATTTCATAGACGCCAGCCGGGCAATAGAGCCGCGCAGGTTCGCCGTAAAGTGGCAGGTTCTCGCGCACCGGCACCGACGGATCTTTAAGTTTCAGATGAACCGGCTGGTCTTCTTCGTGGTTCGTGTTCGACACGAAGACGGACGAAAGCTTGTCGAAACTGATCTTGCCGTCAGGCTTCGGATAGACGATCGGCTTCACGTCCGCGAGCTTCTTCAGCGTGGCGTGATCTGGCTTGCCGTGTTTCAGCGTGCCCAGCGGCGATCCGCCGAAAATCTGATTCAGCCACATGTCGACGCCGCCGAGCGCAATGCCAAGATAGGTGCCGAGCTTCGACCACAACGGCTTGACGTTGCGGACCCGGTAGAGATCCTTGCCGATCGCGCTCCCGCGCCAGTCGGCTTCGTAGCCGGAAAGTTCGTCATGGGCGCGGCCGGCGGACAGCGCCTGCACGACATGCGCGGCGGCCAGCATGCCTGAATGAATGGCGTTGTGCGAACCCTTGATCCTGGGAACGTTCACGAAGCCCGCCGCGCAGCCGAGCAAGGCGCCGCCCGGAAAACACAGCTTCGGCACGGATTGCCATCCGCCTTCCGTGATGGCGCGCGCCCCATAGGCTATGCGCTTGCCGCCTTCGAATGTGTCGGCGATCATTGGATGCGTCTTGAATCGCTGGAATTCGTCGAATGGCGAGAGCGTCGGATTCTCGTAATTCAAATGAACGACGAAGCCCACCGCGACCTGGTTATCTTCAAGGTGATACAGGAAAGAGCCGCCGCCGGTCCTGGAATCGAGCGGCCAGCCAAAGGAATGCGTGACAAGGCCGGGGCGATGTTTCTCTGGCGCGATCTGCCAAAGCTCCTTGAGCCCGATGCCGTATTTCTGCGGGTCTCGACCCTCGCCGAGCTGGAATTTTTCGATCAGGATTTTGCTGAGCGAGCCGCGGGCGCCCTCGGCGAAAAATGTGTACTTGCCGCGCAGCTCCATGCCACGCGTGAATCCGTCCTTCATCTCGCCATTGCGGCCGACGCCCATGTCGCCGGTCGCGACGCCCAATACTTCTCCCCGATCGCCAAAGAGGATTTCAGCGGCCGCGAAGCCCGGGTAGATTTCAACGCCCAGCGCTTCGGCGCGCGCACCCAGGTAGCGGGCGACATTGGCCAGCGAGCCGACGAAATTGCCATGGTTGTCCATCAGCTTCGGCATCAAGGCGTTCGGCAGGCGCAGGCCGCCCGACGGGCCGAGCAGATAGAAGCGGTCTTCCACCACTGGCGTTTTCAGTGGAGGGTCGTCGTCTGTGCGCCAATCCGGCAGCAATTTATCGAGGCCCGCCGGATCGATGACCGCGCCCGACAGGATATGCGCGCCGACCTCGGAGCCCTTTTCGACCACCACGACGGAAGCGTCAGGCGCGAGCTGCTTGATATGGATGGCGGCGGCCAGGCCGGCCGGCCCCGCGCCTACGATCACGACGTCAAAATCCATGCCCTCGCGCTCGATTTCGGCGATGTTTGGCGAACCGGCGGTCTCGGACATCCTCTTCCCCTTCGGCGCAGCAGCATTCGATATGGTTTATATGTAAACCAGCGCTTCCGTACGCGCAAATCTGTGCGGCTGCTCCCTTGTAGCCACCAGGAGGCTTCGCGCAACAGGTCGCGAGATGGTAGAGAAGGATCATGCTGCCTGAGCCCCCGCCCCACACCCAGCCGAGCGAGGCCGAACTGGCGTCGATCCTGCGGTGGTACGTCGAGATGGGCGTCGACGTCGCGGTCGGCGACACGCCACGCGATCATTTTGCGGAGGGCGCCGCCAAGGCCGCGTCGCAGACGGTTGCCTCGGTCGCGCCTGAACCGAGCCTGACGCACGAATCCGGAGGTCGCACGCAAGACCCGACGACCGGGCGGACCGCTCCTGTCGGCCGAATGATCCAGGCGACCGAGCCGATGCCGGTTCGCACGGCCGGCGGCACTAGCGCTGTCTCGCCCGAACAGGCGCAGGCGCAGGCGCGGGAACTGGCCGCAGGCGCACAGACGCTCGATGCGCTGCGCGAAGCGCTGGAAAGTTTCGAGGGTTGCGCCCTCAAACGCACGGCCAGCCGACTCGTCTTTTCCGACGGCGACCCGGCGGCGCGGATCATGCTGGTCGGCGAGGCGCCCGGCGCCGATGAGGACCGTCAAGGCTTGCCGTTTGTGGGGCGGGCGGGAAAGATGCTTGACCGCATGCTGGACGCCATCGGGCTCGACCGCACCAAAGTGTATATCGCGAACGTCGTCCCTTGGCGCCCGCCCGGCAATCGTCCGCCGACCCAGCCTGAAATCGCGACCTGCTTGCCGTTCATTCAGCGCCAGATTTCGCTGGTCGATCCTTCGCTGGTGGTCTGCGTCGGCAATATTTCCGCCCAGGCCCTGCTGGGTCTTCGAGAGGGCATCACGCGAACGCGCGGCAAGTGGTTCGAACTCGGAAGCACGGACGCACGCGGCGCGCCCAAGCGCGTGCCCGCCATGGCGATGTTCCACCCCTCCTATCTGCTGAGGGCGCCGGTCAACAAGCGCTACGCTTGGCAGGACATTCGGAGCCTGAAGGCCCATATCGAGAAACTTGGGCTCATGCCCGACTCGAAGGGAGCGAAGCGTTGAGCTTCGCGTTATGCGGGTCTCGGGTTAGAAAGAGCGAAGCTTTGCGCTGAGCGGCGCAGTCAAACGCCGCGGCAGGAGACATCTGCGATGAAATGGGAAGATTTCCGGCAGTCCGACAATATCGAGGATCGTCGGGGCGACGGAGGCGGTGGAGGCGGTTTTTCACTTCCGGGCGGTGGCGGCGGCCTTGGCATCGGCACGATGATCGTGTTGGGCATCCTCGGCTATGCGCTGGGAATCGATCCGCGAATTCTGATCAGCGGAGCCGAGATGGTCACGGGCGGCAACCGCTCGGGATATGTCGAGCAGCAAAGGCCACAAACATCCGCCAGACCGACCACACCGCCGACCGACCAGATCGGTCGTTTCGTCTCCGCCGTAGTGGCGCAGACAGAGGATGTCTGGAGTGAAATTCTGCCCGCCCAGAAAGGGATGCGCTATACGCCCCCGAAGCTCGTCCTGTTTGCAGGGCAAACGTCATCGGCTTGCGGGCGGGCGCAATCGGCCATGGGCCCATTCTATTGTCCGAACGATCAGCGGGTCTATCTCGATACCGCCTTCTTCGACGACATGCGCCGCAAGCTCGGCGGCGGCGGCGACTTCGCCTACGCCTATGTCATCGCGCATGAAGTCGGCCATCACATTGAAAACCAGCTCGGCATTCTCGAGCGCGCCCAGCGCGCGCAGCAGCAGGCCGGCAGTCGCGTCGATGCAAACCGGATCTCTGTGCGTGTCGAGCTGATGGCGGATTGCTTTGCGGGCGTATGGGCGGCGAACGCCGACCGCAAATGGAAAATCCTCGAGCAGGGGGACATCGAGAAGGCCATCGCGACGGCGCAGGCCATCGGCGACGATCGCCTGCAGTCGGCTTCCGGCCGGGTTGTGCCAGACAGTTTCACGCACGGCTCAGCGGCTCAACGCGTCGAATGGCTGAAGCGGGGGCTGCAATCCGGACAGATCGACTCCTGCAACACATTTGCGCGGTAAGACCATGGCGGGGATCGACGAAAGCCTGACATTCGTGCCTTTGGGCATTGCCGTCCTGACTGTGTCGGACACGCGCAGTCTGTCGGAAGACAAGTCAGGAGACACGCTGACTGCGCGACTGACGGGCGCAGGCCATCGCCTAGCCGCGCGAGCGATCGTGACTGACGACGTCGCGGAAATTCGACGCGTCGTGCAGCTGTGGATCGACGACCCGACCGTTGATGCGATCATCACCACGGGCGGCACGGGCTTCACCGGGCGCGACGTCACCCCGGAAGCTCTGGAGCCGATGTTCGAGAAACGGATGGACGGATTTTCGGCCGTCTTCCACCGCCTGTCTTACGACAAGATCGGAACATCGACGATCCAATCGCGGGCGACCGCCGGGGTGGCGGGCGCGACGTATATTTTCGTCCTGCCCGGCTCGCCGGGCGCCTGCAAGGACGCTTGGGACGGCATCCTTGCTCAACAACTGGACTATCGTCACCGGCCCTGCAATTTCGTGGAGATCATGCCGCGCCTCGACGAGCATCTGCGGCGAGGCCGGAGCGTGCCCAAGCCTGAGGCGTGAGGCTCAGTCTACCTTGCGGGCGCGGGCGCGCAGCGTCACCGCTGGGCGCATTTGGCGCACCAAAGCTTCGAGACTCGACCCGCCCGAACGCATGAGCATGTCTCGCCCCGCGACCAGGCCTGCGGCCGGAGCCAAGGCCGGAAACGTGCGCGCCAGGAATGTCTGCGGCCGTTCGCGCATCAGGGCGCAACACGTGGCGGCTTGGTAGGCCGAGAGAAAATCTGCAATTTCTTCGATATACCCAGCATCTGGCGCCCGCCCGGCCCGGATGACGAAGAGTTTTTGTCCCCGCGAGGCCTCCAGCGCGCCGCGCAGCACTGTCTCGGGATCGGCGCTCTCAACCAGAATGCAGCCTGCGTGATCGGCGATATGTCCGAGATCCCCGCCCATCAAGCCGGCAAGGGTCACGTCCCGCACCAAACCTTCTATGGCGGCGGGCACCAGCGCCGAAAGCGTCCGCACGACCGCATCCGGCTGAGCCGACAGTGTCCTGGAATCCGAGGCGAGAACGATCGCAGAAAGCATGCGAGCTCCTATAGCACGCTGTAGAGCAGGCATGGGCGCCCTGCCCTGCGAATTTTCCACAGGCCTTGACGGGCATTCGGATGTTCTTTATTTGTTCTTTGTATCCTGTTTGTTCTAAGCGATTTTGACGTGAATCAAGGGGAATCCCGTTGCGCGGCGCTCACATGATCGAGGACGACGGAACAGCGCCGCCAGTGCTTATGGCGGCGGAACTGCGGCGCCCTGCAAAAAAAGCCCCCACGCCGAAATCAGCGCCTGCGGAGGCCGCGGCGGAGGAGCGGCGACGCGGTCGAGGCGTGTTGTCGAACCCCTCCGGTCGTTTCGAGGCCGAACGTCGTGAACCGGTCGACGACGGGTGGGGCGGGCTCGACACTCTGGACGCTTTCAAAACCGAGGTGACGCACGAACGGCCGAAGACGATCATCACGCGCAACGAATCCCCTGACATATCCTTTGACCGCTCGATCAACCCCTATCGAGGATGCGAGCACGGCTGCGTCTATTGTTTCGCGAGGCCGACGCACGCGTTCATGGGCCTTTCGTCGGGGCTGGATTTCGAGACCCGGCTGTTCGTCAAGGACGGAGCGGCGGATCTGCTCGAACGCGAATTGTCAGCGCCGAATTATCAGCCCCGGACTATCGCCATCGGCACCAACACCGATCCTTATCAGCCCATTGAAAAGCAATACCGTGTCATGCGATCCGTGCTGGAGGTCCTGGCGCGGTTCGATCATCCGGTTGGCATCGTGACCAAATCGGCGCTTGTCACCCGCGACATCGACCTGCTTGCCCCCATGGCGGCCAAAGGCCTGGCGAAAGTCGCGCTGTCCGTCACGACGCTCGATCGCAAGCTCGCCCGCACGATGGAGCCGCGAGCCTCGACTCCAGAGAGGCGGCTCGAGGCCGTGAGGTTGCTCTCGGAGGCCGGAATTCCGACATCCGTCATGGTGGCGCCGATCATTCCTGCGGTCACGGACCATGAAATCGAGACAATCCTCGCTCGGGCTCATGCAATGGGCGCCCGGGAGGCAGGTTATGTCATGCTACGGCTGCCGTTGGAGGTTGAGGATCTGTTCGGCCAATGGCTGCTGGCGCATTTCCCCGACAAGTATCGCCATGTGCTGTCGTTGGTCCGCTCCATGCGCGACGGAAAGGCATATGACTCCGCCTGGGGAAAGCGCATGACCGGCACCGGCCCTTATGCGTGGATGACCGGCAGACGCTTTGAAATTGCATGCGAAAAGCTTGAGCTCAACAAGGAGCGGCGGCGCTTGCGGATCGACCTTTTCAAGCGTCCGCTCCGGCAAGGAGCCCAGTTGTCCCTTTTTTGAAACCTCAGTTTTTTTGATTTTTACAAGGAGTTTTCCATGCGCGTTTTTCCGGGAGTTTCCTGCATCACGCTGGGCGTAGAGGATGTCCAGCGCTCAACGATTTTTTACGAAATGCTTGGCTGGCGCGTATCGCGCCGCGCCAGCGGGCCGGATGCGTCTTACTTTCAGTTGAACAATATTGTTCTGGCTTTGCGTTCAACTGCCGCGCTGGCTGAAGTTCGACCTGACGAGCCCACGCCAACCATGGTGCTGAATCAACATTATGGTTCGCATCGATCCGTCGCCAAAGCTCTTTACGTCGCGGCGCGCGCGCGGGCTCCGGGCGTGTTTGGCCCGTCTCGCACGCATGACGGAGGGTCGTCAGGCGGCTTCGTGGATCTCGACGGGCATGCATGGAGCATAGCTTACGATCCTGCCTGCCCGCCGTCTCCGGACGGATCGCTTATCCTGCCGGCGTGATCCCCGGGATGCCGAAGCGGGCGGCAAGGACGATCAATACTGCCGCAACTGCAGCCAAGGCCACGAAGGCCCAGACCGGGAGCCCGGGAGGGGCGGTGCGCGAGATCGCACGGATCGGCGGGCGGGCCCTGGAGTCGCCGCCGGGTGAAAATGTGATTTCCGGCCCCCTGCCCTCGATGGTGGCCTCGGCGAGATGACGGTAGGTGACAAGTCGGCGCGCAGTTCCTTCGCCGATAATATAGGCGGCGAGC
>JAIEQX010000078.1 GCA_019747375.1 Beijerinckiaceae bacterium | reverse complement strand
ACGCCGATCCGCGAACTGGCCATCGCGAATGGCCAGATCATGCCGGCCTCAGAGATACGTCCGCTGCAGCATCTCGACGGCGGGCTCGTGGCGGAACTGCTTGTCAGGCCGGGCTCCCGCGTGAAGGCCGGCGATCCGATGATCAGGCTGGCCGACAGCCTGGCGGCGCGCGATCTGGCTCAGTTGCGCGTGCGCGCCGAGGCCTTGGCGCTGCAGCGCCAGCAGCTGGCGGCGCTCATGAGTTCGACGATGCTCGAACTGCGGCCATCGCTGGGCGGCCGCGACGAACTCGCGACGGATCAGCTTGGCGTCTTCCGGGCGCGGCTCGCCTCGCGCATGCAGGAAAGCAGGACGCTCTCGGCGCGACTGGAGCAGCGCAGATCCGATCTGGCTGCGACCGACAATGAAATCCAGGGCCTCAAGGCGCTGGTGGCCATTTATGTCGAACGGTTGAAGGATCGTGAACCCACCGTCGTCAGAGGCTTGACGACGCGGCGCGATTTCCTGGCCGACCAGGCTCAGCTTCAGCAGACGCGCACACAGCTAGCCATCGCGCAGGGCCGCCTCATCACGCAGCGCGAACAGATCAACGAGGCCGAAAGCCAGGCGATCCACGCCGAGTCCGAAGCAAGGCGGCTCTGGTCCGAAGAGAATGCGCGCATCGGAGCCGAACTGGCGGAAGTCAGCGAGGCGAACGCGAAGGCGTCGGACCGCGTGGAGCGCCTCGTGCTGCGCGCGCCCGTGGACGGCGTCGTCAATTTCATCGTGCCAAAATCGCCGGGAGACGTCGTGAAGGCCGGCGAGACGCTCGCGGAGATCGTGTCTGACGGCGGCCAGCTTCAGGCCGAAGTCGAGATCCGGCCCGACGACATCGGGCACATCAGGCTCGGCGACTCGGTCGAGCTGAGGGTGTCGACTTTCGATTATGCCGTCTACGGCAAGCTGCAAGGGCAAGTGACGGCGCTGTCGCCCTCGACGTTCCGGCGGCCCAACGGCGAATTTTATTACAAGGGCGCCGTGGCGCTGAAGAGCGCGGCGCTCTCGGACGCCGCGAGGCTCGCGCCCGGTATGGTCGTCACGGCTGAAATCGTGACGGGCGCAAAGTCCTTCATGGCCTATCTGCTGCGCCCGGTCTTGAAGGCTTATGCGCCCGTCCTGGCCGAGCGCTAGGATCCGGACCTCAAGTTTGATGGCGGGCAGGACTTCGCCGAGGCCGCGATCCGGGCTGATGCGCCTCGCCGGCGCCTTGCAGGGACTTCTCGTGGAGACTGGAAAACGCCCCCGGCGGAGCCGCGGGCGTTTCATTTCAGTGGGCGCCCAGCGCTTGCGCGCCGATGGCGCCCTCAAGCGACGTCAGCTGAACATGTCGCTGGTGATGCCGGCGTACCAGCCCATGTTTTCCGCCTGCTGTTCCTTGCGCATCGCTTCGGTTTCACCCGTCTGGGACACGAAGGTCGTGAGGGCGGCGATCTTGCCGTCCTTGGCGCCATAGCTTCCGCCGACCTTGACGGTGTCGTCGGGCGCGATCAGCGACCAGCAGGTGTTTGCGTAACGCGCCGGAAAGACGCGCGCCGCGGTCAGTTCGCCGCGCACATTGAGGGCTGCGACCTTGGCCTGGCTGTTGGCTGCGAAAGCCGATTTCGGCATGTCGCCCGCGATGCAGGCGTCGCCGATGACGTAGATGTTGGCGTCTACGGACGAACGCATGGTCTCGGGGTCGATCGCGCAATAGCCGGATGCGTTGGCGAGCCCCGCGTCTCGGGCGATCTTGCCGGCCATCTGGGCCGGGATGACATTGACGAGCGCGGCGTTCTTGTAGGTCTCGAAGCCGGTCTCGACCGTATTGGTCTTGGGATCGACGGATTTGATTCCGTCGTGAATCTTGGGACCGAGCCACTCCACCATGCCGGGGTAATATTTTTCCCATCCGGCCTGGAACAGCCCCTGTTTCGAGAAGCTCTCTTTCGGGTCCAGCACCATGATCTTGCATTTGGTCTTGCCGGCGGTCTTCAGCACGTGCGCCATCATGGACACGCGCTCATAGGGGCCGGGCGGGCAGCCATAGGGATTGGGCGGAGCGATCATCACGATCGTGCCGCCATCTTCCACGGCGGCCAGACGCGACTTCAGGATCTCGGTCTGTTTGCCGGCCTTCCAGGCATGCGGCATGGTTTCTTCATGCGCCTGGCTCCAGCCCGGCACGGAATCATATTTGAGGTCGATGCCCGGCGACACGACGAGACGGTCGTAGGGAAGGCGCGTTCCGTCAGCCAGCACGACCTGCTTCTTCTCGCGATCGATCTGGGTCGCAGCCTGACGGTTGTGACGAATGCCGTAGTTGGCCGTCAACCGATCGTAGGAATGTGTGATCGACTTCAGGTCGCGGAAGCCGCCGAGGTAGAGGTTCGAATGAAAGCAGGTGATGAATTCGCCGGCCGGCTCCACCAGCACGACTTCGATCGCGCCGCCGCTGTCCTTGGCGATGTATTTTGCGGCCGTCGCGCCGCCTGCGCCGCCGCCGATCACGACCACGCGCTGCTTCGCCTGGCCCAGCAGGGCAGGCGCGCCCAGGACCATGGCGGCTCCGAATACAGAAGAACCGGCCAGCAGCCGGCGTCGATCAATCATCATGGCGTTTTCCCCTCCGTTGTTACGTCCGGCTCGTCTTCGAGCTTCTTTCCTTGCGTCCGGCGCGCGCCGGACGGCGTCAGTTTCTCAGCGGCTGAATCGGCAGGCTGCCGAAATAGGCCGCCAGGGCCTCGATCTCTTCCTTGCTCAAGCGGCCCGCCATGGTCTGCATGACATTGTTGTCGCGATCCTTGGCCTTGTAGGCTTGCATGACGGCGATGAACTGATCCTCCGGCCAGGCGACGATCGCAGGTATGCCACCCGTCGCCTGGCCGGTGACCTGATGGCAGGTGACGCATTCGGCCGAAAGATATTCGCCGAATGCGCGGTCGCCGCCCGCGGCGGCCTGTCCATACTCCGACCCCGCCAAGGCGGCGGCGGCGAAAATCGCGCTGCGCGACAGGCGTGACACGCTCATTCGACGCGCGGTCCCGTCTTGCTGTCGGGCGTCACGTCCAGCGCGCGGGCGCGGCCGAGAATTTTCGGAGCGTCCGGCTTGCAGTCCTTCATGCACGGCTGCGGCTTCCAGAATGCCTTCTCGCTGGTCTCGCGATCGTCGTCGAAGAAATTGCCGACATTGGGCAGTTTCACCGAGGCGAAATTCTCCTTCGAGAGTTCGAAGTCCTCTTTCACCAGATCGTTCATGTTGAGGATGTAGGCGGTGAGCGCATAGGTCTCATCCGGCGTCAGCGATTGCGCGTTGCCGAACGGCATGGCGCGACGGACGTAGTCGAAAACCGTTGAAGCATAGGGCCAGAACGACCCGACCGTCTTGTCGGGATTCTCCTTGTTCAACGTGCCGGCGCCGCCCGCCAGGACCGGATAGCGGCCCGCGCCCTCGCCGAATTCGCCGTGGCAGGATGCGCAACGTTCGAGATAGATCTCCTCGCCGAGCTTGACGCTGCCGCGGCCGGGAGGAAGGCCGGCCCCGTCGGGGCGGACGTCAATGTCCCATGCGGCGATTTCTTCCGGCAAGGCGGGGCGGCCAAGCCCGGTGGCTTTCGTCTGGGCGATGGCGGGCGCCGCCAGCGCCGCCAGTGCGGCGACCAGGAGGACGTTACGAAATCTCGACATTCTCGACCTCCCCATCCCCGCGCACCAGCCAGGTCTGAATTCCGTTGTTGTGATAAATCGAATTGACGCCGCGCACCTGGCGGAGCTCCTGCTTGGTCGGCTGGACGTAGCCCGTGTCGTCCATGGCGCGTGACTGAATCATCAATTCGCGGCCGTTCCAGTCGAAATCGAAATAGAACCGCGCCATGGAGAGCGGCATGGAGGGGCCATCGAGCCGCGCGGTCGTCCAGTTGCGCCCGCCATCCAGCGAGATGTCGACGCGCTGGATCGCGCCGCGTCCCGACCAGGCGATGCCCGTGAGGACGTTGGCGCCCTTGCGCTTCAACGGCGCCTGGGGGGAGGGGTTGGTGACGATGGATTTCGCATCCATGATCCAGGTGAAGCGGCGCGAACGACCGTCGGCCAGCAGATCCGTATATTTCGACGTCTCTTCGCGCGCGTGCCAGGGCTGGTCGCCGATCTCCAGGCGCCGCAGCCATTTCACCCACATATTGCCCTCCCAGCCGGGCACGACGAGGCGAACCGGATAACCCTGCTCGGGGCGCAGCGCCTCGCCGTTCATCCCGAAGGCGACGAGACAATCCTTCATGGCCTTCTCGATCGGGATGGAGCGCGTCATGCCGGACGAATCGGCGCCTTCGGGCATCACCCATTTGCCGTTGGTCTTGACGCCGGCCTCATCCAGCAGCGTCTTCAACGGAATCCCCGTGTACCAGACATTGTGGATCATGCCGTGGGTGAACTGGCATCCGTTCAACTGGGCGCCGCGCCATTCCATGCCGGAATTTGCGGCGCATTCGAGGAAGTAGGCGCGATTGATGCGGCCCGGCATGCGCTTCAGGTCTTCCATGGTGAAGACGAGGGGCTTGTCGACCAGGCCGTTGATCATCAGGCGATGTTTCGCGGGATCGATTTCGGCGATGCCGCCGTGATGACGCTCGAAGGCGAGCCCGGATGGGGTGATGATTCCGTCGAGTTCGTGGATGGGAGTGAAATTGACGGACGATTCGCGGCTGACCGTGAGCCATTCGACATCGCGCCGCACAATGTGTTTCTCGAAGGGCGAGGGGCTGCCGTAGGGGCGGGCCTGTACGCCGTCTCCGAGATAGCGATTCCAGTCCTGGACTTCCGTGATGAGAGGATCGGGCTGCTGTTGAGCGTTCGCGATCTTCGCGCTTGCGGCAAGCCCGGCGCCTGCGAGCCCGGCCGCCCTGAGGAAGCGCCGCCGGTCGAGCGGCTCGCCCTTTTCTGTGTCGCGCATGGTCAATGCCTTTCGTGTCTATCGCGTCGTCTGCAATGCGGGCCGCGCTTCATGCGCCCTTGACGGAAACGGACGTGTTGGGTTCGAGGCGGACGGTCTTGACGCGCCCGAGATATTTCTCGACCACGTCCCAGATCGGCGGGCCCTCGGTGTTCTGGTTGACGCTGGCCCAGCCCGCCACGACATATTTGCGGCTGGCGTCGAGCGGCTTGCCGCTCTTCAATTCCGTCAGGCCGGAGATGCGCTGGTTGACGGGCTTCGAAACGTCGATCGTGTAACCGACGCCGCCGACCCGGACCATATCGCCGCCGCCCTGGAAATAGGGATCCGGGTGGAAGATGTTGTCGGCGACGTCTTCCAGCACGGCGTGCAATTGTTCGCCCGTCATCTCGGTGCGGTAGCAGTTCGGATAGGTCATGGCGGTGGCGTTGGCGACGGCCTCGAAGGTGATGGCGTCGCCTGGCACCAGCGTGCCGCCCCAGCGGAATCCGGGCGAGAGCGAGATTTCCGCGTCCCGCTCCGTCAGCATGGCGTCGCAGATCAGGTCGTCGAACGTGCCGTTGAAATTGCCGCGCCGGTAGAGCAGCGATTCGGTGCGCCCGAGTTCTCGCGACAGGTCGGCGGCGAAAGGCGCGCGGATCTTTTCGACCAGGGCCTTCATGTCGGGGTCCGGCGCAATGGCGTCGGAGAAGACCGGCATGAGCTTGTAGCGATAGCCCGAGACCTTCCTGTCGCGGATGTCGAGATCGAGGCGCGACAGGAATTTTCCGTGCGAGCCCGAAGCGATCAGGATCGTGTCGCCGACCTTCAGCACGCCCGGCATGGCGTCATGCGTGTGAGCGGTCAGGATGACGTCGAGCCCCTTGACGCGACTTGCAAGCTTGCGGTCCACGTCGAACCCGTTGTGCGACAGGAGCACGACGACGTCGGCGCCGGCGGCGCGCGATTCATCGACCTGCTTCTGGATGTCGTCTTCCCGGATGCCGAACTCCCAGTCGGGGAACATCCAGCGCGGATTGGCGACGGCGGTGCGGGGCAGCGCCTGGCCGATCACCGAGACCCTGGCGCCGCCACGCTCGTAGATTTTTCGAGGCTCGAACACCGGCTCCTGCCATTCGAGCGAACGGACGTTCTGGGCCAGGAACGCGAAGGGCGCCTTCTCGGCGATTTCCTTGACGCGTTCGTGCCCCAGCGTGAACTCCCAATGGGATGTCATGGCGTCGATCCTGAGCGCCGTCTGGATGTCGACCATGTCCTGGCCGTTCGTCTTCAGCGACGTCCAGCTTCCCTGCCAGGTGTCGCCGCCATCCAGCAGCAGGACATTGTCGTCGCCGCGCTCGGCGCGCACGGATCTGATCAGCGTCGCGATGCGGTCCATTCCGCCCATGCGGCCGTAATTTCTGGCCAGAGCCACGAAGTCGTCGCTGGTCAGCGCATAGGCGTCAGCCGAGCCCGCCGCAATGTTGAAATGGGCGCGAAACTCCTTGTCGGTGAGATGTGGCGGCTTGCCATTGGCGTCGCCGACGCCGAGATTGACCGACGGCTCCCGGAAATAGAGCGGCATCAGCTGCGCATGCACGTCGGTGACGTGCAGGATCGTCAGGCGACCCAGCGCGTCGAATCGCGTGATGTCGGCCTGCGACAGACGCTGCTGCGCGGCCGCCCTGCCCAGCGGGCCCAGTCCCGAGGCGGACGCCAACATCGAGGCAGCCGCCGTCGCCTGCAGAAATTGCCTGCGCGAAATCATCGTCCGATCCTTGTCGCTTCCCGGAGGACCCCGGCTCTTGCGCCGGGTGTCCCGTCCTGTGTGCCGCCTGCGTTATGCGACCGCCAGTTTCGCCTTTGCGCTGTATTCCGACCCGTTGTCATCCTTCCACGTGAAGGTGAATTCGCCGGATTCCTGCGCCTTGAAGAAGAACGCCTGATAGGGATTGGCGGAGATCGCCGCGAACCAGTCGGCCTCGAACACCGTCTTGCCGTTGAAGGCCGCGGTGAACTTGTTGATGATCTGCCGGGGAATGGTCTTGCCGGCGGAATCCTTGCGCTGGCCGCTTTCCATCTCGTGGGAGATGAGCGTCTTGACTTCGATCATTTCGCCCTTCGCCGCCTTGGCGGGGACGCGGACGCGCGGTGTGGGATTGGCTGCCATGTCGTGAACTCCTTGATCCGCGGACTAGCCGCCGCATCCGCCGATGGTGACTTTCACTTCAGACTTGGTCGAATAGAGCTTGCCGTTCGACATCTCCGCGACGCAGACGATGTTCTGCGTCTGCGCAAGACGCATGCGGGTCGCCGCAGCGGCCTTGCCGCATTCGGGCGTGAAGCGATAGCTGACGACGCCCGGCTGGGGGTTGCCGTCGGCGAATACATGCACGGCCTTGACGTAGTCGTCGGCCGTCATGGGGCTTTCGATTTCGACGTTGATCGGCACCACGAGACCGTTTTCGGCGATCTGCGGAACATCGAGCTTGATGCGGCCGGTCTCGAATTTCTTGTCGCCATACAGTTTCTTGAGTTCGGCCTCGACGGCCTTCTCATCGGCGAAGGCCATGCGCGGCGCGAGCAGCGCAGCCAGGGCCGCGAGTCCGCCGGCTGCGAGCACTTCGCGCCGCGACCCCTGCTTCAACAATGTGGGCATCCTTGTCTCCCTGGCTGTCATCCGATTGACGAATGTCATTCCTCTTGACGCTGCAATTTTTCCATCGCACGCTTTCACACATCCTGATATTACTTTTTGTGAATGTAAAGGCCCGGATCAATGGGGCCGAAAAAATCCCGGGGCGCCGGGGAGGGGTGGAAACGATGCGACTTCAATGGATGTCGGCAGCCGCAATGGCTGTATCCCTGGCGGTCGGAAGCGCCGGCGTGTTCGCGCAACCGGCGCTGGACGAAAGCGAAAAAGAGATCGAGCGCTACCGCGCCATGATCAACGATCCGATGGCCAATCCAGGCTATCTGGCGGTCGATCGCGGCGAGGTCCTGTGGGCGCAAAAGCGCGGCAAGAAGAATGTCTCCCTCGAGACCTGCGATCTCGGCATGGGGGCCGGCAAGCTCGAGGGCGCCTACGCCCGCATGCCGCGCTACTTCAAGGACGCCGACAAGGTGATGGACCTCGAGCAGCGGCTGCTCTGGTGCATGCAGACGGTGCAGGAACTCGACACGGCGGATGTCATCGCGCGCCGCTTCTCCGGACCGGGCCGTGCGTCCGACATGGAGGACCTTGTCGCCTTCATCGGCAACAAGTCCAACGGGATGAAGATCGAGCCGCAGACCTCTCATCCGAAGGAAAAGGAACTGACCGAGATCGGGGAGGCGATGTTCTACCGCCGCGCCGGCGTGATGGATTTCTCCTGCGCGTCCTGCCACGGCGAAGAAGGCAAGCGCATTCGCCTGCAGGGGCTTCCGGACTTCTCGAAGCCCGGCAAGGCCGCGCAGGAAACCATGGCGTCGTGGCCGACCTATCGCGTGTCGCAAAGCGCCCTGCGCACCATGCAGCATCGCTTGTGGGATTGTTTCCGTCAGCAAAGGTGGCCCGCCCCCGACTATGCGTCGGAAGGGCTCACGGCGCTGACCATGTTCCTGAACAAGCAAGCCGCGGGGGGCGAAATCAACGTTCCCTCGATCAAGCGCTGAGGAGAGATCCCATGACGTTTCGCAACCTCATCGCCACGGGCTTCCTGATCGGCGGCTTCCTTTCGGCCGCATCCGCGCTGGCGCAGGACAAGACAAGTCCGGCGGCGTTCGACAAGATGGAGGCCGCCGTCAAGGCGACCTTCTCGCGCGCCACGCCCGAATGGCGGAAGCGTATCGAGCTCGACGAGACCCAGCGCCTCTGCACGCTCGCGCGCAACAATGTAAGCGCCGCCGACGCCGATGCGATCCAGAAGCGGGAAGCGGCGCGCGTCGTCATGCCGTCCGACGGAAAATTCCTGGGGGACTGGAAAAAAGGCTTTGCGATCGCCAACAGCGGCCGCGGCGGACAATTTTCGGACGACGACAAGACAGTGAACGGCGGCAATTGCTATGCCTGCCATCAGATGGACCTGAAAGAGGTGAGCTACGGCACGCTGGGCCCGAGCCTGGCGGCCTATGGCAAGGACCGCAAATATGACGAAGCGTCGATCAAGGACGCCTGGACCAAGATCTACAATTCGCAGGCCGTGGTGGCGTGTTCGAACATGCCCCGCTTCGGCGTGACGAAATTTCTGGACGAGCAGCAGATGAAGGACGTGATGGCCTATCTGTTCGATCCGAATTCGCCCGTCAACAAATAGGCCGGGGCGGCCGGAGACGTTCTGCGCGCCGGCTTCCAGTCCGGCGCGCAGCCCTACCCGGCGTTGGCCGAAAGCCATTGCTGGAAACTGCCCCTTTCATAGCCCTTCTCGGCCACAAAGCGGAACATGGCGAGAAACTGCGCCGGCTCCAGCAGGCCGGGCATGCGCGCGACTTCGCGCTGCATCGGCGGCCGCGCGCCCAATCCATCGGGGCTCTCGGGAAAGAACAGAATCGCGGGCGTGAGCCGCACGCCATAGGCGCGGGCCAGATCCCTTTCCGAGAGTTTGCGTCCGTCGAAATCCGTCACCTCGCGCGCGCCGAAAAGATTGAGGTGCAGGACCTCGAAATGCGCGCGGATGAAGCCGACGATCTTTTCGTCCGAGAGGTGCTCCTCCGCCATGCGCTTGCAATACGGGCAGGCGCGCTGCCCGAAGATCACGGCGAGACGCTTGCCGCTGGCCTGCGCGGCGCTCACATCCTCGGCGAGGTCGAGAAAGCTTTCGAGATACCAGTCGAACTCGTACATCCCGTCATCGGCCAGACGCGGCGCGGCGCGCGCCTGCAGGGCCATGGCCGACACAATCAGGCTCGCCGAAAATGCGCGTCTCGTGATCATCGCTTGCTCCGTCAGCCGATGGTCCCCAGGGAAGGAAAGGTCTCGAGCAGATAATTGCCGATCAACGGCATGGTCCCGGTCATGAACAGCAGCCCGGTGATCACGAGGGCGACCCCCATGGCCTTTTCCACCGTTTCGACATGGCGTTTGAAGCGCCGCAGGAACTGCAGGAAGGGATGGACGAAGGCGGCCGCCGCCAGGAAGGGAAGGCCGATGCCGGCCGAATAGGCGCCCAGAAGGGCGACGCCGCGTCCCGCCGAGTCCTGCGCGCCTGCGACGAGCAGGATGGCGGCGAGCACGGGACCCACGCAGGGCGTCCAGCCAAACGCGAAGGCGAGCCCGACCGCATAGGCCCCAAGCGGGCCCGCGGGCCTGCCGAGCGTCTGGAAGCGCGCTTCGCGAAACAGAAGGCCGATGCGGAAGACGCCGAGAAAATGCAGGCCCATGACGACGATCAGCGCGCCCGCCGCCATCGCCAATAAGTCGAACCATTGCGACAGCCACTGGCCCAGCGTCGACGCCGTGGCGCCCAGGATGACGAAGACCGTGGCGAAGCCGGCGACGAAAAAGAAGGCGCGCGTGAAGGCCGTCCGGGCGATCGGACTCTGCGGTCCCGCATCAGAGAGCCTGTTCAGGTCGGCGCCCGTGAGAAAGCAGAGATAGGGGGCGACCAGCGGCAGAATGCAGGGCGACAGAAAGGACAGGACGCCCGCGCCGAACGCGCCGAGGATCGACTGGTCCAGACCCATCCGTCACACCCTCCCTCAAGCTGCGACTGTGCCGGCCATTGGCATTCGCATTCGAATATATGTATATTACCGGCATGTCATCGCGAACAGGCTTTTTGGCGCGTGTTGGCGCAGTTCTCTGCGCCGCGCTTTTCTGGATGGCTCCGCCCATGGCGCGAGCGGGAGAACTCGTGTTCGTCGACCGGGCCGGCTGTCCCTATTGCGCCAAATGGGAGCGCGAGGTCGCGCCGGTCTATTCCAAGACTCCCGAAGGGCGGCGGGCGCCCTTGCGCAAGGTCAGTCTCGACGACGGACAGCCGGCCGGCGCAGCGTCGCCCGTACGCTTCACCCCGACCTTCCTGTTGATGGAGGAGGGCAGGGAAATTGGCCGCATCACGGGCTACATCGATCAGGCGATGTTCTGGGGTATGCTGACGAAATTCATGGAGCGTCTGGAGCCGGAGCGGGCCGACGCAGCCAAAGGTTGAGGAGTCGGTGAATGGGAGCGATCGTCTCCAAGGAGATCGAGGACGAACTGCGGTCTGACGCCGAGTTCTCGCCGAGACTTGAGCAATTGATGCAGAATGCGCGGTCGGCCAGCGATTTTCTGAAGGCGCTTTCGCATGAGAACCGACTTCTGCTGCTCTGCCTGCTGGCCGAGAAGGAGCGTTCCGTCGGCGAGCTCGAAATCATCCTGGCGCTTCGGCAGCCGACAGTCTCGCAGCAGCTGGCCCGGCTCCGGTACGACAACCTCGTGACCACCCGGCGCGACGGCAAGACGATCTATTATTCGATCGCCAATGAAAACGTCCGGCGGGTCATCACTGTTATCTATGATATTTTCTGCGAAAGCGGCGAAAAGCCCAAAGCGTAGAGGCGATCTCCAGCCCGGCTGGCGGTCGAGTCCCTTGGGAGGGGCGCATGGTGGGTTTGTCGGCCATGACGGCGGGCGTGTTGGGACTGGCGACCGGGGCCTGCGTCGGATTCGCGGTGCGTCGGGCGCGTCTGTGCACGCTGGGGGCGATCGAATCCGCTCTGGTGGGCGGCGACTGGCGCCGCATGAAAGTTTTCGGGCTCGCGCTCGCCATCGCGCTGATCGGTACGCAGGCCCTCATCGTGGCGGGTCTTCTCGACGAGTCCCAGACGACATTGCTGCCCCCGCGCGTGGCCTGGCTTTCCGTCAGTCTGGGATCGGTCCTCTTCGGCCTCGGCATGGCGCTGGTTGGCACATGCGCGTTCGGGTCGCTCGTGCGGCTCGGGGGCGGCGACCTGCGGAGCCTCGTGACCCTGCTGATCTTCGGCGCCGTCGGCTACATGACGTTGCGCGGCGCGCTGGCGGGACTGCGGATCGACTGGCTCGAGCCCGTTTCCTTCGAGACGCCAGGCGGAGGGCCAAGCTCGCTGCACCAGCTCGCCGGCGGCCTGCTGGCGTTCGATACGCGCCTGATGCTGGTCGCCCTGATCGCCGGGGCCCTGCTCGTCGCGGTCGGCCGGGACCGCAGGCTTCGTCATTCCCCGCGCCTGATCGCCGCCGGCATGGTGCTGGGGCTTGGCGTGGTGACCGGCTGGGTCGTGACGGGGGTGCTTGTCGATGCTTTCAGCCATCCGCGCCCGCAGAGCCTGACCTTCGTGGCGCCGGTCGCGCGCGGGCTGTACGCCAGCCTGCTCGGCTCCGCCGACTGGCTCGATTTCAGCGTCATGACTGCCCCGGGGGTGATTCTGGGGGCCTATGCGGCGGCCCGGAGCGGCGCCGAATTTCGCTGGGAAGCATTTGACGATCATCACGAGATGCGCCGGCATCTGGTCGGCGCCGTGATGATGGGCGGAGGCGGCATCCTCGCCGGTGGTTGCACGATTGGGCAGGGCATCACCGCCGGCTCGATGATGGCCCTGTCCTGGCCGCTCGCGATCTTCGGCATGATGGTTGGCGCGCGGCTGGGCATCGCCTTCCTGATGGAAGGCTCGATCCGCCAGATCTTTCGGAGCTGAGAGCTTTCAACGC
>JAIEQX010000256.1 GCA_019747375.1 Beijerinckiaceae bacterium | reverse complement strand
GCGCCGTCCTTTAGGCCCGAAAGCGTGATCAGCCAACCTGGGCGGGGGCCAAGGCGCCCATCGCGTGTCGGGAAAATGACCAAGCATGCGTCGCCGCGCGCCGCATGCGCCGCACGGCCCGCGGGCCTGCCCTGCGCGTCACTTGATGGCTGCTTTCGCGGCCTCGATGGCGGGCGCGGGCGTCCGGTAGAGCTCCCGCACGAGAGTCTCGATCTGGACGCCAGGCGTCGGCTCGATTTCGAGATCAAGCCTGGTTGCGCGGGCGACGAGTTCCGGATCGCGAAGAGCCGCATCGAAGCCGTCGCGCAGAGCCTTGACGATTTCTGCGGGAACGCCCGGAGGGGCGATGAACGGACGGCCGGCGACCTGCGGTCCGAGCAGAAGGCGCAGCGCGGCGCGGTCGAGATCGCTTTTGGCGCGGTCCATGATCAAGGGGACGCCGGCCAGTTCCGGATGGCTCGTCACGGCGAATTGCGCGAGCAGGTTGATCTTCTTCTGCTTCAGCCAGTCGGGCGCCGTGCTCTTGAGCGAACTCCAGGAATCGCCGCAATTGCCGGCGATTTCTCCACGCTCCATGGCGAGGCGCACTTCGCTGCTGCCCTTGTAGCCGGGAATGATCTTCAGATCCGCGCCCAGCATGTTGCGCAGAATGGCGGTGTGCTGATGGCGGGCGTCGGCCGGACCCGTCGTGCCCATGGGAGCGGGCTCGCGGCGATTGAACATATCGTCCCATGACTTGAGATCCGGGACGCCCGCCCAGGAAATGCAGACATTGGTCGAGCTTGCCATGCTGCCGATCCACGTGAGCTGGCTGGCGTCGAAATTCGCGTTCTTTTCGCCGAGCAGCGGCGCGATCATCTGCGCCGGATCGAAGGTCGCGATCGTGAGGCCGGTCTTCGGCGCCGAAGCGGCGATGTGGTTCACGACCGTCAGACTGCCGGCGCCGGGCATGTTGCGCACCAGAACCGTCGGCGCGCCGGGAAGATGCTTGCCGATGAATTCCGCCAGAACGCGCGCGTAGGCGTCATAGCCGCCGCCCGGTCCGAACCCGACGAGAACTTCGAGGGTCTTCCCCTTGAAGGATGTTTCCTGCGCATATGCCGGGGCTGTCGCGCCGAGCATCAGGGCCGTCAGAAAAAAGATGCGGACAGAGCGCATGCGGGTCCTCGTGGTTCGAGCCAATGAGCGAGGTTTCAGCCGCCGAATCCCGCCTTGCGCAATTCTTCGACCGCGCGCTCCTGCGTGCGGGCCGGCGCATCGAGGGCGACGCCGATCAGTTCGACGATCTTGTCGGGCGGAAGATATTGCAGGTCGAGGCCGATCCGTTCGGCTTCGGCCGTCACTTCCGGATCCTTCATCATCTCCGCGAAGGCCGTGCGCAAGGCGGCGAGCCGGTCTTCCGGGACGCCCGGCGGCAGGCCGAAGGGGCGATTGTAAACCTGCGTGCTCAGAATGACTTTCAGCACTTCCTTGCTCTCGCCTTCCGGCACCGAGTCCATGAAGAACGGAACGCCCATCTGTCGCAGTTCCTCCTGCGGCTGAATGGCGATGTCGATGGCGACCTTTGCGGTCTTGCGGGCGAGAAGATCCTTGGCGTTGACGCGCGCGCCGTCCCACGACCATCCACACAGGCCGTTGACTTCGCCGCTTTCCATCGCGACCAGCACATTGGACGTCGACACATAGCCCTGAACGATCTTGAAGCGGGTTCCCGCGAGACTGTTCAGGATCGACGGAATCATTGTGGGCGAGCCGTAGGTCGCGCCGATCAGCACCTCGTTGGTCAGCAGGTCCTTGGCGGTGAGGTCCCGCGCAGGCCCCGACAGGGCGCAGATGGTCGAGGCGATGCTCATGTTGCCGAGCCATGCGATCTTGCGCACGTCGTATTTGACGCTCGGCATCTTGCCCAGCTGATTGAGCGTGATGGTGTTCTGGAAACTGCCGATCGTCAGCCCGTCAGGCGCCGCCACCGTGTAGATGTGATTGGCGGCGACGATGCCGCCGGCGCCCGGCATGTTCTTGACCACGACCGTCGGCTTGCCGGGGACGAAACGGCCGAAGTAACGCGCCAGAAAGCGGCTGTAGAGATCATATCCGCCGCCGACGCCCGAAGGCACGATCAGCGAGATCTGCTTGCCCTTGTAGAAGTCCGCGACGCTCTCGGCCGACGCGCCTGTCGCCAGGGCGAGAATGCACGCCAGTCCGCCGAAGACGCTCTTGAGGCCCATGGGCATTTCGCTCCTCCCCCGTCGGACGTCAGGCGCCCGACTTTCGGCTGCGTCTCTCTGGGTTTGCCTGACTGGCAGTCCGGGGACGCATGTACCGGCGTCAGGGTGTCGCCGCGGCTGGGCACTGTCAACCCTTTTCGAAACTAATGCCGAAATTGGAACAAGGCGCCGGGGTGAGGCGCGGCCGGGGCGGGTCCGGCCTCGCATGTCAGACCGTCTGTGCGGGTCCGTCGGCCGCCTCTTGCGGGAGTTTGACAATCCGGGCGGGCCGGTTTCAATCCGGCCATGTGCAATCTCTACAGCATCACCAAAGGCCAGCAGGCGATCCGGCAATTGTTCGAGATCCAGCGCGATCTTGCCGGCAACCTCCAGCCGATGCCTGGCGTCTATCCTGATGGATTGGCGCCGGTTGTGCGGCTCGGCGAGGACGGCTCCCGGGAGCTCGTCATGATGCGTTGGGGATTTCCGCCGCCCCCCAATCTCGGACGCGCTCCTGTCACCAATGTGCGCAACGCTCAGTCGCCCTATTGGCGCGGATGGCTCAAGCCGCAGCACCGCTGCCTCGTGCTGGCGAACAGCTTTTGCGAATGGGAGCAAACGGCCCCGAAAAAGACGCCGACGTGGTTCGCTCTGGATGAAACCCGCCCTCTCTTCGCTTTTGCCGGCATCTGGCGGCCCTGGACGGGAACGCGCGGCACGAAGGCGGCGCCGGCGGAAGGCGAACACAAACTGTTCTCGTTCCTGACCACGTCGCCCAACGCCGTGGTCGACCCGATCCATCCGAAATCGATGCCCGCCATTCTCACGACAGCGCGTGAATGGACCATCTGGCTGACGGCGCAAACGCCGGAAGCGCTCACGCTCCAGCGCCCGCTGCCGGACGACGCGATCCGGATCGTCATGAGGGGTCGGGGCGAGGATATCGCTGCAGCTCAAGCCTGACCGCCGTATAGATTGCGGGCCGGCCCGCTGCAGCCTTGCGGCGACGTCCGCACCAGGAGAGCGCTCCAGGCGTCGCTTGCCGACAGGAATGATTCTGATCGCGCCCCGGCCGACTAGAAGCGCGCGCTGATCCCCACCACGGGCCCGTGTTGCAACATGTCGAACCCGTAACGCGAAGCGCCCGCGCCACGCGTGTAGTCGACGTACAAGGCGCGATAGCCCAGCACGCCGGAATAGGCGACGTTTTTGCGGACCGCAAAGTCGAACCCATAGGCGCCAATCACCTGCCAGGAGAAACGGCTTCCGACGTCGAACCCGCCAATATCGGTCCGCAAGGAGAGGTTGTGGCCGGGCGCGAGCTGATAGCGCAGGCGCGCTCCGATCAGGGGATCGAGCCAGGCCACGGCGCCGGATCGCGCAACGGCCCGTGCGCCCGCGATCTCGAGGCCGCGAAAGTCGAATGTCCCCGCGACGTCGAGCGACAGGTCCGCCTTCTGATGCCAATAGCGTCCGCCGGCGATGAGATCGAGAGCCAGGTCGCCGGTTCTTCCGACTTCGTAGGCGGCCGCCAGTTCGACGATGGCCATCTGGAACTGGAGACCGAGAGAGGCGCCGACGCTGCCGAGGATTGCCGGGGCCGATGCCCGCGTCCGGGTGGCGCTGGCGCCGAGCCCCACCTTGTTCCAGACCACGTCGCCCAGCAGGGACCAGCGGCCATAGCGGGCTTCGAAATCTGCCATGAGTCCGACCAGCGTGTCGCTTTTATCCAGAATGTCGATGAAGCTCGCATCAACGCTCGAACTGCGGCCGCGAACCGTCTGCGTTCCCTTCATGGAGGGCAGCCAGCCGTAGGGCGTGATCCGAAATTCCCAGGATGTCGGGGCGGCGCTGGCGAGCTTCGGCGGGGACCATTGCAGATCCGCCGCCCAGGTCGGGCCCATCCATACGGAAAGCGCTGCGGGCAGCCATCGGGCCACGCCCGTCACTCGTGGCGACATTTTCCTGATGTTGAACATTGCGATCTCCGGAGCGCAGGCGCCTGCGGCGAAACTCAGTCATGGCGGTTCGTCGTGAAGGCCTGCGCTCCTCAAGGGCTCGGGACATTGGCGGCTATTGCGGAGAATACCAGATGGGCGAGGTATAGGCGCGCTCCTGAAGCGATGTCGGAACCTCCGGCGCCAGTTTCACGCCGTAATATTTGGCGTCATAGGCGGTCCATCGCGGCGTCGGAATCTCGATGACGCGACCGTAGTAGAAGGCGCGCAGCTTCGGATCGAAATCCGGGTCTTTCCAGACCGAGATGAGTTCGGGAGAGCCGATCGTATTGGTCCAGTTCGCATTCGCCGCGTCGACCGTGTTGCCGACCGAAGGCAGCTTGCCGTCGGCGCCAAGCTTGCGACCGTCCGACCATGCGACGTCGTAGACCTTCTCCTGCAGATCGCCCTTTGCATCGACCCAGCCTTTGACGATCTGGTATCGATCCAGATTCGCGCCGATCGGATCCTTCAGCGCAGCCACCAGGAAGGTCGGCGCCTTGCCTTCCGGCGCCGCGCCGAGATCGCCGCCCATGGGCACGCCCTTCGTGTATCCGACCACCGCGGGGCTTCTCGTCGAAGCATCGCCAGGCTCGAAATCATAACTCGCGAAGAACCGCACCAGCATGCGCGATCCCGTCGTCGCGTAAGTCTCACGCCGCTCCATCGCGTCGAACAAAGCTTCGCGGGTGTTGTCGGTGGACCAGACGGCGGCATAGCCGGACGAGGACGTCTCCCATTCGTAGATCGATCCCGCCTTGCCCTTCACGAAGATGCGGCTCGAGCGCTCCGCGCTCGGCTCCATCGCCGACGTCTTGCCCATGTAATTATCTTCTTCGACGGCGGCCAGGCCGGTATGCGCGTCGGTGGAGCCGATCAACCCGAACTTGTAGGGATTCACGCCTGTTTCGGCTTCCATCTTGAGTCCGAGTTGCAGGCCGGACCGCGCGTATTCGCGCTGAAGCATGTCCGGCGTCTTGGCCTCGGACAGATCCAGATTGCCCTTGTCCCAGCGCTCGAAATTCGCGAACTCGTCGTTGGGCGACAGATAGGGATGCGTTTCGCCATCCCCCTTGATCTGGGTCGCCTCATAGAGACGCTCCCATTTCATGCGGGTTTCGGCATATTCCCGGTCGAGCCTCCTGTTCGTGCCGGGCTCGACGACCGGGAACATGCGCCCGTTTGACAGATTGCCGTTATGCGCGATGGCGAGCAGACGCCCGCCGGTCTTTTCCTCGTAAGCCGCCATCCATTTCCAAAGATCACGCGGATTGTCGCTGCCGAACGGCGCCACGGTCGTATAGGGCACGATACGGCTCGCCTTGTCGGCGTTGTCGCGGAAGATGACGTTGCGATGGAGGTTGTTGCCGCCCGTGTTGGACGTCCATTCATAGCCGATGAAGGCCGTGAACCGCCCCGGCTCGTTGGCCTGCTCGGCCGCCTTCAAGGTCTCCGCCCAGGCGGAGCGATAGGGGCTGCTGTCGGGCGAATAGACGTTGGCCTTGCTGAGCTTGCCCTGGGAAAAAGCCATGATGATCTCGATGGCCGCATCCGCGCCTTTCCCTTCGTTGATCATGTCAAACCAGCGCCGCCCTTGCGCATCGGCGAGTATGTTGGGCTTGCCCGCCAGCAGGTCGGGAAAATAACCCATATTGTCGGAATGATCCGCGACCACGAGAAAATCCAGGGGACGTCCCAGTTTTACAGGCTGTCCGGAAGAGGCCGTCACCTGCTCGCCTTTTGCCAGCCGGTAAGCGTCGGTCGGTCCGAGCCTCGCGCCGAAGGCGCCGGCGTCGAACGAGAACGACGTGTGCAGGTGCGTGTCGCCGAAGAAAGGCCTTGTCGGGAAGTTGCGCCCGGCATAGGGCGAGTAAGGACGTTTTGTCGGGAAGAGTTTGCCAGCCGACTCCTTGGTCAAGGTGCCGACATCGCCTGCGGCCTGTTCCTGCGCGGCGGCGGAAACCACGATCGCCAGCGGCGAGACGCCCAGCAGAAGCGCGCTGAATAAAAGTGCTTTCCTCATGACCCTCTCCATTCCTAGAATTGAGACACGCGCTGGATGACCCAGAACATTGCGAGACTTCCGATCAGGTAGGGCGGCGCGACCCGCGCCCAGGCGGGAATCGGGCGCCAGAGCCGGCGCAAGACCGCGGAGGCGGCCAGCACGGCGGCCACGAAAGCCATTTGCCCCGCCTCGACCCCGAGGTTGAAGAAAAACAGCGCGGTCGGAATATAGCCCTGCGGCAGGCCGACTTCGCTCAACGCCCCCGCAAAACCAAATCCATGCAGCAGGCCGAAGGCGAACGCCGCCAGCCAGGGCGCGCGCGCTGCAAGCCCGGCCTTTCCGTGGCGCGCATGGATGATCTCCGCCGCGACAAACACGATGGAGAGGGCGATCACCGCCTCCACGGCGCGTTGCGGGACGTGAACGAGACCCAGCGTCGCCGCCGCCAGCGTGACGCTGTGGGCCATCGTGAAGGCTGTGACGGCGAAGAAGAGCTGACGCAAGCCTCGCGACAGAAGGCACAAGCCAAGCACGAAAAGCAGGTGGTCAAAACCGGTGAGGATATGCTCGACGCCCAGCCCGCCATAGGTCCACGCGACCGAAAACCCCGTGGCGGCTGCGGGGATCGTCGCTCCGGGAGAGGCCGGCGTGAGCCGCTGCGTCCATGCCTGTCCGTCGAGATACTCGATCCGCAGCAAGGCGTCCGACAGCGTTCGGTCGAGTCCGACGACACGCACGTCGCGACCGGCTAGCGAGCCTGGCGCCTGAAGCGTCCAGGTCTGTATCATGGCGTCGTTCGCGACGCGCGACAGAACCGGCGTGAGCGCTTGGGACACACCCGAGATCGAAACCGAAAGGGCGAGACGAAGCTCGCCCTGCATCGGCGTTTTGAACAGAACGTCGAATATATCATCCGCCTGCTGCTTCAATTCGAGATAGGCGGGACGGACTTCGTGCGCGGTCGCCGGCGCCCATGTCACGCCCGAAAATGCAGCGAACGCGCCAATCCCGACATAAGCGACAATCGACCGTGCTAACCCGAGAATGGCCATCATCGCACCGCCGAGATCGCCGCCGTACGGGCTGGAATGAGTTGCGCGGGCTGTCGATCTATCGTCACGCCGTACTTGCGCCGGAGCTTGTCGATGTAGGCGGCAGAGGCGTCGCTGGCCTTTTGCCTGCGCCAGTCGTGCAGCAGGGAAGCGCGCACCGCTTCGAACGGGCGAGGCCCTCCCTCCTCACTTTCGGTCACGAGCACGAGATGCACGCCATAGGCGGATTTCAGCGGGCCTGCCCAGACGCCCGGCGTCAACCGTGCGACCGCCTCGGCGAAGGACGGTCCGAAAAGGGCCGAGACGCCGGCGGGGTCGAGCCTGGAATAAGTCGTTTCCAGGGGCAGCGGATCGCCGGCGGGCCAAGCGCCCGGCGCCAACACGGCCAGGTCGGCCGCGGCGTCGTCAAGCGCGTTGGCGCGGCGGTTGGGGCTATAGAAAATCTGCCGGAAAGATATCTGAGGCGCAGAAAGGTAACGTTCGGCGTTGGCGGCCTGGTATTTCCGCAATTCAACATCGTCGGGATTTTGAATCTGCGCCGTTTCCTCAACCAGAAACGCCAGTTTCTGCGCGAGCCGGCGGCGGATGATCGTGTCGTCTACGTCAAGGCCCAATGTGCGGGCTTCGCGCGCCAGCAAATGTTCCTGGACCAGGGTCCCGATCAGCCCGTTCATCTCCTCGTCTGTGGGATCGCGCCGCCATTGCGAGGAAAAGGTTTCCGCCAGCCAGCGGATCTCTCCCTGGCCGACCCGGACCGGCGTTTTCGCCTCGATGGACGCGCCTGGATTCAGCCACGCATATCCGGCAAAGAGACACGCCCCCGCAAGCGTGAAAGTTACGAGGGGCTCCCGTGCGACGCCAGCCAGGAAGGTCAGGGCGGAACGGATGATTGTCACGGGCCTCTCCAAGGATCGCTGTGCGACAAAGGCGCCCGCCCGGCTCGGTCACCGGCTATGCGGCCCCGGACGTCATGTCATCGCGGAGCAGTGTCGGCAGTTCTTATCGGCCCGTCGAGACGCAATAAGGGAGTACGACGAGGAGTACCTCCGATGAGCCAGTGCGGGCGACGCATTCCTGCTTTTGTCTTGATCCTGATCAGGGACGCTGCATGACCGCCCGACGACCCTCGTCATGCTTTCGAGCGTGATGCTGGAGCGGACGGTCATGGTCATCATCGCACTTGCGTATATCCTTCTCGCCTGGGCCGTTTTCTTCCGGTTCAAGATTTTGCCGTTCAACTGGCCATGGCGAATCCTGACCGTGATCCTGGGAGCTTCGATCCTCGGGATCTTTCTGGCGCTGTTCAACACCACGACTCCTTCCGGCCGCATCGCCGTCGTCGGGCGCGTGGTCGAAGTCACGCCCAACGTCATGGGCAGCGTGATCTCGATCGAGGTCGAGCCAAACACTCTGGTGAAAGCCGGATCGGTGTTGTTTCGTATCGACCCTGCGCCATACGAGGCCAAGGTGAAGCAGCTGAAGGCCGCGGTGGCGGAGGCCGAGCAAAAGGTCGACCAGTACAAGGCGCAGGTCGACCTCGCGGTGGCGGACGTCAAGGGCCTGACCTCTCAACTCGCTTTCGCCGAGAAGCGCAGGGACGACATCGAAAAGCTCGCACGCACCTCCGCCACGAGCGAATTCCGGCTGCAGGACGCGATGGCCCAGGTCGACCTGCTGAACGCGCAGCTGCAAGCGGCCCGCGCACGCGAAGCCAATGCGCGTCTGGTTCTGGGAAGCGAGATCGAGGGGCAGAACACGACTGTCGCGCAATTGTCGGCGCAGTTGCAGAACGCCGTCTGGGAGCTGGATCAAACCACCATCCGGGCGTCGGCTGACGGATATGTCAGCGGAATGGCGCTTGCCGTGGGCGCACGGGCCACGCCATTCAAAGCCGCGATGTCTTTCATCGTGGCGGGCGAGACCTCTATCGTGGGCATTTTCGATCAGGCCGGGTTCGTCAGCATCCGTCCCGGCGCGCCCGTGCGGCTTGTCTTCGCGCATCTTCCCGGCAGGGTCTTCCACTCACGGATGGGAATAGTGGCCCAGGGCATCGGTCAGGGACAGGTCGCGGTCTCGGGTTCATTGTTTCGATCCGAGACCGTCGGCGCCACGTCGACCTACCCGGCGTTCATCGACATTCCAGACGACCTGAACCCCGCGCTGGTGCGCCTCGGGGTGGTGGGCACGGCGACCGTGGTGCCGGAAACCTCCGGACCCATCGGAACGCTGGCCGGGATCATTCTGTGGGTGAAAGCCTACATGGCCTATCTGTGAACGCCACATGGGGCGGCGACGACGGCATCTGCGGAGCGGGATTTTGCAGCCGAGAAAGGCCAGATGCGCGACAATGGCTCAGGAGAGCAAAGCCGCCAGCGGCCATGAGGCCGCGCCTTGCGGGGGAGGTGCGCGACGCGAGATCATTCTTGAAATTTCGAATGATGTCAGCGGCATTCGCAAATCACTGGTGCCCAGGAGAGGCACCAAAGCGTCGTCTGATGTAGACCGCCCATGTCAGAAATTAGGCCTTAACAGCAGGCTTTTATTGTAGCTCTGTTTTCCTATGTTCGCACATGTGTGCCACTATCCAGCTCATTATGTGGGGCTGGATGTGGGAGGACTAGGATGGGACGTCTGACTGACCGAGCGGTAAGGGCCGCATCCGAGGGCCGGCACGGGGATGGGGACGGCCTGCACCTTATCGTCACGGCCACGGGGCGACGGAACTGGCTGCTCCGGTACCAAGCCGGCGGTAGGCGCAGGGACATGGGCCTGGGGACTTACCCCGCCGTCAGTCTAGCCGATGCGCGAGACGCAGCTGCTTCCGCCCGCCGTCAGATCGCTCAAGGTGAAGATCCTATCGATGCGCGAGGGGCCGCCAGGAAAGCGGCGCGGCCTGTTCCCACTTTCAACGATGTGGCCCAGCTGGTGGTCGCGGAGGCGCAGAAGAAGTCGACGAACGCCAAGGTCAGGTACCAGTGGAATCGTCACCTTGGGCCAGCGTATTGTGCCTCGATCCTGGACCGGCCCGTGAACGAGATCACCGCGATGGACATCGCCGTGATGCTGCGCCCAGTTTGGCAGGAAAAGCCGGAGGTCGCTCGCAAACTATACCCTGCAGTCCGGCGGGTTTTCGAACACGCGAGGATCATGCTCCGTGACGAGCATGGAATCGTAATGGCGCAGAACCCGGCGCACTGGGACGACCTGAAGGCCATGGGGTTCGCGGCACCTCAGAAGCTGACGCGAGGCGCACATCCGTCGCTGCCGCATTCGCAGCTCCCTGCCTTCATCCAGGCTCTTCGACAGCGTGGTGGCGTTGCCTCTTTCGCATTGGAGTTCCTCATCCTCACCAACGTGAGGACCGATGCGGTGCTCAAGGCCAAGTGGACAGAATTCGATTTGAACGCGATGGTCTGGACCGTTCCCCTGGCGAACTTGAAGGACAGGAAACATCGCCGCGAAGGCTTCAGAGTGCCACTCACGGATCGATCACTTGAGATCCTGCGACAGATGCAGGAGGTCAGAACGAGTGACTATGTCTTCCCTGGACTGGCGGCGGGGAAGCCACTCTCCAACATGGCGCTCCTCACTCTCATCAAGCGGATGAATGGAAACCCGCCAGGCAAGTGGCTCGACCCGGCCAGCGGACGTCGGATCACGGCTCATGGTTTTAGGGCGACGTTCAGGACTTGGGCGGAAGAGGCGACGGGCTTTCCTCACGCGGTGATCGAGCAAGCCATGGGCCATCAGGTTGGGTCGGAGGTTGAGCGCGCTTATCGGCGGACGGACGTCTTGGAGAAAAGACGAGAGTTGATGACTGGATGGGCGAGCTTGGCTACCGAGTAGGTCCGATGGCCCGACCAGAGAATCGCTCTCCAAGCACAAAACGATAAACGAGACGTTAATTTTTAAGATGAATATTGCGCACCATCTGCAACAGAGGCAGCCTTTGGCGGCCTCTCTCACACGAGGTGGTCATGGCCCATTTCAGCGCAATCGATAACGGAAAAATGGCGTTCAGCATCACGGATGCCTGTTCGCGCCTCGGTCTCTCTCGAAGCACGATCTGGAAGCTTGCCAAAGAAGGCAAGCTCCGCCTCATCAGGATCGGCGGGCGAACTCTGGTTCCGACAACCGAGCTTCTCCGGCTTCTCGATCAGAAATAGAAAACCCGCGCCGGCAGGGCCAGAGCGGGTTTCCGTGGGTGGAAATTCGAACATTCCAATCCTACTGAATTCTGCGGCTTCTGGCTAGTCGGCGCTCCTGTTTTAGGAGAGCTGCACATGCATGCCTGTACTTATGACGCTGCCGCGGCGTGGCTGGCGAACGAAAACGTTTGGCCTGAGGGGCACCGTCGTATACGTGCGATCCACTGGGTTCAAGTCAGCTGCTCGCACAACGGAGTGCGCCAGTGACCAAGACCCTCATCACGCGCTTCGCTCCATACCTCGAGGACGACCGGCGCTTCTTCCAGCGTCAGCCGACGCGGCGCCACTACATCCGATACATGTCGGCGGGGGAACTCGCCGAGTGGCAAGCGAAGGGTATCGCGCTGCCGGCAGCACCAAAGAACCACGCCTGGTACACGGTCGTCCGCCAAGAGGCCCCCGGCTTCCGCAGTCGCCGCTTCTTTAGCTACCCAGCGGAAGCTGGCGACGGTGCACCCGAGGACGTGGCACGCCACGTCTATGAAAGCCTCGCCGACGATCCGCAGGTTGAATCGACCATAAAAATGATCGTGGCTGTTATCGAGCGTGAGGTGCGCTCATGAGCGCCTATGTTCCGACCTCTGCGATCGAACCGGTGCTCGAAGGCCGCGAGACCGACGTGCTCGATCGCCTCGGCATCCCATGGCGTGAGGGCCGTCCGCATATCCGATGTCCCTACCCGACACACGGAGGGGAAGGCGACTGGCGCTGGGATGAAAAGAAGCGCCGCGCCTACTGCACTTGCTCCAAGGGCGACAACATTTTCGGCGTTGTTGGCCGCTGCCAGGGCGTCGAGTTCGAAGAGGCCAAGATCCGCGTTGCCGAGCTTCTCGGTCGCTCAGACATCATCCGTCAAAAGGCCGCGAAAGGCCCGTTCATCAAACATAACGCGGAGGGGTTGCTGGCCGCGACGGCGACGCTGCAAGAGGATTCTCTCGTTGCCGCCTATCTCGGTCATCGCCTCGGAATAGCGCCGGAGGCGGTTCTCCTGCCGTCGACGCGCGCCCTCGGATTAAAGGCGCTCGGCTATTACGACCCACCGCCGACAAACAGGCACAAAGCCGTTCACGTCGGTGATTATCCGTGCCTGGTGTTCGAAACCAA
>JAIEQX010000137.1 GCA_019747375.1 Beijerinckiaceae bacterium | reverse complement strand
CTGCCCGGGAGGACGGAAGCCTCGCATTTCAGATATCCAGCCTGAGTTGATTCGACGCTTGCACTGGCCCCGCTCGATGCATGAGGCTCTCCAGAAAAACCCCGGCCTCGCGCGAGATTTCCTCCCGCCGCGCCTCGCTCATGGCGTCCAGCGTCCGGTAGGGCATGCCCATGCGCGGATTCGCCCGCAGCCTGTCGCGGTTCTCGATCAGAAAGTTCCAGTACAATGGATTGAACGGACAGGCCCGAGGGCCGCTTTTGATCTTGGGGTCATACGCGCATGCGCCGCAATAGTCCGACATACGATCGATATAAGCCCCTGAGGCGGCGTAGGGTTTGGACGCCAGAAGGCCGCCGTCCGCAAACATGACCATGCCGTGCGTGTTGGGTAATTCGACCCACTCATATGCATCCGCATAAACCGCCAGATACCAGGCCTCGATCTCCGGCGGCGAGACTCCGGCCAGTAGCGCGAAATTGCCCGTCACCATCAGGCGTTGGATATGATGCGCATAGGCGTTGCGCCGCGTCTCTTCGACGACCTGCTTGATGCAGTTCATCTGCGTCTCGCCCGACCAGTAGAACCATGGCAGCGGCCGGCCAGCACTCAGAGCGTTCGTCTGGGCATAGTGGGGCATACGCAGCCAGTAGATGCCGCGCACATATTCGCGCCAACCAAGAATCTGACGGATGAAGCCTTCCACGGCGTTGAGCGGCGCGCGGCCAGCCTTGTACTCGCGCTCTGCGCTGACGCAGAGTTCGCGCGCGCTCAGCAGCCCGGCATTGAGGTAGGGCGACAGGATCGAATGAAAGAGAAACGGCTCGTCGGTCTTCATGGCGTCCTGATAATCGCCATAGAGCGGCAGGCAGGCGGAAAGAAAATGCTGCATCGCCTCCAGTGCGTCATCGCGCGTCACCGCCCAGCCGAATGTTTCGAGATCGCCGAAATGGTCGGCAAATCGCGCCGACACCAGATCCATGACGTCGCGCGTTGTCTGGTCTGGTTCGAAGCGAGTGCGCGGCGGCGCGCGAAGCCCGGCCGGCAGGCTCTTGCGATTGTCCTTGTCGAAGTTCCATGCGCCGCCCTCAGGCTCATCTCCCCGCATCAGCAGCCCGGTCTCGCGCCGCATCTCCCGATAGAAGAATTCCATGCGATAGGATTTGCGACCCTCAGCCCAGCGGGCGAAGCGGGCGCGCGAACAGAAGAAGCGATCATCGTCACGAATGTCGACCGGCAGGGCGAACCGCGCGCTCCATCCCAGCATCATCTCGCGGACGCGCCATTCGCCCGGCTCAGTCACGACGAGCCGATCCGGCTCATGGCGTTTCAACGCGCGCGCAACCTCGCCTGTGAATGAGCCGGTATTTTCTTCGTCGTCCAGTCGCACGTAATCGACGGTCACGCCTGCCGCCGCGAGCGATTGGGCGAAGTGGCGCATGGCGGAGAACAGGAAGGCGATTTTCTGTTTGTGATGGCCAACGTAGGTCGCCTCGTCCATCACCTCGACCATCAGCGCCACGTCCTGCGTCGCCAGATCGTCAAGGCTGGCGAGGTCCCGCGTCAATTGATCGGCAAGGATAAGTCGCAGCGTCTTCATGGTCCCGTCCGGTTCGCCGATCCGCAGCGCGCATCCCTGCGTAAGCAGGCATTCCAGCATCGGAAAGCTTACGCGCGGATGCCCGGGATGGTTCATCGAGTTCGGTCGGAGAAATAACCACGAATGGCCAAGATGCGCAGCAAGGCGGACCTTCCGCAGAAGACGTGCCAGACCTGCGGCCGGCCGTTCTCCTGGCGGAAGAAGTGGGAGAAGGTCTGGGACGAGGTCAGATATTGTTCGGACCGCTGCCGCGACCAGCGCGCCAAAGCGACTCGGACCTAGCCGCTCAGCGCTGGCGCGTCGCGGCGATCCACTCCCGGGCGCGCGCTTCCGGGTCAGCATGGCGCAACACGTCCGTCACCACGGCTGCGCTGTCTGCTCCGGCGTCGAGCACGGCGCGACCGCGGTCCGGCGTCAGCCCTCCGATCGCCACCAGCGGCACGTTGCCCACCGCGGCCTTCCACTCGGCGACGCGATCCAGGCCCTGTGGAGCCCATGTCATCTGCTTGAGGATTGTGGGGAACACCGGCCCGAGCGCGATATAGGCGGGTTCGACAGCAAGCGCGAGATCGAGCTCGCGATGATCATGCGTGCTGACGCCAAGCCGGCAGCCCGCTGCGCGAATGGCCGCGGCATCCGCGTCGGCTAGGTCTTCCTGACCCAGATGGATGAAGTCGCACCCTTCCTCGATCGCGATGCGCCAATAGTCGTTCACCACCAGTTGCGCGCCATGCGCCGCGCAAAGCGCCTTCGCGGCCCGCACCTCGGCTCGCACAATATCGTCGCTCTGGTCCTTGATGCGCAGTTGCACAAGCTTCACGCCAACCGGCAGCAGACGCGCCAGCCAGGCCGAAGAGTCGACGATCAGATAAAATGGATCGAGCATATGTCAGGTCCGGAAAGCCATGCCGAAAACCGGCGTAGAGGGGGAAGCCATGTCTCGCTGTTCCATGGGGTCGGCGAGAAACGCGGCGCGGCCCGCCTCTATTCCGTGGCGGAAGGCGCGCGCCATGTTCACCGGATCGCCCGCCTTGGCAACCGCCGTGTTGAGCAGCACGCCATCATAGCCCAGTTCCATCGCCTGCGCCGCATGAGACGGCAGGCCCATGCCTGCGTCCACGATCAGCGGCGTATCCTTGAATCGCGCCCGGTAGCTCCGCAGGGCATAGGGATTGGCCAGCCCGCGAGCCGATCCGATCGGCGCGCCCCACGGCATCAGAACCTTGCAGCCGACCTCCAGCAATCGCTCGCCGACGCCGAGATCGTCCGTCGTGTAGGGAAACACTTCGAAGCCGTCCCGCGCCAGCACGCCGGCGGCCTCTACAAGCCCGAACACGTCCGGCTGCAATGTCTCGTGATCGCCGATGACCTCGAGCTTGATCCACGACGTTCCAAAGACTTCGCGCGCCATCTGGGCCGTCGCCACCGCTTCCTTGACGGTGTGGCAACCCGCCGTGTTCGGCAGCACCCGAACCCCGAGTTCGCTGATCAGGCGCCAGAAATCCTGCCCGGCGCGCTCGCGTCCGGACTCGCGTCGCAGCGAGACGGTCACGACCTCCGCGCCCGACTCCCTCACGGCGTCCGCGAGAATGGCCGGAGAAGGATATTGCGCAGTGCCAAGCAACAGGCGCGAGGCGAGATCGATTCCGTAGACCTTCATTTCAGCCTCCCTGCATCGGCGCAAGAACTTCAAGCTTGTCGCCCTCCGCCAGCGTCCGGTCCGCGCGCTCGATAACGCGAACGAAATCCCCGTTCACCGCGGTCGCCACCACGGCGTCGCCATAACCCAGTTCATCGAGAGCCTGATCCAGTCTGCCGGCCGCGATGTCACGCGACTGTCCGTTGACGACGATGTTCATCCATGACCTCCGGAAAATAGGCATTGTCGAGCGCCACCGCGGCCGCCATGCGGGCCAGCGCGGGAGACAGCAGGAAACCATGCCGGTAAAGCCCATTTACGTGCAGCACGCGTCCGTTGCGACGGATGCGGGGCAGGTTGTCGGGAAACGCCGGGCGTGCGTCGCAGCCGATTTCCATGATCTCGGCTTCCGCGAAGGCCGGATGCAAGGCATAGGCGGCGTTGAGCAACTCGACCATTGCGCGCGCCGTGACGCGGCCACGCTCGCTGCTCTCGACCATGGTTGCGCCGATCATGTAGACATTGTCGCCGCGCGGAACGATGTAGAGCGGAAAACGCGGATGCACGAGGCGCACGGGCCGTGTCAGCGTCACATCCGGACAATGAACGATCAGCATCTCGCCCTTCACTCCGCGCAGGTCCGGCAGCGCGTCACGCGCCGCGAGCCCCCGGCAATCGATCACATGATCGCCGTCGATATCGTTCGGGCGGACCTCGACGTTGCAGGTGAGTGAACTTCCCCGCGCATGAAGCGCCTCCGCCAACGCCGGCAGCGCAGCGCGCGGATCGAGATGAGCTTCGTCGGCGAAGAAAATGCCTCGTCGAAAGCGACCGGCAAGATCAGGCTCAAGCGCCGCGATGGCGTCTGCGTCGAGCAGGCTCGAGTTGCGCGTGCGACGGGCAAAACGGTCGAGATCGGCGCCGTCGCGCTGCAGCGCGAGCACGAGACTTCCGCGCGCAACGACGTGCGGCGCGCGTTGCGGCCAGTAAGAAAGTGATTCGACGCCAAGCGAAACCACGAGTTCTTCAGCGCTTTCAGCTTCGCACCATGGGGCCAGCATGCCGCCTGCAAAGCGTGAGCACGACTCGGCTCCGATCGATGCGCCGCGCTCGAGCACCTCGACCGTCGCGCCGCGCGTGGCAAGCGCCAGCGCGGTGGTCAAGCCGGCGACGCCGGCGCCGATCACCGTAAACTTCATGAACGCTCCCGCAGTCCTGCGCCGCCGCAAGGTCTGCCAATGACGATCACGATGGAAATGAGACGCCCCCTTGGCCGGACCCATCCCTTCGCCAGCGTGATCTGGATCAGGTTCGAAGGATCGCCGACTTTCGCGATGCGCGGTCAGCCTCTCAGCCCTCACAAAGGACTCTCCTTGGATGGACAGGAATTTAAGAAACCGGGCGCCATACGTCAATCATCGTGACCGCTCCCTGCATGTTCGAAAGATTCTTCTCGAAATCATGTCGGATACGGGCATGATCCCGCGTTCTTGAGATGAGGAACGCCGATGCACTACGCCATTCTCTGCTACCACTCCGAAGACATCGTTTGCGCCTGGACAAAGGAAGAAGACGACGCCGTCATGGCTCGGCTCTCGCTCGTGCACGAAAAACTGGACGCGCAGGGGCGGCTCGGCCCGGTGGTCAGGCTTTTGCCTACGACGGCAGCGACCACGCTACGCAAGGACAGCGATCCTCCCCTGGTGCTTGATGGACCGTTCGCCGAAACGAAAGAGCAATTGCTGGGCTTCTACGTGGTCGATTGCGCCTCGCTCGACGAGGCCCTGGATGCGGCGCGCGATCTCGCCAAGGCCAATCCGGGGGGCGCCTACGAGCTCAGGCCGATCTCGATCTTCCATCCGGGCAAGGCAGGCGAATGAGTGATCTCGGCTGGATCGACGCAGCGCTCACATCCGCGCGCCCACAGGCCGTCGGCGCGCTGCTGCGCTATTTCCGCGACATCGATCTGGCTGAAGAAGCCTTTCAGGAAGCCTGTCTCCGTGCGCTGAAACACTGGCCGCAGAACGGCCCTCCGCGCGATCCGGCCGCCTGGCTGATCTTCGTTGGCCGCAACGCCGCGCTGGACCATGTGCGTCGGCGCAGCCGTCTCGCGCCTCTGCCCGACGAGGCTGCGTTGTCTGATCTGGAGGATCAGGAAGACGCCACGCTCGAACGTCTCGACGCAGCCGATTATCGCGACGACATCCTGCGGCTGATGTTCGTCTGTTGTCATCCTGACCTTCCGGCGACCCAGCAGATCGCACTGGCGTTGCGCATCGTCTCAGGTCTCTCCGTGCGGCGCATCGCCAGCGCATTTCTCGTCTCCGATGCGGCGATGGAGCAACGCATCACACGGGCGAAGTCACGCATCGCCGCCGCCGGCGTCGCCTTCGAGACGCCTGGGGCCGTGGAGCGAGCGGAGCGCCTCGCATCCGTCGCCGCCATGCTGTATCTCGTTTTCAACGAAGGATATTCCGCCAGTCACGGCGAGGTCGCACGGCGCGCGCCGCTGTGCGACGAAGCCATACGGCTAACGCGCCTGCTGCTACGCCTGTTTCCTGCGGAACCGGAAGTCATGGGACTTGTCGCGCTCATGCTCCTGCAACATGCGCGTCTGCCGGCCCGCTTCGATTCGCAGGGAGGCGTCATTTTGCTGGAGGATCAGGATCGGAGCCTCTGGAATGCACAGATGATCGCCGAAGGCCTGGCGCTGATCGACAAGGCGATGCGCCATGCGCGTCCCGGCCCTTACCAGATCCAGGCCGCGATCGCGGCGCTTCATGCGCGCGCCGCCACCGCCCCCGAAACCTACTGGGTGCAGATCGAACGACTCTACGCCGCTCTTGAATATTCCCAGCCTTCGCCGGTTATCACGCTGAACCGCGCGGTCGCTGTCGCCAAGGTGCAGGGTCCGCAGGCGGCGCTCGATCTCATCGACCCGCTGGCGCAGCGCCTTTCGAATTATTTCCACTATCACGGAGTCAGGGGTGCGATGCTGCTGCAGCTCGATCGGCGGGACGAGGCGCGCATGGCTTTTGACCGCGCCATCGCGCTTGCGAACACGCCGGCGGAAGCCGCGCAGATCCGGCTGCATATCGACAAATTAAGCCAGGAAAGCGGAGCGGAAACGCAGAGCGGGCACGCTTCGTGAACGACGCGCGGGAGAGGGAGAGAGCGACGCGGCGGGACTGGATCGGGCTTTGCGTGCTGGCGCTGCCGTGCTTTCTCTACGCCATGGATCTGACGGTCCTCAACCTTGCGGTTCCAAAGCTCAGCGCCGACCTCAAGCCGACGGCCACGCAATTGCTCTGGATCGTCGATATTTATGGCTTCCTTGTCGCGGGAATGCTCATTCCCATGGGGACGCTTGGCGACCGCATCGGCCGTCGTCGACTGTTGCTGATCGGCGCGATGGCTTTCGGTGCGGCGTCGATCTTCGCGGCTATTGCCACCAACCCGGCGATGCTCATCGTCGCGAGGGCACTCCTGGGGATTGCAGGCGCCACCATCGCGCCCTCTACGCTATCGCTCATCCGCAACATGTTTCATGATCCGGCCGAGCGGACCTTTGCGCTCAGCGTCTGGGGCACGAGCTATGCGGCCGGCGGCGCTGCAGGGCCGGTGCTCGGCGGCGTGCTGCTCGAATATTTCTGGTGGGGATCGGTCTTCCTGCTCGCGGTCCCGGTTATGGCGCTCTTGCTCGTCGCAGGCCCAAGGCTGCTTCCGGAATATCGCGATCCGACTGCGGGGCGTCCCGATCTTGTGAGCGCCGCCCTGTCGCTCACCGCCGTACTCGCCACGATCTATGGTCTGAAAAGCATAGCGGAGGGCGGCGCATCGCTTTTGGCCTTCTTGTGCATCACGACGGGCGCCGTCGTTGCGACCGTCTTCGTGCGCCGCCAGAGACGCCTCGTCGATCCATTCATCGACCTGAAGCTTTTCGCCTCACGCACATTCAGCACGGCGCTGGCCGTCAATGTGCTTGGCTGCTTCATCGTCTTCGGGACGTTTTTCTACATTGGCCAGTTCCTGCAACTCGTACTCGGCTTCTCGCCCTTTCAGGCCGGGCTCTGGTCGTTGCCCTCAGCCCTGTCGGTGACGCTGGGCTCGATGCTTGCGCCGCTGGTGGTGGCGTGGTTCCGGCCCGCACTCGTCATTTCGGGAGGCCTGCTGTTGATCGCAGTCGGTCTTGCGATTCTGGCGTTGATGCCCCCTGAAGGTAGTCTTGTTCTGCTCGTGTCTGGCGCCGTCGTTCTGTCGATCGGACTGGGACCGATCTTCGTTCTCACGACTGACCTGCTGCTGGCGTCATCGCCGCCCGAGCGCGCCGGCGCGGCATCCTCCATTTCTGAAACGGGGGCTGAATTTGGCGGCGTTCTCGGGATCGCGCTGCTCGGCAGCATCGGAGTGGCCATTTACAGATCGACCATGTCGCTCGCCCTGCCGGCGAGCCTGTCTGCGGAGGCGGCCGCTGCGGCGCGCGACACGCTAGGCGGCGCTCTGGCGGCCGCCGCGAACCTGCCATCGGCGGAGGCGGAGCCGCTGCTTTCGCTGGCGCGCGGCGCCTTCTCGCAATCGCTGGCCGTGACGTCGCTCGTGGGCGTCGTCATCGCGCTCGTCAGCGCCGCCTGCGCCTTCGTGTTGCTGCGCCATGCACGTCATGGGGCGCATGGCGACTGACCGACCAGCCGCCCGGCGCTACTTGGGCTGCTTGGCGAGCCAAGTGCGGAACATGGCGATTTCCTTTTCCTGCGCGGCGATGATCTCTTCCGCCATCTTCTTGATCTCCGGGTCCTTGCCGTATTGCAAGACGATACGGGCCATGTCGACCGCGCCCTGATGATGTGGAATCATGCCCTGCACAAAATCGCGATCGGCGTTGCCGGTCAGCTTCACGCTCATATCCTTGTGCATCTTGGCGTTGGCTTTGGCGTAGGCGTCGTTCGAAGGCGAGGCGCCCTGCGCAGTCGGCGCGGCGCCATGCCCCGAATGGTTTGACTGCGCAAAGGCCGGCGCCAGCGCCAGGGATCCGAAGAGTGCTGCGGCGATAATGCGTTTCATGGATGTCTCCTGTTGTGACGACAAGTCGGTTCAGTCGAGCGAAGTTGCGCGCAGACGCAGCGCATTGCTGATGACGCTGACGGATGACAGCGCCATGGCGGTGGCGGCGATGATCGGCGACAGAAGAATGCCGAACACCGGATAGAGGACGCCCGCGGCGATTGGCACGCCGGCTGCGTTGTAGATGAACGCGAAGAACAGGTTCTGGCGAATATTGCTCATCGTCGCCTTTGACAGGCGTCGCGCCCGCACAAGGCCCTGCAGATCTCCTTGCAACAAAGTCACGCCAGCGCTTTCGATCGCCACATCGGCGCCCGTTCCCATCGCAATTCCGATATCGGCCGCCGCCAGGGCAGGGGCGTCGTTGACGCCGTCGCCCGCCATCGCGACGACGCGACCCTCGCGGCGGAGACGCTCGACGATGTCACGCTTGGCGTCAGGCAGGACCTCGGCTTCCACCTCCGTGATCCCGATTCGCGACGCCACGGCGTGCGCGGTCGTACGATTGTCGCCCGTCAGCATGACGATGCGAACCCCATCCGCTGTCAGCGCCGCGATGGCGTCCAGCGTCGTCGCTTTGATCGGGTCTGAAATTGCCAGCACGCCCACGGCCCGCCCGTCTCGCGCCACGAACACCGCTGTCGCCCCCTCGCGCCGCAAGGCGTCGGCACGCGGTTCGAGCGCGCTCGTGTCGACTGCGTGCTGGGAGAGAAAGCCCGCATGTCCGATGAGGGCGCGGGCTCCGTCGACCGTGCCGCTGACGCCCTGTCCGACCGGCGATTCGAAATCCTGAACGCTGGCGAGCGACAGGCCCCGTTGTTGTGCGGCGGCCAATATGGCTGCCCCCAAGGGATGTTCGCTGCCGCGCTCGAGGCTTGCGGCGATCCGCAGCAGGTCGTCCTCGCTGAAGCCGTCCGCGGCGACCATGGCGGTGACGCTCGGCCGACCCTCGGTCAAAGTCCCGGTCTTGTCGATGACGATCGTGTCGATCTTTTCGAAACGCTCGAGCGCTTCAGCGTTCTTGATCAGGACGCCGGATTGCGCGCCGCGCCCAACTCCCACCATGATCGACATGGGTGTGGCCAGACCCAGGGCGCACGGGCACGCGATGATCAGCACTGAAACGGCGGCCACGAGCCCGAAGGTGAAGCGCGGCTCGGGCCCGAACAGCGCCCACACCGCAAAGGCCAGAACGGCGGCGCCAATCACCAGAGGCACGAACCAGCCGGCGACCTGATCGGCGAGCCGTTGAATCGGCGCGCGGCTGCGCTGCGCATTGGCGACCATCTGGACGATGCGCGCCAGCATCGTGTCGCTTCCCACTTTTTCAGCTCGCATCACGAAGCCGCCCGTGCGGTTCATCGTTCCGCCGATGATGCGCGCACCTATCTCCTTGGTGACCGGCATGGATTCGCCCGTCACCATGGATTCATCGATGGCGCTTCGCCCTTCGATCAGGACTCCGTCGACCGGCGCCTGTTCGCCCGGCCGCACGCGCAGCCTGTCGCCGACGCGCACCTGATCCAGGCTCACGTCCTCCTCGTTCCCATTGGGACGAATGACGCGCGCCGATTTCGGCGTCAGGTCGAGGAGCGCCTTGATGGCGCTGCCGGTCTGCTCACGAGCGCGCAGCTCGAGCACCTGACCGAGCAGCACCAGAACCGTGATGACGGCCGCAGCCTCGAAATAAATCGGTACGGAGCCGTCGTGATTGCGGAACGCCGGGGGAAAAGCCTGCGGGGCGAAGGTTGCAACGAGGCTGTAGACATAGGCGACGCCTGTGCCCATCGCGATCAGCGTGAACATGTTCAGGTTGCGCGTTTGCAATGACTGCCAGGCGCGGACGAAGAACGGCCAGCCGGCCCATAGGACGACAGGCGTCGCAAGTGCGAATTGCACGAGATTGGAGGTCTGCGGCGCAAGCCAGTGCAGGCCTGTGAGATGCGAGCCCATCTCAAGCGCGAAAACCGGAAGCGTCAGCGGCAGCGCAATCAGGAAGCGCCGCTGCATGTCGATCAGTTCTTCATTTGGCCCGGCATCGGCGGAGGGCGTTTCGGGTTCCAGGCCCATGCCGCAGATCGGACACGCGCCCGGTCCAACCTGACGGATTTCTGGATGCATCGGGCACGTGAAGATCGTGCCCTCCGGCATCGCCTCTGCGGCACGCGGCGCCTCGGAGAGATATTTGGCCGGATCCGCCTCGAACTTGGTCTTGCAGCCGGCCGAACAAAAAAAATAGGACGCCCCCTCATGCGCGCTGCGATGCTTGGATGTGGTCGGATCGACGCTCATGCCGCAGACCGGATCCTTGACCCGCACGGCTTCGGCCACCGCCGTCTCGGTCGCAAGATATTTCGCAGGTTCGGCCTCGAACTTGGCCTTGCAGCCCACGCTGCAGAAATAATAGGTGGCGCCCGCATGCGCGACGGTATGTTTGGCGGCCTTGGGGTCGACGGACATGCCGCAAACGGGATCAATCGCGACCGTTGCTGCGGGCGCTGGCGCGTCATGTGCGCAGCAGCAGCCGCGGCCGTGGCTATTGCCAGTCTTCTGAACGTCCATGAGCCGCGCTCCCGTCGGCCGCGCCCTCGGGCTGGCCTTGCTTCATCCTGCCGCTATGGATACACCTTCCCACCGTTGGAAGGTCAAGCGGCCATTTGGGAGTTGCGGGATGAACATCGGGACGGCGGCGGCCGAGGCGGGCGTCAGCGCCAAAATGATCCGTCACTATGAGGCGATCGGCCTGCTGCGACCTGCGGCTCGGCGCGACAACCAATATCGTGACTATGCCGAAAGGGACGTGCACGAACTGCGCTTCATAGGCAGGGCGCGCCGTCTCGGCTTTTCGATGGACGAGATTCGCACGCTGCTGGCTTTGTGGCGGGACGATGCGCGCCCGAGCCGAGAGGTGCGCCGCGTCGCACAGGCGCATTTGCATGATCTGGAAACGCGCATCGGAGAGATGCAGGCCATGGCCGGCACATTGCGCGAACTCGTCGACCATTGCCACGGCGACGCGCGTCCTGAATGTCCGATCCTGGAAGGTCTCGGCGGGGCGCCGAAAAGCGCGACAACGCCTGGATAGGGAGAAAGCCTGCGCGGCTCGCGCGCAGGCTTGCCGTGTCAGGCCGCCTTGGCGACGCCGGCGTTCTGCAGCGCATGCAGATAGAGATCCAGCATCGACTCCTTTTCGTCGCGCTCCTTCTCGTCCTGCTTACGGATGCGGATGACTTCCTTGATGATCTTTACGTCGTAGCCCTCGCCTTTGGCTTCGGCGTAGATCTCCTTCTTGCCCTCGTTGAGGGCCTTGATCTCTTCCTCGACATGCTCGATGCGCTCGACAAACGCACGCAACTGATCGCCCGCGACTCCGCCCGGTCCACTCATGCTTGTCTCCTGGTTACTCAGACGGGTCGAAACTCCCCCATCGAGGTAACCGATCTGTTAACGCTGGAGGGCGGCGATGCGATCTTGGCGACTTGTCGACAGGCTAGTAGGCGAGCGTCCGGACGGGACCGAAATCGCGGGCCGTCTCGTCTTGCGGGCTCACGGCGCGCTGGCGTGGCCACTCCCAGCCGAACAATTCGAAATAATAGGCGGACCAGGGCGTCAGCGGCGCAAACACGTCCTGCTCGCCGACATGCGTCCACGCGATGTCGGCGCATTCCTTCGGGTTGGGCCGTGGCCGCACGTCGCACAGGCCCACGAACACATCGACGCATTCATGCTCGATCAGGCGTCCGACGCGCGCTTTGTAACGCACGCGCGCCAATGGGCGCAGCGTCGTGCGAAGGCGCAGTTCCTCATAGAGTCTGCGTTGCGCAGCCGCCAGGGACGTTTCGCCCGCCATCTGGTGGCTACAGCAGGCGTTCGACCACATACCGGGGCAATGGTACTTCGTAAAGGCGCGCTGCTGCAGCAACTGCCGTCCCGTCCGATCGACGAGAATGACGGAAATCGCGGCATGATAGAGACCCGCCTGATGCGCGGCATGCTTGCCAAGCGTGCCAATCGGCGAATCGGTCGCGGGGTCGAGAAGCACGACCTCCCGCGTCGTGGGCCGCGGCGCCGCGCGCCCCGACCTGCCCTTTTCCAGCGCATCGCTCATGTCGAGCCCCCCTCGCCGCAGTCTGACGGCGCCACAGCAGAAGGGAGCGCGCCGACCCCGTCAAGTCGGCCCTTTGCCGCCCTCCTTGTC
>JAIEQX010000308.1 GCA_019747375.1 Beijerinckiaceae bacterium | reverse complement strand
TGTTGGTCGCGATCGTAATTGCGCCCGGTACGCCGGCCTCCGCGACGATATAAGCTTCCTGCTCATGAAAGCGCGCGTTCAGAACTGCGAAAAGCTTGGAGGGCTTGCCTGATCGGGCGGAAATATAAAGCTTCTGCAGAGCAGCCGGTTCGTTGAAGTCGATCTGCTTGTAGCCCTGTCCAATCAAAAACTCAGCCAGTTGTTCTGACTTCTCGATCGATGTCGTGCCGACAAGCATCGGCTGCATATTCTTGTTGGCCTCTTCGATCTCGCGGACGATGGCCCTCAGCTTTTCAGCAGGCGTGCGATAGACTTCGTCATCCTCGTCGATTCGCTGCACCGGGCGATTCGTAGGAATTTCAACGACGTCGAGACGATAAATTTCAGCGAACTCATCGGCCTCGGTTGCAGCTGTTCCGGTCATTCCGGCGAGCTTGCCATAGAGCCGGAAGTAGTTCTGAAACGTGATGGAAGCTAGCGTCACGTTTTCAGGCATGACAGGAACATGCTCTTTCGCCTCAAGGGCTTGATGCAGTCCCTCCGAATAGCGGCGCCCCGGCATCATGCGGCCGGTGAATTCGTCAATGATGACGACTTCGCCGTTGCGGACAATATAGTCCTTATCGCGCTGGAACAGTTTGTGCGCCTTCAACGCCTGCTGGACGTGATGGACGATTGTGACATTGGCGGCGTCGTACAGAGACTCGCCCTTGAGAAGATCGACCTCTTCCAGCAATTGCTCAATGTGCTCGTTGCCGGCCTCTGTAAGATTTACAGTGCGTTGCTTCTCGTCGACTTCAAAATCCGCGGCGACGAGCGAAGGCATCAGCTTGTCGATGGAGTTGTAAAGTTCGGATTTATCGTCGGAAGGCCCGGAGATGATCAGCGGCGTGCGCGCCTCGTCGACAAGGATCGAGTCGACCTCGTCGACGATCGCAAAGTGGTGTCCGCGCTGAACCATCTGGTTCAGCTCGTATTTCATATTGTCGCGCAGATAATCGAAGCCGAATTCATTGTTGGTGCCGTACGTGATGTCGGCGGCATAGGCTTCCCGACGTTGCTCATCATCAAGACCATGGACGATAATGCCGACGCTTAGACCGAGAAACTTGTAGACCCGACCCATCCAACCAGCATCGCGGCTGGCGAGATAGTCATTGACGGTGACGACGTGAACGCCCTTTCCTGCGAGCGCGTTGAGATAGGTGGCGAGCGTCGCCACAAGGGTTTTGCCCTCACCGGTGCGCATTTCGGCAATCGCGCCCTCGTGCAGAACCATGCCGCCGATGAGCTGGACGTCGAAATGGCGCTGGCCAAGCACGCGTCGGGCCGCCTCCCGCACGGTTGCGAATGCCGGAACAAGAATATCGTCGAGTGATTTGCCCGCAGCCAGCTCGGCCCTGAACTTGTCGGTCTGGGCGCGGAGTTCGTCATCGCTCAGCTTGGCGACCTCGGCTTCCATGGCCCCGATCAGCTCGACCTTCGGGTTATAACCCTTCAGCCGGCGATCGTTGGAGGAGCCGAAAATCTTCTTCGCGAGGGAGCCGAACATACAAAAGACCTTTCTGAGCCGGAACGCACTTCGCCTTGGCCGTCGTGACCAAGGGGACCCAGACGTTCACAACTCCTCCGATCCACCACCGGACCCGAGACCCTCCCGACGGGCGGGCGTAGCCTTGTAACCGGAGCGAAATCCACTCCCGACAAAGCCTGCTCACGGACGAATAAGCGGAAAATACCAGGCGGAGAGATAAGAGCGGCCCCATGCCTTGTCAATCAGAGCACCCCCAGACGGCCGAGGTCGGGTGATCCAACTCGGCGAAGAGGCTCCTGCTCCTGCGTTCTGCGATCCGGGATTATCACCCCGAGCCGATCAATTTCTCGCCATCGTCCCGAAGCATCCGCATGAACGCGTCCAGGCACTTGCCGACAGGCGAGTCTTCGACCAAGTTACGCCCCAATTGCCGCGCACGACCTTTTCCAGTTCGACTGCCGAGCGAGATGAAACGGAGCATTTTTGATGAAGTGTCTGACTGCCAAACGAAGCGCCGGCGCAGGTCTGGTCCTTGCTCTCGCCATCGGGTTCGCCATGCCGGCTCAGGCCAAGGTTCTGGCCAAAGTCAACGGCGTCGAAATTACCGATGAAGATGTAAAGGTCGCCATTGACGACATCGGCGCTGGACTGCCGCAGCAGATACAGGGCGCTGAGCGGGAAGCCTATGTGCTCGACTACCTGATCGATCTCAAGCTTGTCGCTCGCAAGGCGGAAGCCGAAAAGATGGGGCAGGGTCCTGACTTCGCCCGACGCATGGCATATCAGCGCGACAAGGCTCTCATGGAAGGGTTGCTGGGCGACGTCGCCAAGAACGCGACCACAGACACTGAGTTGAAGAAAGTCTACGACGAGGCGGCCAAGGGGCAGAAGGCCGAGGTCGAAGTAAATGCGCGCCATATTTTGGTGCCGACCGAGGACGAGGCGAAGGCAGCCCAGAAGCGTGTGAAAAGTGGCGAAGATTTCGCGAAGGTCGCCGACGAGGTGTCTAAAGATCCGGGCTCCCAGGGCGGTGATCTCGGGTGGTTCACCAAGGATCGCATGGTGCCGGAATTCGCCGAAGCGGCATTCAAGTTGGAAAAAGGCCAGATCTCAGACCCGGTGAAGAGCCAGTTTGGCTGGCATGTCATCCGTCTGGAGGATAAGCGCGAGAAAGCTTTTCCGGATTTTGAGAGCGTCAGGGAACAGGTTGCAAAGTATGTGGTTCAAAAAGCCCAGACCGAGCAGATTGTGAAACTGCGTGAAGGCGCAAAGATTGAGCGGACTGAAGCGGCCCCGAAGGTCCCATCGGAGACCCTGGCGGCGCCCGTAAAGTAAGCCTCGAGCAACACGCTCACCGTAAAAACCTCGCTTCGCTGGTCGGAGCGAGGTTTTCTTTTGCCGCCAGCTTTGATCTTCTCTGCGGGCCGATTCCCAGCCGCAATCGCATCAGGAAAACTTCATGGCCAAAGCTTCTCCGGTCTCGCCGCTCGCCCCTAAAAGCTATCCGGAGTGCCCGGATATCGAGGGGGTGCGATTTGCAACGGCTGCGGCGGGCATTCGCTATGCAGGCCGAACGGACGTCATGCTGGCGCTATTCGACAAAGGCACCCAGATTGGGGGGGTATTCACGACGTCTAAGTGCCCATCGGCGCCGGTGGATTGGTGCCGCGCGCGTCTGCCTGGCGGCAAGGCGCGGGCGCTCGTGGTCAACTCCGGCAATGCAAATGCGTTTACAGGCAAAAGCGGCGTCGCCTCCACCAAACTGACGGCGCAGATTGCCGCGAAGGCGACCGGCGCGCCATCCACGGAGATATTCCTCGCGTCCACGGGGGTCATTGGCGAACCGCTGGACGCCACCAAGTTTGACGCCGTGCTGGGCGATCTGGCGCAGTCTGCCGTTCCGGGTGGCTTACTCGACGCAGCACGCGCCATCATGACGACCGATACCTTTCCCAAGATCGCCACCGCTACCGCAGAGATCGGCGGCGTCGAAGTAACCATCAACGGGATGGCCAAGGGCGCCGGCATGATCGCTCCCGATATGGCCACCATGTTGTCGTTCATCTTCACGGATGCTCCTATCGCCGCCGCCGCACTTCAAGCCATGCTGTCCAAGTCCGTCGTTGGATCTTTCAACTCGATCACGGTGGATAGCGACACTTCGACATCCGACACGCTGCTGCTGTTTGCTACCGGCGCCGCCGCAAAACGCGGCGCGCCGACAATCGCCACCGCAGGGGACCGCCGATTGGCATCCTTCAAGCGAGCGCTCGATGGCCTGCTGCTCGATCTGGCGCAACAGGTCGTGCGTGACGGCGAGGGCTGTCGGAAGTTTGTCGAGATCAGGGTCGAAGGCGCTGCAAGCGCGAAGGCGGCCAAACGCATCGGACTGTCGATCGCCAATTCGCCCCTTGTGAAGACCGCGATCGCCGGCGAAGACGCAAACTGGGGGCGGGTGGTGGCGGCGGTCGGGAAGGCGGGCGAGCAGGCTGATCGCGATAAACTCGCCATCTGGTTCGGCGATTTTCGCGTTGCCTACAAAGGCTTGCGCGATCCGTCCTACGATGAAGGCAAGGTTTCCGATTACATGAAAGGCGAAAAGATAGACATGCTTGTCGATGTGGGGGTCGGTTCAGGATCATGGACCGTGTGGACCTGCGATCTGACGAAAGAGTATATCGCAATTAATGGAGATTATCGCAGCTGAGCGCTTCGTCATCCGGGCGCTCGCCTTTCCGTCAAAAACCTTGCTAATCTTCAGGGCGGTCCGTTTCGGGCCGCCTTTTTTCCATATGTTCGCTCGAAATTATTACTGGTGAAACATGCGTCCATTTTTTGCGATCTGCACCACGTTGCTCATTTCCGCCTGTGCACAGCTGCCGCCGCCCGATGTCGCCTTCGACCCCAAACAGGCGGGCTTTATTCATGCGGAAGGCAAGGGAACCATCAAGGGTCATGCATTCCTGACGTCGCGCAACGGCAAGGTGCATATGGCTGCGGGCGAAACGATCCGGCTCATTCCCGCGACGGACTATGCACGCAAGCGGTTTGCGGCTTTGTATCCTCACGGAATGTTCACGCCTGCGCTTCAGTCGCGCACCATGGAAATGGACGCCGCTTATCTGGCGAATACCCGCGTGACCAAAGCGGAATCGAATGGACGCTTCACGTTCGAGAAGGTCGCTCCAGGGACCTATTATCTGGCTACGCAACGTGTATGGACTGATGCGCGTTCGCAGAGCGTCGAAGGCGGCGCTTTCTACGAAATCGTTACGCTCACAGGCAGGGAAACCGAGCCTGTCACTGTCGTGATGTCCGGTCGCTAGCATTATAGGAAGCTTTGTGGATCGACATCGACCGCTGTGCGCACGCCGCCCCGATCCGGGGGCGCCTCCTTCAGCACGGCGCGCAGGAACGCCTGCATGTCGGCGGAGCGCGGCGCTTTCACAAGGAGGCGGAAGCGATGCCGGCCCCGGACCACGGCGATGGGAGCTTCGGCTGGACCCAGCAACATGATCTCCTCGTCGCCCGGCAAGGCGCCGAGGGGCGTCATCTTCCATTTGTCGCTCGCCGGAAGAGCATAAGCGGCGCGCACCAGCGAGCGGGCATGGGCTTCGGCTGAAGGCCGGTCATTGCCCGAGACTATAATGGCCGCGAGACGCCCGAAGGGCGGCAGCCCGGCGCGGCGCCTCTGTTCCGTTTCTTCACGATAGAAGCGTTCCGAATCGCCTGACAAAATGGCGCGGATCACTGGATGGTCGGGCTGCCATGTCTGGACGAGCCCCTGGCCGGGCTTTTCCCCGCGTCCTGCCCGGCCAGTCACCTGCTGAAGAAGTTGGAACGTGCGTTCGGCGGCGCGGGGATCGCCGCTGGAAAGGCCGACATCAGCATCGATGACGCCCACCAAGGTCAAAAGCGGAAAGTTATGTCCTTTGGCTACAAGCTGGGTGCCTATGACGATGTCGCAACTCCCGTTTGCGATCTCGTCCAGTTCGCGACGCATGCGTTCCGTGCCGCCCGGGAAGTCGGAAGAAAGAACCAATGTCCTGGCCTCCGGAAAGAGCTGGGCCGCTTCTTCCGCCAGGCGCTCGACACCGGGGCCGCATGCCGTGAGCGAGTCAACCTCGTGGCATTCCGGGCATGCGTCAGGGCGGCGCTCGATATGGCCACAATGGTGGCACACTAGAGCGCGGCGAAAGCGATGTTCAACCAGCCATGCGGTGCACTGCGGACATTGAAACCTGTGTCCGCAAGACTTGCAGAGAGTCAGCGGCGCGTATCCGCGGCGGTTAAGAAACAGCAGTGCCTGTTCTCCGCGAGAAACCGTCAAGCGCACGGTTTCGGCGAGGCGAGGAGCGATCCATTTGCCGCGCGGCGCAGCCGCGACTCTCAGATTGATGGCGTCCAGGTTCGGCATGGTGCGGCCGCCGAACCGGGATGCGAGTTTCAAATGTTTGTATCTCCCTTGTTGGGCATTGACGCGGGTCTCTATGGAGGGCGTGGCGGAGGCCAGAATGACAGCTGCGGATTCGAGCCGGCCCCGGATAACCGACATGTCGCGCGCATGATAAGACACGCCGTCATCCTGCTTGTAAGCAGCCTCATGCTCTTCATCGACCACGATAAGGCCGAGTTCCCGAAACGGCAGGAACAGGGCCGAGCGGGCGCCCGCTACGACCCGTACATCACCCGAAGCGACCCCTGTCCAAAGACGCGCCCGTTTTCGCGAAGCGACCCCTGAATGCCATTCGGCTGGCCGCACACCGAAGCGTGCCGAAAAGCGATCAAGGAACTGCGCCGTGAGGGCGATTTCAGGCATGAGGATCAGCGCCTGTCGGCCCGTCTCGATGGCTGCCGCCACTGCTTCGAAATAAACCTCGGTCTTGCCCGATCCGGTGACGCCTTCCAGCAGCGTCACCGAGAAAGCGCCGGAGATTGTCGCATCGCGCAGCGCGGCTGCGGCCGCTGATTGATCGGGTTCCAGCGGCGTTGCGCCGAATGCCGGGTCTGGAGGAAGCGAGACGGGCTCAGGCGGCAGCGCAATGGCTTCTAGCGTGCCCTCGTCGATGAGCGCGTCGACGACGCTCTGCGAGCAACCCGCCAGTTCTGCGAGGGTGGACTTCGAGCGGGCATACCCCTCGCGCGCCGCTTCCACGACGCGCGCGCGCGCAGGAGTCATGCGCCGCGGAAGGATCGGATTCTCCGGGTCGCCGGCCAATCTGACGCCGATTCGGATTGGCTCGGGACCGGCGGATTCCGGCGCCCTGATGGCCATGCGGAGCACCATGCCGCGCGGGGCCAAGGTCCAGTTTGCGACCCAGTCGATGAACGCCCGAAGGGCTGGCCGCAGAGGCTCGTGATCATGTTTGGAGATGATCGTCTTTAGGTTCGAACCACCTGCGTTGCGGGTCTCCCAGACGATGCCGGTCGCTTCGCGCGTGCCCAGCGGAACGGTGACAAAATCGCCCGGCCTGAGTGAGAGCCCGGCTGGGATTTTGTAGGAATAAGCAATGTCGACCGCCACCGGGACAAGGATGTCGGCGACCATCGGGTCGCCCTTCCCGGTTGGTTCACGAATATCGATCATCACGCGATGATTAGCAGGAATCAACGCATCATGACCAGTCGCATCACCGCATACGCAACACGAGCGGTGCTTGCGGGTCTGTAGCGGCGCGCAGCTTCGCCACCTGTTCCGTCGTCACCGGGCCCGCTCGGTTGCCCCAACTCGTCCGCATGAAGGTGATGATGGCCGCGATGTCAGCGTCGTTCATCCATGTACGGAATTGCGGCATCCAGTCCGGGGCGGTGCCGGCTTCTGGGCCCAGACGTGGAACGCCATTGAGAACGGCGCGGATGAGGGAAGCCGGGTCTGGGTCCAGAACTGCCGAGTTACCCGCAAGCGGCGGCAGCTGGGGCCGGCTCATGTCGGCCTCGCGGCCTTTTCCGTCGACACCATGGCAGGACGCGCACTGGCGCATATATCCGGCGGCTCCGGGACGATCCAGCTTGCCCGCGCGAAGATCTGTCGCCGTACGAGTGTCATACACCCATGCCAGTCCCGTCGCCGACCGGGCTGGCGGCAGCGATTTGAGGTAGCGTGCGATGGCGAGAAGGTCATCCGGGCTCATCCTGCCCGTCGAATATTCGACGACTTCACGCATCGTTCCGAAAGCGGCGCCAAATCGATTTTGTCCCTTACCCAGAAAGGCGACGATGTCATCTTCGGTCCATCGGCCGAGTCCGGCGTCAGCGTCGCCGCGCAAGTTCGAAGCGGACCAATTGTCGATGTTGGCGCCGGAGAGCCACGACGACCCAGTTTCGTCGCTTGCCTTCTCCTGAAACAGCAGCCCACGCGGTGTGTGACAGGCGCCGCAATGTCCAGGGCCCTGAACCAGATATGCGCCGCGGTTCCAGATCGTGTCCCGATCAGGTCTCGGCACGAAGCGAGCGAGATCTGCGGCCATCCAGTTCCAAGCGGCCAGTGGCCATCGGGCGTTGAGCGGAAAGGGAATATCGTTGGGCGTGTTCCGTTGTCTGACAGGCTTCACATCCTTCATGTAGAAGTCATAAAGCGCCCGCAGATCGTCTTCCGACATTTTCGCATAGGATGGATACGGCATGGCCGGATAAAGACGTCGACCGTCGCGGCTTACGCCGAGCCGCATGGCGCGGTCGAATTCTTCGAAGGACCATGCGCCGATGCCGGTCTCGCGGTCAGGCGTGATGTTGGATGTGTAGATCGCGCCGAGCGGCGTCCCCATGCGCAAGCCGCCGGCATGAGGCGCGCCTTGCGGAAGGGAGTGACAGACGACGCAATTGCCCGCGATGGCGACGGCCTCACCGCGTGATGGCGGGGGCGTTTCAGTGCGACTTTGGGCAGACGCTACACTTTGAATGAGCGCGCAAGCCAAAAGCGCGGCGCCCCAGGTCTTCGCCACATGCATTTCCATTCCCCCAAACCAGCAACCGCCCAAGCCCGAAGCTTAACGCGATCGCTGGACCCAATGTTTTATTTCATGTTCAGAATGCTGATGACGCGCTGCTTCTGCTCGGGCGTGACGTCGCTCACAACCGCAAGCGAGCGTTTTCGCGTTGTCTCCGCGTCTTGGAAGTCGATGTAGCGTTGCGTGCGTTCGCCTTCGGCCACTACGACTGGGTCTGTAAGAGCCTTTTTCACGGCGTCCTGCATGAAAGCGAGGCGGTCTGGCGCCATGCCGGGCGGCACCACGAGGATGCGTCCGAGATCCTCGATGTTGGCATGGAAGTCGAGCAATTTTTCCTGCTCGGGGGTCATCTTCGCCAGTTCAAAGATGGTTGGTACGTCCGGAAAGAAACGTGAGCGTGTGCGGGCCATCGCGGCGACGGCGCGGTTCTGACCGGATTTCACGTAGTTATTGGCGGACGTGTCGGACACATAGATTGAATCCATTTCGCCGCGCGTCACCGCCAGCGCCGCCTGGTTCGAACCGCCATACCCCATGACTACTTTGCAGGGCATTTTCAGCGCTTCGCACGTGAACTGGGCGCCATCCGCCAAACCGTCCATGGGTCCGCTTGAGGACCACATGATTTCGCGGCCAGCGTTGATCGCGTCTTGCGGAGTTTTAATCTTCGACTCTGGCGCTACTAGCCAGATCCATGGAGAGGCGGCTACTGTGCCAAGGTGGCCGAGCTTTGCGAGGTCATAGCGAACCCCGGACGAGCCTACCAGTTGCGCAAGCGCCGCGCCTGCGCCGTTGACGATCATCATATGGAGACCGTCGGGCGGCGCTACCGTGGTGCTGTTGAGCGCCGTGATGCCGCCTGCGCCGGGCTGATTCTCAACGACGACGCTTGCTCCCAAATGCCTGGAGATATGTGGCGCGATGAGGCGGGCATAGACGTCGTAACCGCCTCCCGGCCCGTAGCCTACGACCAGACGGACTGTCTTTCCCTTGAAAAAGGCCTGATCGGTCGGCCCCTTATCCTGCGCCGAACCTGCGGTCGTCAGGGCGAGACCCAAGAAGCCGCCCAGGATGGCTGCGCCGGCGAGGCGCGCCCACGATGTCATCATCGAATTCCTCCCATAATTTTTTTGTGTATCCACGATAGCCGTAGTCCGGCGCCCGGAACAAGGCCTCGCGACGACGCCGGAGATCGAACGTCAATCCAGGGCCGCGATCATGCCCGCGATGTCAGGCGTCGGCGCAATGATCAAGCGCGACGCAAACGGGCGTAAGGCCTGGGCGGTTCGCGTCGAGATTGCGATCTGCAATGGAGCCATGGCGGAGGCCATGACGTTGCTTTTTGCTGCGAGGTCGAGGAAAAGCTCTGCGCTTCGCGCCGAGAAGTGCAAAATGGCCTCCACGTCGCCGTCCGTGAGAGCCCTGCAGGCTTCCTGCGTGAGCGTGGCGACTGGGCGCGCTTCGTACACGATCCAGGGAATGACTGTGTGTCCCGCGCCGCGCAGCGCGGCTTCGAGCGCCGGAGTGCGGTCACGGCCCGCGATGTACAGGATGCGCGCTGGCGTGGGAGCCTGGGCGATCAGGCGCCTTGTGAGGTCTTCGGCGTCGCGCGCAATCGTGTGGGGCGCGCGGAACTCCGTCCTGCTCACAGCCCGCGCAGTGCGCTCGCCCACGACATGCACGGGAATGTCAGTCCATTCGCGTTTGAAGAGCCGCGTGTCGGCGAAGGCATGCGCGCTTGTCGCGACAATCATGTCGAAGTCGCCTTCTGGCGGCGCCGCCTCCGTTCGGACGATCTGGAAGACCGGCGCGATGAGCACATCGTGGCCCAGCTTGCGAAGATGCGCCGCGCTGCGCCGGCTCTCGTGCACCGGTCGCGTCAGCAAGACGCGCATGTCAGTGCGCCAGTATGTCAGACGGGGCGCGGGCGAGAAGATCGGAGCCTGCCCGGATCCCAAGTCGCTCGGCATCCTCGACGGCCCCTTGCGCCAGGGTTTCGTAGCATTCTGTGCCGTCGACGCGCAGGATCTGACCACGAAAATGCAGCACGCCCTCAGCGATCCGCGCATGCCCGGCAATAGGCGTTCGGCAAGATCCGTCCAGAACTCGCAGGAAGGCCCTCTCGAGGATTAATGCAAACCCGGTCGGCGCATCAAGGACGGCCCCGAGCTGAATGCGGGTGGCGTGGTCATCAGCGCGGGCGGTGACGCCGATGGCGCCTTGGCCGACGGCTGGCAAAAAACTTTCCTCGTCAAGAATTTCGGTCGCATGGCTGACCATGCCGAGCCGTTTCAATCCGGCCAGCGCCAAGAGCGTCGCATCGCACTCGCCGCTCGCGAGTTTGGCCAGCCGGGTCTGAACGTTGCCCCGCAGCAGGCCGACGCGCAGGTCCGGCCTCAATCGTCTCACCAGGGCCTGGCGACGAAGCGATGCGGTTCCGACCAGCGAGCCCGGCGCGAGCGCCAAAAGACTTTCAGCGCGCGGAGAAATGAAGACATCACGAACGTCCTCTCGCGGCAAATAGCCGGCGATGTCGATGCCGTCGGGAAGAAGCGTCGGCAGATCCTTGGACGAGTGAACCGCGATGTCGATGTCACCATTGAGCAGGGCAATGTCCAGTTCTTTGGTGAAAAGGCCCTTGCCGCCGGCTTCGGACAGCGGCCGATCAAGGATCATGTCGCCAGTCGTCTTGATGACGACAAGCGCGATCCGATCTTCGGGCAAGTCATGCGCCGCAGCCAACAAGCTGCGCATTTCCCGCGCCTGCGCCAGAGCGAGCGGACTACCGCGGGTTCCGATTTTCATCCACGGCCCACCCGACATAGACTTCGCCCCTCCTCGTCACCTGGAACGTCTTGCATCTTGAACGCGGCGGACTATACGGTGTCGCGCGCGGGCAAGAAAGAGCGCCATAACCCCTAAAAAATGTCACCATGGGACAACATGCGCGTTCTCGGGATCGAAACAACTTGCGATGAGACTGCGGCGTCCGTGGTCGGGCTGAGCCCGTCAGGAGCCGGCGATATCCTGTCCAACGAAATCATGAGCCAGATCGCCGAACATGCAGCCTACGGCGGCGTGGTGCCGGAGATAGCAGCGCGGGCGCACGTTGAAGTGCTGGACCGGTTGGTCGATCGGGCTCTGAAGATCGCCGGCGTTGCCCTCAAAGACTTGGACGGCATTGCTGCGGCGGCCGGTCCCGGGCTGATCGGCGGCGTCATCGTGGGTCTCACGGCAGGCAAGGCGCTTGCGCTGGCGACGCGCAAACCTTTCGTGGCGGTCAATCATCTGGAGGCCCATGCGCTCACGGCCCGGATGACCGATGGGATTGATTTCCCTTATCTCCTGTTGCTCGTCTCAGGAGGGCATACGCAGATCATTTCGGTGAGAGCGGTTGGCGACTACCGTCGGCTGGGCACTACGATTGACGACGCGATTGGGGAGGCCTTTGACAAGGTGGCTAAGATGCTTGGCTTGCCCTATCCCGGAGGGCCGCAGGTGGAGCGCGAGGCTCTCAACGGAGATCCGCAGCGATTCGCATTTCCGCGCCCCATGCTGCGCCGTCCCGGGGCCGATTTTTCACTTTCAGGACTGAAAACTGCAGTCCGGCTCGAGGCCGAGCGTATCGCGCCACTGCGACCGACTGACATTGCAGATATTTGCGCTTCCTTTCAGGCGGCGGTGGTCGACGTCATCATAGATCGCCTGCGCGGCGGCCTTCGCGCCTTTCGGTCTGAGGATGGACATCCGACAGCTCTGGTTGTCGCCGGGGGAGTCGCCGCCAACGGCGCGATCCGGCGGGCTTTGACGCGGCTGGCCGGAGAGGC
>JAIEQX010000280.1 GCA_019747375.1 Beijerinckiaceae bacterium | reverse complement strand
AGGAGACGGAAGGCGCGGTCGGCACGGCGCTCGTCGAGGAGCAGGTGACGCCGGATCACGTCGCCCAGGTGGTGTCTCGCTGGACCGGCGTGCCGGTCGACAAGATGCTGGAAGGCGAACGCGAGAAACTCCTCAAGATGGAGGACAATCTCGCTCGCCGCGTTGTCGGGCAGAAAGAGGCCGTGCACGCGGTGGCGACCGCGGTTCGACGCGCGCGCGCCGGCCTGCAGGACCCCAATCGTCCGATCGGCTCCTTCATGTTCCTGGGGCCGACCGGCGTCGGCAAGACCGAACTCACCAAGGCGCTGGCGGCCTTCATGTTCGATGACGAGACCGCGATGGTCCGGCTCGACATGTCGGAATATATGGAGAAGCATTCCGTCTCGCGTCTCATCGGCGCGCCTCCCGGCTATGTCGGCTATGAAGAAGGCGGCGCGCTCACGGAGGCGGTTCGCAGACGGCCCTATCAGGTCGTCCTGTTCGACGAGATCGAGAAGGCCCATCCAGACGTCTTCAACGTTCTCCTGCAGGTGCTCGACGATGGACGCCTCACCGACGGACAGGGCCGCACGGTCGACTTCCGCAACGTGCTGGTGATCATGACGTCGAACCTCGGCGCCGAATATCTGGTGAACCAGCCCGAGGGGGAAGATTCATCGGCGGTCTACAACGAAGTCATGACCATGGTGCGCGGGCATTTCCGTCCGGAATTCCTCAACCGCGTCGACGAGATCGTCCTGTTTCATCGCCTCCAGCGCGACGACATGGGCGCCATCGTGGACATCCAGATGGGGCGCCTGGCGCGTCTGCTCGAGGATCGCAAGATCACCATCGAGCTCGACGCCAAGGCGAGGCAATGGATCGCCGACAAGGGATACGACCCGGCTTATGGCGCGCGCCCGCTGAAGCGCGTGATCCAGAAGTCGGTGCAGGATCCCCTCGCCGAGCGGATCCTGAGCGGTCAGGTGACGGACGGCGAAGTCGTTCGCATCAGCGCCGCCAAGGAAGGGCTGACGATCGGCGACGAAGTCATTGCGCCCAGCGACGCCGCCCCCACCCGCGGCAAGTCGGGTCGCGTGGTCTCCTTCGCCAAAGGCGGCGGTCCGGTCTCGCTGCAATAATCGAGTGGGGCCTGCGGAAGCGCAGGCCCCACTCACATGCTCGGGAGCGCGCAACCACGGCGGCGGCGCGCGCGTTAAGCGACCGAGGCCATCGGGTCTGAAACATGTCGCATAGCGGTCCCGGCCAACGTCAGCGCCGCCATGCTTGTCTGGAGGTTTGTATGCGTAATTTTCTTTTGGGCGGGCTCGCGCTCGCTGCTCTTGGCGTCGCCGGCGCCAGCCCGGCCTCGGCTCAGGCGATCCGCCTGGACCCAGCCGTCAGCGGCATGGCGCGGAGCGCTGACGCTGGCGTGATGAACGTTCAGTACCGTGCTCGATATGGTCAGCGTTATGGTTACGGGTATCGCAACTATGGATATCGCGGCCGCGGCTACAATCGCGGCGCAGCCGTCGGGGCCGGCATTGCGGGGCTTGCGGCCGGCGCGATCATCGGCGGAGCCATAGCCAACTCTTATGATCGCCCGGCCTACGTCTACGAGGACGCGCCGGTCGGAGTCGCCGGCGACGAGGTGTCGTACTGCATGCAGCGTTTCCGCTCGTACGATCCGCGCAGCGGCACGTATCTCGGCTACGACGGACTGCGTCACGCCTGCCCGTAAGTGACGTCCTGTCTGAAATTTGAAAACGCCGAAGCGTTCATCGCTTCGGCGTTTTTACGTCGCGTCAGGTTCGCTCGTCCACGATCCGCACGATGTCGGCGATGATCGTGTTCACCTCGAAATCCTTCGGCGTATAGACGGCCGCGACGCCGTCCTGTCGCAGCAACGCCTCGTCGTCCGGTGGAATGATGCCCCCGACCACCAGGGGAATGTCGGTCAATCCTTCGGACTTCATGCGGGCCAGAACGTCGCGCACCAATTGCACATGCGAGCCCGACAGGATGGACAGCCCGATGCAATGGGCGCCTTGGCTGACGGCCGCTCCGACGATTTCCGCCGGAGTCATGCGGATGCCGTCATAGACAATATCCATCCCGGCGTCGCGCGCCCGCACGGCGATCTGCTCGGCTCCATTAGAATGTCCGTCCAGCCCCGGCTTGCCGACCAGAAACTTCAGCCGTCGCCCGAGCTTCTGCGATACGCGCTCGACCTCGTCGCGAACGGCGTCGAGACGCTCGGCGTTCTGTCTTGCCGCGCGGCCCACGCCCGTGGGCGCGCGATATTCGCCGAAGGCCCCGCGCAGGACGTCGCCCCATTCTCCCGTCGTGACGCCCGCCTTTGCGGCGGCGATCGACGGCTCCATGATGTTCGACCCGTCCGCGGCCGCAGCCCGGAGATTTGCCAGGGCGACACGCACAGCTTCCGGATCGCGCCAGGCGCGCCATGCCTTCAGGCTCGCGATCTGTTCCGCCTCGACATGATCGGGCACCACCATGATGGCGCTTTCGCCCGTCGTCAGCGGCGAGGGCTCGCTCTCGAGAAAACGGTTGACCCCGACGACAATCTGCTCGCCGCGCTCAATGCCTTCAAGACGATGCGTGTTGGATTCGACGAGACGCGACTTCATATAGCCGCTCTCGACGGCCACGATCGCGCCGCCCATCTCGTCGATGCGCGCCAGTTCGTCCCGCGCCTCCGCCTTCAGCAGTTCGACCTTGCGCTCGATTTCATGGCTGCCATCGAACAGATCGCCATATTCGAGGAGATCGGTTTCATACGCCATGATCTGCTGGATGCGCAGCGACCATTGCTGATCGAAGGGCCGCGGCAGACCGAGAGCCTCGTTCCATGCGGGCAATTGCACCGCCCGCGCGCGCGCATTTTTCGACAGCACCACAGCGAGCATTTCAATCAGGATGCGGTAGACGTTGTTTTCAGGCTGCTGTTCCGTGAGCCCCAGAGAATTCACCTGCACGCCGTAGCGGAAGCGTCGGTATTTTTCCTCTTCGATCCCGTAACGTTCGCGCGTGATCTCGTCCCAAAGTTCCGTGAACGCCCGCATCTTGCAAAGCTCCGTCACGAACCGCATGCCGGCGTTGACGAAGAACGAAATGCGCCCAACGATCTCGGCGAGCTTGTTCTGGTCGAGGTGGCCCGCCGCCTGCACGGTGTCGAGCACTGCAATCGCCGTCGCGAGCGCGAAGCTCAGTTCCTGCACCGGCGTCGCGCCTGCTTCCTGCAGATGATAGGAGCAGACGTTCATCGGATTCCACTTCGGCACATGCGTCGTGGTGAAAAGGATCATGTCTCGGGTCAGCCGCATCGACGGCGCCGGCGGAAACACATAGGTGCCGCGCGACAGATATTCCTTGATGATGTCGTTCTGCGTCGTGCCCTGCAGGGCTTCTCGCGACGCCCCCTGCTCTTCCGCCGCCGCAATATAGAGCGCCATCAGCCACGGAGCGGTGGCGTTGATGGTCATCGATGTGTTCATCGCGGCGATTGGAATGCCGTTAAACAGGGTGCGCATGTCGCCGAGGTGGCAGATCGGCACCCCGACCTTGCCGACTTCGCCGCGCGCCAAGGAATGATCGGAATCATAGCCCGTCTGGGTGGGCAGATCGAACGCGATCGACAAGCCGGTCTGGCCCTTCGCCAGATTGCCCCGATAGAGCCTGTTCGACTCGGAGGCGGTGGAATGGCCGGCATAGGTCCGGAAAATCCAGGGCTTGTCCGCTTTCGGAGTTTCGGCGCTCATCGTGTGATGCCTCTCGACCGCTCAGGCCAGACTAGGAGATGATGTTGCAGGGCACAATAAGCCTGGCGGGACCGCTTCGCCGCCTATCCCTTAGTCGTCCCCGCGGTCGCCTTTGGCCACGCCGATCCGATCCGTTAGTAGTATGGTGCGTTGCAGCACGTTGGCTAACATGGACCCGAACATGATCGCGAGCGATCAGGGAGGACCGAGTGGCGAAATCTGATGCGACGGCTGGACCGGCGAGCGCGGCTCCCGTGTCGCCCGGCAAGGATCTCTACGAAATCGGTGAAATTCCGCCTTTGGGCCACGTCCCGGCGAACATGTACGCCTGGGCGATCCGCAAGGACCGGCATGGCCCGCCCGATCAGTCGATGCAGCTTGAAGTCGTCCCGACCTGGACGCTCGACAGCCACGACGTCCTGGTTCTCGTGATGGCCGCGGGCGTCAATTACAATGGCGTCTGGGCGGCGCTCGGCGAACCGATTTCGCCGCTCGACGGCCACAAACAGCCGTTTCACATCGCGGGATCCGACGCCTCGGGCATCGTTTGGGCCATCGGCTCCAAGGTGAAGCGCTGGAAGGTCGGCGACGAAGTGGTGGTTCACTGCAATCAGGACGACGGCGACGACGAGGAGTGCAACGGCGGCGACCCAATGTTCTCGGCCTCACAGCGGATCTGGGGCTATGAGACGCCGGATGGTTCGTTCGCGCAGTTCTGCCGCGTGCAGGACCGCCAGCTGATGGTTCGGCCGAAGCATCTCTCATGGGAGGAAAGCGCCTCCTACACGCTGACGCTCGCCACCGCCTACAGGATGCTGTTCGGCCATGAGCCTCACCGTCTGAAGCCCGGCGACAACGTGCTCGTCTGGGGCGCATCGGGCGGACTCGGGGTTTTCGGCGTTCAACTCTGCGCAGCCGCCGGCGCCAATGCGATCGGGGTGATTTCGGACGAGACGAAGCGCGACTATGTGATGTCGCTGGGCGCGCGCGGCGTCATCAACCGCAAGGACTTCAAATGCTGGGGCCAGCTGCCGAAGGTCAATTCTGACGAATATAATTCCTACATGTCGGAGGCCCGTAAATTCGGCAAGGCGATCTGGAACATCACCGGACGCAAGGACGTCGACATCGTGTTCGAACATCCGGGCGAGCAGACGTTTCCAACCTCCTGTTTCGTGGTCAAGCGTGGCGGCATGGTGGTGTTCTGCGCTGGCACGTCAGGCTTCAACCTGACCTTCGATGCGCGCTTCGTCTGGATGCGCCAGAAGCGGATCCAGGGTTCGCATTTCGCTCATCTGAAACAGGCGGCCGCCGCCAATCAATTCGTCATCGACCGGCGGATCGATCCCTGCGTGTCGGAAGTGTTTCCCTGGGACAAGATCCCGCTGGCGCACATGAAAATGTGGAAGAACCAGCACTCGCCCGGAAACATGGCGGTGCTCGTCAATGCGCCCCGCACGGGTTTGAAGACGCTCGACGACGTGATCGAGGCGGGTCGCTCGACCGCCTCCTGACGGCGCCGTCGTCAGTAGAGCGGCGAAGATTCGGATCTTCGCCGCGCGCGCGCAATGGCGGCGTTGAGTTCGCCGCCAAACACGAAGATCGACGCCAGCGCGTAAAGGAAGACGAGCGCAATCATCACTGACGCGATCCCCGCATAGGTGGTGACATAATTGCGCGCGAACTCCGTCAGATAGGCGGCGAACGCAAAGGCGAAAAGAATCGACAGCAGAACCGTCAGCACGACGCCCGGCATCACCTGACGGACGCGGTGATCCTCGGCGGGGAGCCACTTGTGCGCGATCAGGAGTGCGACGGCGAGCAACAGCGTCGTAAAAGCATACCGCGCCAAAGTGACGGCGCCGGCGAGCGGCGAGAGCGCCGGAAAGCTCTGCACGATCCCGCTCCAGATCAGCGGCCCCAGCACCACCAGAAAGGCCAGCGCGAGCAGCGCCATGGCGCCCACCAGCACGTAAGCGACGGATTCGAGCCGCAGCAGCCACCAGGCGCGCTTTTCGCGAACGCCATACGCGCGGTTCAGTCCAACCCGGATGGCCTCGACACCGCTCGAGGAGAAATAAAGCGCCAGCACGGCGCCAGCAGTCACGAGCCCTCCGCGGCTTTGTGTCAGCACGTTGTGGATCTCGCTGGAAATCGGTCGGGCGACCTGTTCCGGCCACGCTTCCAGCAGGATGACGGCGGCCTGATCGGCCAGTTCCTTTGAACCGAAAAAGCCCGCAAGCGCGGTGAGAAAGATCAAAAACGGAAACATCGACATCAGGGTCGTCAACGCGATATGGCTGGCGATCGCCCAACCATCGTCCTCGTTGAAGCTGATATACGCGTCCGACAGGATGGAGAGTCTTTGTTTCATGGTCCGGCGGGGTGATGAACTCGAAAAAGCAGGTGACGAGGAGCGCATCGGCCCGCCATCTGCAGGATAACGCGGACACATGAATAAGCGATCACACATCTTCGACAGGTCACTAACGGCCGCGATTCCAATCGCCTTTGTGCTCTTGTGGTCAACAGGATGGATCGTGGCTCGCCTGGCCGCTGATGACGCCGACCCGCTCACGTTCCTGATCTTTCGATACGCTGGCGCAGCCTTCTGCCTGGGCGCATTCGCGTGGCTGGCGGGCGCAGAATGGCCAAGATCAAGAGCCGAATGGCTGCACGCGCTCGCCTCTGGCGTGCTTCTGCACGCCTTGTATCTCGGTGGCATCTGGTGGGCGATCGCCCATGGCGTGCCAGCGACGATCTCCGCCCTCCTGGCTGCGCTTCAGCCGATCCTGACCGCCATACTCGCGCCCTGGCTTGTCGGCGAAAGGATCGGCCGGCGGCAGTGGCTTGGCGTGGCGCTCGGCTTTGCGGGCCTGCTTCTGGTGCTCGCCCCCAAACTGCTCGCCCTGGACACGGGTCAGGTTGCAGGCGTCGTGGTCCCGCTCCTCATCAATGCCGCCGGAATGGTGTCGCTGACATTCGGCACATTCTATCAGAAGCGTTACATCCGGACGGGCGACCTCCGCACCATCAGCTTCCTGCAGTTCATCAGCGCCATGCTCGCCACGATCCCGCTTGCCTATCTTTTTGAGGATATGCGTATCGTCTGGAGCCGCGACGTCATCATTGCAATGGTCTGGTCCGTCGTGGCGGTCTCCATTATCTCGATCGCACTGCTGCTGCACCTGATCCGGCGTGGAGAAGTGGCCCGCTCGGCGCAGCTTGTCTATCTGGTGCCGCCGACCGCCGCCGTTCAGGCATTCCTGCTGTTCGGCGAACGCCTGTCCATCGTGCAGCTTTTCGGCATGGCCGTCACCGTCACGGGCGTGATGCTGGCGACGCGCCGCTGACGCGTCAAAAGGAGCATTGTCTGAAACCCGCCGGAGAGGCATGCTGCAATGCACAAGCCCCATGTGGGCGAGAGCGCTTGGGAGCGGCCCATGACGGCCCGGTCGGCATTGGAAGTTGGGACGAGCAGGCAGGATCTCGACATTCTTGGTCTGGGCGACCAAGCCCTGGTCGAACTCGATAAATTATACGCCGAGGCGAAGGCCTGCATCCGCGGCCGGATCACCCTCGAAGGCAAGATTTCCGCTGATGCGCTCGAGCATGAGCAGCATGCCGCGCACGGAATGGCATGGCTCGCCACCTATGTGGAATCCATTCGAGAAATGATCGCCTACGGCCGGCGCATGGAAGCGGCCGGGACCTTCGGCGAAACAGAACGTCTCCTGACCCGCATTGGACTCGGCGAATATCTCGCGCAGATTTTCGGCGGCATTCCGATGAATCAAGGCGAGTTCGTCCGACCTGAAGATTTCGATCTGTCGCCTGCCCGATTGGCGAGCCTCAAGTCGGGCGCCATTGAAACGCTCATTGCATTCGGCAATACGCGCGAAACGCGCCGACAGCTCGTCGACAGGATCGAGGACAATGCGTCATCGGAACTGATCGGCGTCTCCGGACTCGACGAAACGCTGGAATCGATTCGCCAGGAGATTTCCAGATTTGCGCAGACCGAAGTCGCACCGCACGCGCATGAATGGCATTTGCAGAATGCCTACATTCCCATGGAGATCGTCGATGGTCTTGCGGCGCTCGGTGTCTTCGGACTGACGATCCCGGAAGAATATGACGGAATGGGACTCGGCAAGGTCGCCATGTGCGTGGTGACGGAAGAATTGTCGCGCGCCTACATTGGCGTGGGTTCGCTTGGAACCCGCTCGGAAATCGCCGCGGAACTCATCCTGTGCGGCGGCACGGAGGAGCAGAAGAAACACTTTCTTCCATCCATCGCCTCGGGCGCCATCTTGCCGACCGCCGTCTTCACGGAACCCAACACGGGCTCTGATCTCGCCTCGCTGCGGACACGCGCCACCCGTTCCGGCGACATCTATCGGCTGAACGGCGCCAAGACCTGGATCACACATCCGGTCCGCGCGGATCTCATGACCGTTCTGGCCCGCACCAATCCGGCGGAGCCCGGCTACAAGGGACTTTCGATGTTCCTCGCGGAAAAGCCGCGGGGAACCGATGAGGATCCGTTTCCCGCAAAGGGAATGTCAGGCGGCGAAATCGAAGTGCTCGGCTATCGCGGCATGAAGGAATACGAGATTGCCTTTGAGGCCTTTGAAGTTTCGGCCGCCAATCTTCTTGGCGGCGTCGAGGGCCAGGGCTTCAAGCAACTGATGCAGACCTTCGAATCCGCGCGGATCCAGACCGCGGCGCGCGCTGTCGGCGTGGCCCAGAATGCGCTCGAACTGGGCCTTCGTTATGCACGCGAACGCATTCAGTTCGGCAAGCCGCTTCTTCGTTTTCCACGCGTCGCGGACAAGATCGCCCTCATGGCTGTCGAAATCCACATCGCCCGGCAACTGACCTATTTCGCCGCCCGCGCCAAGGACGACGACAAGCGCTGTGACGTAGAGGCAGGAATGGCCAAGCTTCTGGGCGCGCGCGTGGCCTGGGCCTGCGCCGACAATGCCCTCCAGATACACGGCGGCAACGGATTCGCGCTCGAATATCCGATCTCGCGGGTCCTGTGCGACGCCCGAATCCTCAACATCTTCGAAGGGGCTGCGGAGATCCAGGCGCAGGTCATCGCGCGGCGCCTTCTCGAAGAGGGGAACTGACCGCCATCTCCACTGTTTTCACTCGCGCTCGGCGCTCGGCAAGAGCCACGACGCGAATGGAATTTGCAAAACAGGGAGATTTCTATGGCACGTTTGCGCGTGGGAACCGGCGACTGGATCCTCATCGGGGACGGCAAGAAGGCCCTGCTCCTGCACAACGAAGGCGATGCGGAACTTCTCAATCTCCGCCGTCTGTCAGTGCGTACGCAGGAAAATCCCGCGACGTCCGAGCAGGGCACGGATCGTCCCGGCCGATCCTTCTCGAGCGTCGGAGCCGGCCGCAGCGCTTACGAAACGACCGACTGGCACGAACTGGAAGAAGCGCGTTTCGCCACGGATATCGCCACCGACATCAATGCGGCGGCGCACCAGCACTCTTTCAAGCGGCTGATTGTCGTTGCGCCGCCCAAGACGCTCGGGGAATTGCGAAGCGCATTTTCGGGGGAGGTCCAGAAGATGATCGGAGCGGAAATCAACAAGGACCTCACGCATCATACGATCCCCCAGATCGAAAAACTCTTGTCACGACACGAGATCTGACGTCGCTTCAACCCAGGGCGTCGCATCATCCAAAGGCGCGGTCGAGGTCGAGGAACAGGTCGTCGACGCATTCGACCCCGCACGACAACCGCAGCAGATCGGGGGGGCACGGCGTGCCCTCCCCTTCGATCGAGGCGCGATGCTCGATCAGACTTTCCACTCCACCTAAGGACGTGGCTCGCTTCCAGACTTGAACGCGGGCCGCGGCCGAGATGGCGGCTTGGACGCCGCCCGCAAGTCTGATCGACAGCATGCCGCCAAATCCGCCCGACATCTGTCGAGCCGCGAGCGCATGATCGGCATGGGTGGGCAAGCCGGGATAGAGCACGTGGCTCACCGCTTTGTGCCCTGAAATCCGACGCGCAAGCTCCATCGCATTGGCGCAGCTTGCGCGCACGCGCAGATGCAGCGTTCGGACGCCACGGATAACGAGGAAAGCCTCAAAGGGTCCGAGCAGCATGCCGTACGTATAACGCACGCGTGCAATGTCGCCCCAGAGAGCGTCCGTGCTTTGTGTCGCCAGAACCCCCGCCAACGCGTCTGAGTGACCGTTAAGATACTTCGTCGCCGAGTGCATGACGATATCCGCGCCGAGAAGCAGGGGTTGCGTCAGGACCGGAGACGCGCAGGTCGAGTCCACACAAAGCCGCGCGCCGGCGCGATGCGCAATCTCCGCAATGCTTTGGATGTCCAACACGGTCCACAGCGGGTTTGAAGGCGTCTCGATCCAGACCAGAACGGCGGGTTCGCGCGCCAGCTCCGCTTCAAGGACGGTCAGATCCGACATGTCGACGAATGTCACGCGAAGTCCGATTTTCGCTGCATCCGTCGCGAGCCACTTTCTCAACGCCCAATACATGACCTGCGGCGCGAGAACGCGGCTGCCGGCGGGAAGGGCTGCAAAGACCGCAATGGCGGCTGACATGCCCGATCCGAACGCCATGGCGGCGGGCGCCGCTTCCAGCATGGCGACGATCTCTTCCAGTTCGCGGACGGTCGCATTGTCTGGCCGGCCGTAGGAATATCCCCCGCTATAGGCATTGTCCTGATCGCGAATGAAGGTCGATGCAATATGGATCGGCGGCACGACGGCGCGGGTCTGCGGATCGACCCGCCCCATCGCCTGTACGGCCAAGGTCTCCCGAGTCTGCGATGTCTTCGGGTCCTGTTCCATGTCCTAGATCCTGTCGCTCTGGCGTTCAGCCGCCCTCGCTTTTGTCATTCCGTCCGGTCGAACCGGATGAGCGGCCCGTTCGTATAACCTTGTGGAGCGCGCGAGGCGAACAGGGATTGGATGACTTCGATGACAGGACAAGACATATCCGGCGCCAGGACGCCCTCCGGCTACGCCGACCGAAGGCTATCGATCATCGCCAGCGCGCTTCTGGCCGCAGCTCCCTCCGTGGCGGCCTCGGTGCTTGGCAGCCTGGCGACCATGCCGAATATTCCCAGCTGGTACGCAGCGCTCGATAAACCCTGGTTTAATCCCCCGAACTGGATCTTCGGCCCCGTCTGGACGGCCCTCTATATCATGGTCGCCTATGCGTTTTTCCGCATCCTGCGGTTACCCGCCGGCGTGAAAGGCAGGACGGCGGCGATCATTGTTTTCGTCGTTCAGATGGCCCTAAACACGGCCTGGTCGTTCGCCTTCTTCGGCGCCAACAGCCCCGCTCTCGGCCTGGCCGTGATCACTCCGCTCTGGGCCGGCATAGCCTTGTCCATCGCGCTGTTCTGGAGGCTTGACCGTAAGGCCGCGCTGTTGCTGACGCCCTATCTGGCGTGGGTCTCTTTCGCGACCATCTTGAACGTCGCGATCTGGCGCCTCAACGGCTGATCAAGACACCACGCCGATGAAAGGCAGCTCGCGGTAATTGTGGGCGACGTCCATACCGTAGCCAACCACAAAGACATCCGGACTTTTGAAGCCGACGTAATCCGCCTGAACCTGCACCGCGCGCTTGCCGGGCTTCTCCAGCATGACGCTGATCAGCACCTTGTTGGCGCCCCGCGCCACCAGGAGATCCTTGGCGAAGGCCAATGTGCGGCCGGATTCGAGAATGTCGTCGACGAGCAGTACGTCGCGACCGGAGACGTCCGACTCGATATCCTTTAAGATCGTGATGTGCCCCTGCGACACCGTGCCCTCGAGATAGCTCGACAGATGCACGAATTCGACCTGTGGCTGCAGCCCTTTGCGGTGGAGCGATCGCAGCAGATCAGCGGCGAACATGAAGGAGCCTTTCAGCACCGCGATGACCAGCAGGTTCTTGAGATCCGCTTTCCGGATCGCTTCGGCGAGTTCCTCGACGCGCGCGGCGATCTCGGCCTCGCTGAACAGAACCTTGACCTCGCGCGTCGTGCTCATTTCGAACCGTCTCCCCTGGGCGGCGCGACGTTTGCGCTCGCGAAAATGATTTTCACCTGCTCCGCCCCAACCGGGGGAGAAACGAGGCGCGCCTGAAATGCGACGCTTTCGCCTGCCTTCAGCCGTGCCTTCGGCGCCGTCACAATCCAAGTATAAAGCTCTTTTTCCGGTCCTGCCATGAGGGCGAGACGAAGGTCGGGGACCCCCCTCGGGAAGCCCTCTACATTGGCGATCGAGCCTTGAACGGTAAGGACCCGCGTCGTTCCGTCCTCTGTGATCCGCGACTGCACGTCATTGAGTGCAAGACCCAGCAGATTGACGGGCGCGCCGGCCAGCGCGTAGAGCCGAGCCGAGGCGGGGAACCGCCGGACGATGAGATGCGAATGCCAGACACCCACGTAAGCAACCGCCGCGACGAGCAGCGCCGTGGCCAGGACAGCCCTGCCGGCGCTCGCCCAGGATGGCCGGACATCGGCGGGCACACGAGGTTTGGCA
>JAIEQX010000184.1 GCA_019747375.1 Beijerinckiaceae bacterium | reverse complement strand
GGCCCCGAGGCCGCCGCGCACTTTCAGGCCGATATAGAGCGCCAGATTGACCGGATTGGCGCCGGGAAGCACCTGCGAGAGCGCAAAACCCGCCAGAAAGGCCTGTTCGTCGAGCCATCTGCGCCGCTCCACCGTCTCCCGGTGGATGAGCGCCTGGGTGCTGCCCCCGAAGGCCGAGCCGCCGATTTTCAGGAATGACCAGAAGATGTGGGAGAGCGGCACCTGGGGGGCTGGCGCCGGCTTGCCGGGCGTCGCGACCGGACCAAGGCGCGCCGGATCCTCCGGCTCATCCAATGCCATTCTGTGCCTCCGTCTCAAAATTGGAACGGCGCACATTAGGCGAGTCGGTTGCGCGGCGAAAGGGGCAAGCGGCAGCGCAACATTGCCTGCGTCAAACAGAAACGCTTATGGGATCAGAGGCCTTGCAGTATGGCCAAGGACGAAAGGGCCGGCCGATGAAGCGGGATCTTCTGAAGACCACGGCAGATTCGTTGTCGTGGTCGCCAAAGCCTGCCTTTCCTGATCGGGTGGTCTTTCAGGCTTGCATGAGCGGAAACAAAGGCAAGGTCTTCCATGTGAGTTCCCCGTCCATAAGTGTGGTCGGAGTTGACCCGCCTTGGGCAAGACGACAGTATCGAGGCCTTCATCTCTGCTCGTGGCGATTGCCGCGTTTTGTTAAATTTCTTCGGAGACAGTCCATGACCACGCTTGGGAAGGGTGTCACGGCGCCGGAGGCGTCCAAACGCACCGAGCGCAAGTCGTTCCCCGCCAAGCCCGTCAAGGGCGAGGTCGACGTTGCAAAGTTGACCAAAAAGACCATGGCTCGCTACCCCAAGGTCATCGAACGTCTTGCCAAGTGAGCCTCGCTGGCTTGATCCGGCAGACGTCATCGAAATCAACCGGATCGCGGTTGAACAAAGCTGCGAGCCCTTCTGTCTGCTGAGCGAGAATCTGCTGCTCAGCGGATTGCATCGCGCTCAGCACTATTTCAACTACCTCGGGGAAGACGACACCCTGTATCTCGCGATTCTGGTCATGCAGGGGATTGCGACCAATCATCCGTTTCAGCAGGGCAACAAGAGGACGGCCTTCTTGGCCGGCGTCACCTTTCTTGAACTCAACGGATACATTCTGACGATCAGCGACACGGACTCACTGGCCCTGCATATCGAACTTCTCACCGAGCGGAAGATCACCGTGCAGGCGTTTTATGATTTCATCGCTTCGCATGTTGCGAGCCACCCCGGCACGTGAGCCTCGTTTGCCTGGGACCGCGCCCGACGCCCGGCGTGCGCCTCACTCGCTCTTCGTCAGCGCGATAATCCGGCGCGCCAGTTCCACGCCGCCCGCATAGACCTGCGCGTCATATTCCAGGCGCTGCAGTTCCGTGATGCCGGGCGTTTCGGCGAGATCGTGAAAGCCCACGATATTCGTCACCGCGCGCCAGATGTCCACCCATTCCGAATCTTTGTCGCGCATGGCAAAAATCCCGTGTTCAAGGTCTTCGAATGCGGTCACGCCTGGCCTTGCGGCAGCCTCGCCGGCGCGGGCGGTTCGGCGGGGGCGGGCGGTTTTGGCGCAAACCTGCGTTTCAGCAATTGCCGCACCTCGCCGGAGGCGATGATTTCGCCGCGATCCACGAAGGCTTCGTGGTTCGCCTCGATGTGGTCGAGCGAATAGAGGTAATTGACCATCAGGCCGTGGGCCTGCCGCATGGCCTTTAGCGACAGGTCGCCCTGAAAATTGATGCGCTCCAGCCGCGCGCCATTGCCCAGATGAAAGCGCGCCACGGAATCGCGCGGCTGGCCGGCGGCGTTTTTGGCGTGCAGGTAATAGAGCGTGGCGGCCGACAGAAGCGCGGCCTTGCCGGCGGGCGGCGGCTCGGCTGCGGCCGACGCCTCCTGCGTCCATTCGAGCGCGGGCCGCAATTCCTCCGGCACGAGGCCCTGCGGGGCGGCGAGATCTTCCGCCAGCCAGCGGGCGAAATCGGGCGCGGGCGACAGGGTCACAAAGGTGGTGAGTTTCGGCAGTTCGCGGCGCAGGTCCTCGACCACCTGCTTGATGAGAAAACTGCCGAAGGAAATGCCGCGCAGGCCCTGCTGGCAATTCGAGATCGAGTAAAACACCGCCGTGGTGGCGGCATGGGCCGAGAGCGCGGCGCGGGCGGGCGACAGAAGCGGGCCGATGGAAGCGGGTATTTCGGCCGTGAGCGCGACTTCAACGAAGATCAGCGGCTCGTCGACGAGCCGCGGGTGAAAAAAGGCGAAGCAGCGCCGATCCTGCGGCTCGAGGCGCGCGCGCAGCGCATCCCAATCCTGGATCTCGTGCACGGCTTCGTAGCGAATGATTTTTTCCAGAATGTTGGCGGGCGTCGTCCAGTCGATCCGGCGCAGGACGAGAAAGCCGCGATTGAACCAGGACGAAAACAGATGCCGGAAATCGGCGTCGAGCGCCGCGAGATCGGGACTCTCCTTTTCGTGCCGGAACAGATCCTCGCGCATGCGCACCAGCGCGGCGGTGCCGCCGGGCGCATGATTGAGCCGGCGGATGAGCTCCTGCCGGCGCGGTTCGGCGGCGACATGCAGGCCGTGCGCGCTGGTTTCGCCGGGAGCCTGGCGGTAGGCGTCGATGGCGCGTTCCAGCCGCGCGCGGTCGGGGCCGTAATCGCTCGCCAGATGCAAAAGCACGTCGCGGCGCGCGTCGTCGGGCAATTGCGCATAGCGCGTCAGGATGGCTTCCGCGAGCGCGACGCCCGTGGCCTCGCCGCGACGGCGCAGCAGATCGTCGGTGAGGCGCAGAAGGCCCGCGGGCGTCGGATCCTCCTGGCCCCAGGCGCGCGCCAGAAGATCGCGTCCACGCTCCGTGATGGTCTGCAGCAGTTCGGAAATTAAGTTTCCGTTCATGACGTCCTCGTCATTGTCGTCTCGCGTGTCGTCATCGCGGTGCGCGCGACTCGATCATGCACACGGATCTGGACGCGAGCGAGTCCTCACTAAGACGCAGGTTGGGCGGCGCGCGGCGCGAAGGCGCGCAGGAAGGTGTCGGCGGCGGCTTCCGCGATGGCGCGCCGCCTTGCGGCCGAGGGGCGGGCCGCGACGCCCATCAGGGCGCGCAATTGATTGTGCCCGTTGAGCATGCCGAAGAAATGTTCGGCGGCGATTTCGGCGTCCGGCATGTGCAGGCGCCCGTGCGCCATTTCGGCGCGAAAGAAATCCGCCAGCTGGGTGACGGCGCGGCGCGGGCCGCTCATGTAGAGCGAGCGACCGAGTTCGGGAAAGCGCGCCGACTCGGTGACGATGAGCCGATAGAGCGCAAGGTTTTTGGGACGCAGGCCCTTGGCGAGCAGATTTTCGCCGATGGTCACGAGACTGTGACGCAGATCCGCCTGATCCTGCGCGGCGCGCGCGATGGGCGCGATGATCTCGTCGACGAGGTCGCTGCAGATGGCGTGGAACAGACCGTCTTTGGAATCAAAGCAGTTGTAGACGGTCTGGCGGCTCACGCCGGCGCGCTCGGCAATGCCCTCGATGCTGGTTGCGGCAAAGCCCGCGCTGAGGAACATGTCCGCGGCAGCGCTCGTTATGGCTTGGCGTTTGACGGCGCGGCCCCGCTGGCACTCTTCCGGCCTTGTCACGCGCGCTTTCATTGTCTAATCCATCAGTCCGAAATTGGACAGTCTGTCCAAATCTATCCTTCGACCCGCGAGCGCGCAACATGGCCAGGCGATATACGATCATCATCATCGGCGTGATTCTGCTTGCGGTCGGCTTCGCCTATTGGCAGCGCCAGACGCAGGCCAATGCGCCGGCGAAACCGCAGGCCGCCGCGCCCGCCCAGCCGCCCGCCGAAGTCGGCGTGGTGACGACGGAACGGCGCGAAGTGCAGCTTCCGGTGACCTATGCGGGCCGCGTGGCGGGCTATCGCGACGTCGAGATCCGCGCGCAGGTCAGCGGGATCCTGCTCGAGCGCAGCTATGAGGACGGCGCCAAGGTGGAGCAGGGGCAGGTGCTGTTCCGCATCGACAGCCGCCCCTATGAGGTGGCGCGCGACCGGGCGCGCGCGCAGCTCGCGCAAGCGGAAGCGACGCTGCGGCAGGCCGAGGAGAACTACAAGCGCATCGAGGAGCTGGCGCGCAAGCAGGTGTCGTCCGAACAGGCGTTCGAACAGGCGCGCGCGACGCGCGACCAGGCGCAGGCCGGCGTGCAGCTGGCGCAATCGGAAGTGAAGAACGCCGAACTCAACATCGGCTATTCGACCGTGCGGGCGCCCGTCTCGGGCACGACGGCGCTGCAATCGCCGCCGGTCGGCAGCCTCATCCAGGCGCAGAGCGCGCTGCTCACCACGCTGACGCAGCTCGATCCCGCCTATGTGTATTTCTCCGTGACCGATACGGACTTCCAGAACTTCCGCACGCTCAACGGCCAGCGCGCCAAGCCGATCAACGAGAGCGATCTCGAGGTCGAGCTGCAATATGGCAATGGCGCGACCTATCCGGCGCGCGGCAAGGTGCAGGTGTCGGCGAGTTCGGTCGACACGCGCACCGGCACGATCCAGGTGCGGGCGATCTTCGCCAATGCGGACGGGCAGCTACTGCCGGGGCAATTCGTGCGGCTCGTGGTGCGCGGCCTGTCGGTGCCCAATTCCATCGTGCTGCCGAAACAGTCGATCTCGCAGGGGCCGCAGGGGCCGTTCGTCTATGTGGTGGGCGACAACAATGTCGCGCAGGCTCGGCCCGTCAAGCTCGGGCAGGAAATCGCCGAGGGCTGGATCGTGCAGTCGGGGCTCGAGGGCGGCGAGCGCATCGTGGTGGACGGGATCATCCGGGTGAGGCCGGGCGCGACCGTGAAGCCCGTGCCGTGGACGGCGAAAAGCGCCGAAGCGCCGGGAGCCGCCAAATGATCTCGCGCTTTTTCATCGACCGACCGGTCTTCGCCTCCGTCCTGTCCATCGTGATCGTGCTCGCGGGGCTGCTCGCCATGCGGGCGCTGCCGATCTCGCAATATCCGCAGATCGTGCCGCCCGAGGTGGTGATCACCGCCAATTATCCCGGCGCCAATGCGCAGACCATCGCCGAGACCGTGGCGGCGCCGCTCGAGCAGCAGATCAACGGCGTCGAGAACATGATCTACATGCGCTCGACCTCGACGGGGTCGGGCACGCTCAACCTCAGCGTCTCGTTCCAGATCGGCACCGATCCCGACCAGGCGACCATCAACGTCAACAACCGCGTCCAGCGCGCCACCGCGCTGCTGCCCGAAGAGGTGCGGCGGCAGGGCGTGACGGTGAACAAGCGGTCGAGCTCGATCCTGCAGGTGCTGGCCATGTCGGCGCCGGGCGGGCGCTACGACACGATCTTCATCTCGAATTACGCGCTCATCAACGTCATCGACGAATTGCGCCGCACGCCGGGCGTGGGCGACGCCTCGCTGTTCGGGGCGTCGGACTATTCGATGCGCATCTGGCTGCGGCCCGACAAGGTGGCGCAGTACAATCTGACGCCGAGCGACATTGCGGCGGCCATCCGCGAGCAGAACGCGCAGTTTGCGGCGGGACGCTTCGGCGAGGAGCCCATGAAGGACGCGCAGGCCTTCACCTATTCGGTGACGACGCCGGGGCGGCTCGTCGATCCGCGCGAGTTCGAGAACATCATCGTGCGCTCCGATTCCAACGGCGGGGCGCTGCGGCTGAAGGATGTGGCGCGCGTCGAGCTCGGCTCGCAGAACTACGCCTTTTCGGCGACCTATAACGGCTCGCCCACGGTGCCGATCGGCGTCTACCTGCAGCCGGGCGCGAATGCGCTGGAGGTCGCGGCCTCGGTGAAATCCACCATGGACCGCCTGGCGACGCGCTTTCCCGACGGGCTCTCCTACGACATTCCGTTCAACACCACGCGTTTCGTCGAAGTCTCGATCGAGGAGGTGGTGAAGACCTTCATCGAGGCCATCGTGCTGGTGATCCTGGTGGTGTTCCTGTTCCTGCAGAACATCCGGGCGACCTTCATCCCGATCATCGCCGTGCCGGTGTCGCTGATCGGCACGTTCGCGGGCATGTACATGCTCGGATTCTCGATCAACCTGCTCACCCTGTTCGGCATGGTGCTGGCGATCGGCATCGTGGTGGACGACGCCATCGTGGTGCTGGAGAATGTCGAGCGCATCATGCGTACCGAACGATTGCCGGCGCGCGAGGCCGCCATCAAGGCGATGGACGAGGTCAGCGGCCCGGTCATCGCCATCGTGCTGGTGCTGTGCGCGGTGTTCATCCCGGTGTCGTTCCTGGGCGGGCTGGCGGGCGAATTGTACCGGCAATTCGCCGTCACCATCGCGGTCTCGGTGGTGATCTCCGGCATCGTGGCGCTGACGCTCACGCCGGCGCTCTGCGCGCTTCTCCTGAAGGACGAGCATCGCGAGCCGGCGCTGCCGTTCCGCTATTTCAACCGCGGCTTCGACTGGCTGACGCGCGGCTTCTCGGGCGGCGTGTCCTTCCTTTTGCGCAATGTCGTGGTCGGGCTGATGCTGGTCGGCGTCATGCTGGGCGGCACCTACATGCTGTTCCAGAAAGTGCCGTCGGGCCTCGTGCCCAACGAAGACCAGGGCTACATCTTCCTCGTCACGGCGCTGCCGCCGGCGGCGTCCCTCAGCCGCACGCGCGAGATCACCAGCAAGGTGACGGAAGGCACGCGCCAGAACGACGCCGTGCAGAACATCGTCACCTTCTCGGGCTTCGATCTCCTGTCGGGCGCGCAGAAGACGAGTTCCGGCGTGTCCTTCGTGACGCTGAAGGACTGGTCGGAGCGCAAGGAGGCGCGGCAGGACGCGCGCAATCTCGCGCCGGCGCTGGGGTCGCTCAACGCCAATTTCCGCGACGGCCTGGTGTTCGGCTTCAATCCGCCGCCCATCCAGGGCATCAGCACGACGGGCGGCTTCGAGTTCTTCCTGCAGGACCGCAGCGGCGGCAATCTGGAAAGCCTGAACCAGGCGGCGCAGAAACTCATTGCGGCCGCCAATCAGCGGCCCGAGGTGCGCGGCGTGTCGACGACGTTCAACACCGGCGTGCCGCAATATCGCATCGACGTGGACCGCGAGAAGGCCAAGGCGCTGTCGGTGCCGATCGCCACCATGTTCGACACGATGCAGAGCGCCTTCGGCAATCTCTACGTCAACGACTTCACGCTGTTCGGGCGCACCTATCGCGTCAGCCTGTCGTCGGAGAGCGATTTCCGGCAATCGCCCGACGACCTGCGCCACGTGTTCGTGCGCTCGGAGACCGGCAATATGGTGCCGCTCGACGTGCTGGTGCGGGTGACGCGCATCACGGGCGCGGATGTGGTCGACCGGTTCAACATCTTCCCGGCGGCGCGCATCCAGGGCAATCCCGCGCCCGGCTATTCATCCGGGCAGGCGATCGCCGCCATGCAGGAGGTGGTGAGCCAGACGCTCGGCGCCGATTACACGCCGGGCTGGACGGGGTCCGCCTATCAGGAACTGTCGACGGCCGGCACCGGAAACCAGGGCTTTCTGTTCGGCCTCGTGATGGTGTTCCTGATCCTCGCGGCGCAGTACGAGCGCTGGTCGCTGCCGCTGGCGGTGATCACGGCCGTGCCGTTCGCGCTGTTCGGGGCGATTCTCGCGATCTATCTGCGCGGCATCGAGAACGACGTCTATTTCCAGATCGGCCTCGTGACGCTGATCGGGCTTGCGGCGAAGAACGCCATCCTGATCGTCGAATTCGCGTCGGAGAAACACCGCGAGGGCATGCCGGTCTATGAAGCCGCCATGGAGGCGGCGAAATTGCGCTTCCGGCCGATCATCATGACGTCGCTGGCGTTCATCCTCGGCGTCGTGCCGCTGGCGATCAGCACCGGGGCGGGCTCGGCGAGCCGGCATTCGATCGGCACGGGCGTGATCGGCGGCATGCTGGCGGCCACGTTCCTGGCCATCTTCTTCGTGCCGATGTTCTTCAAGCTGGTGACGCGCGAGAAGCGCAAGAAGGATGCGGCCGTGGCCGCAGAGGTCCGCCCGGCCGAATAGGGCGGGCGGATCCTTTCGTCTCTCAGTGATCGGCGCGGACTTCCAGCCAGGCCTTGCCGAAGAGGTCGCCCTCCCAGCGTTGAATGCGGTCGCGCCACATCCAGCGGCGGGCCCAATAGCAGGCTTCTTCCTTGTCGCGGCAACGATGGTAGCGCGGTTCTTCGCCCGGCTTCGTGATGATCACATAGGCCGAGCCATCGTCGCCGGTCTCCGGCAAATAAAGGGTGCGGGGGGCCTCGGCCTCGCTTCCGCCGTACGATTCTATCACTGAAAACTCCACGATATCATTTAGTTAACAGGTCCTCTGATTTGGTTAACAAAGGGTTAACGCAACAACTCGACGCGGACTCTTCAGCACTCTCCTCGATCGCGCAGCAAATGACTGCATAGCCACCTGTTGTTGATTCTCACGATTCGGGCAAGAGTCGCGGTGACGCCGGGACGGCGGCTTCATGGCCGCCCAGAAGAAATCCGACGCGCGGGAGGACACGACGATGTTTCGATTCATGCCGTCGCTGGCGATGATTGCGGGCCTCGCGAGCCTTTCGCCCGGCGCCCTCGCGCAGGATTTCTACGCCGGCAAGACCATCACGCTATCCACACATACCGGTCCGGGCGGCGGCTATGACACGCTGCTGCGGCTCATCGCGCGGCACATGGCGCAGCATATTCCCGGCGCGCCCACCATGGTGGTGGTCAACATGCCGGGCGCGGGCGGCCTGACGGCGTTCAATCACGCGGCCCGAATCGCCCCGCAGGACGGGACTTTCCTGACGCTCGTGGGGCAGGGCCTCGTGGTGCACGAGCCGACGGGCCAGCCGGGCCTGCAGGCCTCGCTCGGCGCGATGAAGTGGATCGGCAATGTCAGCCAGTCGCCCAATGTCACGGCGGTCTGGAGCACGTCCAGGGCGAAGACGATCGAGGATGCGAAGCGCATGGAGGTGCTGGTCGGCTCCACGGGCGCGAGTTCGCCTGATGCGCAGATGCCGCGCGTCTATAACGCGCTTCTGGGCACGCGCTTCAAGGTGGTGACGGGCTATGCGGGCGGCGCGCAGATCAATCTGGCGATGGAGAGGGGCGAAGTGGAGGGGCGCGGCACCAACACCTGGCCGAGCTACAAGGCGACCATTCCGGACGCCGTGCGCGACGGCAAGATCGTGCCGCTGGTGCAGATCGGCCTGAAGAAGGACCCGGATCTTCCCGACACGCCGCTGCTGCTGGACCTTGTGGCGGGCGATGCGCAACGCGAACCGGTGGCGCGCTTCCTGTCGCTGACGACGGCGATCAGCCGCCCGCTGGCGGCGCCGCCGCTCGTGCCGGCCGAACGGGTCACGCTGCTGCGCAAGGCTTTCGACGCCACCATGAAGGACGCGGCTTTCCTGGCGGAGGCCGACAGGCTGAAGCTCGACGTCGACCCGATGACGGGCGCGGAGGTGGAGGCGGCGATCCGGCAGGTGCTGGCGACGCCCGCCGAGGTGATCGCGCGCACGCAGGCGGCGCTGGGCGATCCGTCCAAATGATCAGGCGCGCACGCCCATCTCCTTCAGGCGCGGCAGCACCTCGTTGACGAAGAGCGGCAGCTCGTCGGCATAGTTCACCATCGAGACGCCGATGCCGCGCAGGCCCGCCTTGCTGAGGTCGGCGAACATGTTGGCGACATGTTCGGGATCCCCGATGATGGGCAGGCCGCCCATGCCGTTGGCGTATTGATTGCGCTTCAGGTCATATTCCGCCTGTCCGACGGTTTCGGGCGAAATCTTCTTCAGGGCGAGGATGTCGCGCACGGCGTTCCAGTCCGCGCCGTCGATCACGGCGTGGCGGTAATAATCCTGCGCCTCCTTCATGGTGGGGCGCAAAGTCACCACGCCGACCGTATAGACGTCGATCTCGCGGCCATATTCGGCGGCCTGCGCCTTGATGCCCTGCACCTTCTCGCTCGTCTCCTCCAGCGACACGCGCGACGCGGTGGTGAAGAAGGCGTCGCAATTGCGCAGCGCGAAGGCGCGGCCGGCGGGCGAGGAGCCGGCGTTCATGATCATCGGGCGCGTGCCGCCAAAGGGCTTTGGCTTCATGCGCACGCCCTTGAGGTCGAAGAACTCGCCCTTGTGATTGAAATCGTTCTCGGGCGACATGGCGCGCTTGACGATCTCGATCCATTCCTGGGCGTAATCGTAGCGGCGCTCGTGATTGCGCTGCTCGACGCCGAACATGTCGAACTCGCCCTCGTTCCAGCCGCACACGACATTGAGCCCGAAGCGTCCCTCGCCGATGTGGTCGGCGGTGACGAATTCCTTGGAGGCGATGAGCGGGTGGAACAGAGGCGCGTGAACCGTGCCGAAAACGCTGATGCGTTTGGTGGCGGCCAGAAGGCCGCTCGCCCAGGTGAGCGTTTCGAGCGTCGCGCCCTGATAATCCGTGTCGCCGCCATAGCCCTTCCAGCGGCCGATCGGCAGCATGAAGTCGATTCCGGCCTCGTCGGCGGCCTGCGCGAGCGCGCGGCCGTCCTTCCATGAGCCCGACCAGCGCTCCGGCACGGTGGTGACGGCGCGGCCCGACGAGCAATTGGCGCCGAACAGACCGATCTTCAGCTTGTTGTCGTTATACATGGCCGTGCGGGCCTGCATCGTTGCGCTACGCTCGCTCATGCGCGCCTCCTTGTTCTTATTGATCTGGTTGCCACCAGTGGTTCGTGGCCGGTTCACGCATCGGCGTCAGATCAGATCCTTGGTGGGACGGCGCTGCTTGCGAAACAGCGCGCCGGGCCCGTCGAACCCATTGGTCAGGCCGACCTGGCGCAGCCCGTCCCAGATCACCACCTGGTTGCTGGTCAGGACCGGCGCGCCGAGCGCTTCCTCGAGGCCGTGAATCTCGCCGATGGCCTGGATATTCGCGCAGCTGAGGAAATAGGCGTCGACGTCGGGGCGCCTGGCTTCGAGCACGCGGTCGCGCCAGACGCTCGCGGGCGTCGAGCAATAGGCGTCGCTGTTCTTGAGATCGTAGCCCTTGGTGTAGACGACCTGATAGCCGGCATCCTCCAGAAATTCGATCTCTTCCTCGGTCTTGTGGGCGTCATAGGGCGTGATGAGCGCGATCCGCTTCGCATCGCAGGCGTCGAGCGCGGCGCGGACGGCGGTCGACGTCGTGGCGAAGAAGGGCGCGCGCGCGGTTTTCAGCGCGTTCAGGATGCGGGTCTCGCCCGCCGGTCCGTCCGACATGGAGGTCACGGTGCAGTGAAAGGTGACCACATTGCACTTGGCGTCGACCAGCGCGGCGGCGGCGGTTTCGATGTCGCCGAGGAGCTGATCGAGGGGCTTCTTGTGCGGGCCGGTCATGCGCAGGCGGGTCACGTGGACGACAACGTCCTTCGGGTAGAATCGGATCATCTCCTCCTCCACCATGCGGTTGGAGGATGGAATGATGAGTCCGACTCTCTGGACCACGCGGCGCTCCCTTGGCTTATTGTTCTTCGCCAAGATGGTAGGCCGAACGCATTCTGTCTTGCAAGCTGATGCGCCGCGCGGGACGCGGCTGCGATTGACCCTCGGGCCGCCGCGCGTCTAAAGTCCTTCATCGGCGCGCGCAGGCCTTTCGGCATGACGCATATAACAGCCGGGCAGGGAGTGAGATGTCGCGCCGGGGGGCGGGCGGGCGCCGCATGCGGACGCCGCCGGGATTCCCTGAGCCGCCGCCTCTCTCTGCACAGAGGGAGGATGACGATGGGCGGCGCCGAGCTCGATGGATTGACGGTCGTGGTGACGGGCGCGAGCCGCGGACTCGGACGCTCGATGGCGGGCGCATTCGCGCGCGCCGGCGCCAATGTCATCCTGGCGTCTCCCGAACGCGACCTGCTCGACGACGCGGCCGACGAGATCGTGCGCGCCTGCGGGCGCGACTGCGCGCTGCCGCTCGTCACCGACATCACGCAACGCCGCGACTGCGACCGCGTGCTCGCGGACGGAACGGCGCGGTTCGGCGCCATCGACGTGCTGGTCAACAATGCGCGCCGGCCGCAGCGCGGACCGGGCCTGCCGCCCAACGGCAATTCGCTGCCGCTGTGGGAGACCGATCCGGTCGTCTGGCAGGAGGCCGTGAACGTCAACGTCAACGGCACGTTCCTGATCTCGCATGTGCTGGCGCCGGCGATGATCGCGCGCGGTTTCGGGCGCATCGTCAACATCAGCACCAGCCTCGACACGATGCAGCGGCGGCACAATTCGCCCTATGGGGTGACCAA
>JAIEQX010000030.1 GCA_019747375.1 Beijerinckiaceae bacterium | reverse complement strand
TCGCGGACGTCTCGCAGAAACGCCGCGCGCCTTGCATCGGCTGAGTCCCAGTCACGCTCGATCTGGATTCTCTGGCCGTTCTGCAGCACGAACCCTGAAATATCGATGGCGTTTGCAGTCGCGTGTTCGCTCCGCCGGCCCTGATCGCGATGATACATGTTCCGGCACGCGTAAGAGCCAAGATGCTCGACCCGCGTGACAGATGACCCGAGGGCACGCTGGGCTGCGGCGTCTAGGACGTGACGCTCGAACATCGCCCACGCGACGGCCGCCCCACATGTCGTCATCGGCGACCGCGGCGAGAAGGCAGCCTTGGCGCGTTCAATCCGAACCACATTGCTAAGGCCGCATCCGCCTTCCTTTGGCTGTTCGGTCACCGGCGCGACAGACATTCCGCTGGCCTTCGAAAGCACGGCCAGACACTGCGGCCCGTCGCGGGTCAGCCGCTTGAGCTTGTACCCGGTCAAGAAATTCGGCGCGTCGTCGATGACAAGCGCCGCCGTCGGATTGAAACGGTCAGGCAGATTGGGCCGCCCCGCCAGATGCCAGCCGACGCCGAGCAGGCCGCAAAGGACCAGCAGACCCAGTATCCACTTCGTCACCCGCGTTCTCCTCGCATTGCGTCACGGTCACGCCATGCAACGGCAGCGTCCGGGTCAAGGTTGCGCGCGTCGGGAGCAATCCGGGCAAGGGCGATGACAAGGCCGTGATGCAATCCCCTGTTCTGCGATGCGCATCACCGCGGCGGGGCCGTGGAGGCGCGACGCACGAGTTCCGGTTCAGTGACGATTCGTTCCGGCTTCGATCCTGGCGACTCGATGCCGCGCAGGAGGAGCCGCGCCGCCTCTTCGCCCATGCGAAGGTGCGAAATGCGGATCGTCGTCAACGGCGGCTCGACCATGTCGACGAGCGGCATGTCATTGTGGCCAACGATTGAAATATCCGCCGGGCATCTGAGTCCGCGCGCCGCGACGGCCCGGTAGGCGCCGAGCGCCAGAAGATCGTTGGCGGCCGCGATCGCCGTGACGTCAAATCGCGAAAGGATCTCGGCCGCAGCGACTTCTCCGGCCTCACGCGTATAGGCCGCCGCTTCGATCCATGCATTTTCATCGGCCAGCCCGAGCTGCCGGATCGCCGCGACAAATCCTTCCCGCCGCAGCGCGCCCGTGGAGAGATCCTGCGGGCCGGCGAGGTGACCGATGCGGCGATGGCCCAGCGACGCGAGATGTCGCACGGCCAGGATCATGCCCGCACGATCGTCGGACACGACCGCCGACGCGCGTTCGCGCTCCTCGGCGCGATTGACCAGCACCGTGGGAGTTCCCGCATCCAGACAGGCTCCAAGCACGGGATCATCCTTGCGCGCCGTCGCCAGGATGAGCCCGTCGACGCGACGCTCCATCAATTCTTCCACGAGACGCATCTGCTCCGCCTCGTCGCGCCCGACATTCGCCAGCAGGCAGGAATAGCCCGCCGAGGCGAGCGCGCTCTCGATGCCGCGCAGGATCGGACCGAAGACCGGATTCGCTATGTCGGGAACCACGACGCCGACCAGCCGCGAACGGCCGGTGCGCAGGCTCGCCGCAATCGCGTCCCGGCGATACCCGAGCTGTCGTGCGGTTTCGATGATGCGCCCTGCGACATCGCCCGCCACCAGATGGCGGGTCGCCGGATTCAGCGCGCGCGACGCCGTGGAGCGATGCACGCCGGCCGCGTCGGCGACAGCCTGAAGGTTGGGCGGAATGCGGACGAGGTCGGTCAAGCTGGAGCTCCTGTGTCCACAGGACGATAAAGACCCTGTTGACACGATGCAATCGATTGCAGAAGATCGCTGCAATCGATTGCACAAAATCGGACCGCTTGAAAAGACGAGTGGCGCGGGAGGCGATGAATGATCATCGAAAATGAAGCCGGCGTGACTCCGGCCGTTCTTGCCGCAATGTCGAGCGCGGACAATCCGCGCCTGCGTCAGGTCATGGAGGCGCTCGTGCGCCACGCCCACGCCTTTGCGCGCGAAGTGTCGCTGACCGAGGCGGAATTCGAATACGGCGTCGACTTCCTGAACCGCATCGGACAGGCCACCAACGACAGCCACAATGAGGCGATCCTCTTCTCGGACGCCATCGGCTTCTCGACTCTCGTGTGCCTGCTCAACAACGGCCGCAACGGCTCGACCGAAACCGCCGCCGCCCTGCTCGGCCCGTTCTGGCGCATGAACTCGCCGCGCACGCAGAACGGCGGCACGCTGGTTCGCTCTTCAACCCCCGGCTCGGCGCTGTTCGCCAATTGCCTGTTCTTGGATTCCGACCGTCGGCCGATCGCAGGGGTGGAAGTCGACGTCTGGCATTCCTCGCCTGTCGGACTCTATGAAAATCAGGACGACACGCAGGCCGACATGAACCTGCGCGGCAAGTTCATCACCGATTCCGACGGCCGGATTTCCTTCCGTTCCGTCAAGCCGGCCGGCTATCCGGTGCCCGTCGACGGGCCGGTGGGCGACATGATCAAGGCGCAGAACCGCCCGCATCATCGCCCCGCCCATATTCATTTCCTGGCCTTCCGCCAGGGCTTCAAGACATTGGTCACGCAGGTCTTCGTCGATGATGACGAATATCTTGAAAACGACGTCGTCTTCGGCGTCACGCGCGCGCTCGTCGGCGACTACCGTCGCCATGAGGAGGCCGCCCCCGCGCCCGATGTGCGCGGGCCTTGGTATTCGCTCGACTACACCTTCGTCATGGAGCGCGGCGACGCCAAACTGCCGCGCCCTCCGATCAAGTAACGCACGAGCGCAGGGAATTGCCGATGACCTATCCACTTTCGCAAGCCGGCAAGGTTGTCCTCGTCATCGGGGGCTCCGGCGGCGTGGGACGCGCAGCTGCGCTTCTCTTTGCGCAGGCGGGAGCGCATGTCGTCATCACCCATCGTCCCGGAGACGACAAGGCGCGCCAAGCGGCCGCGCTCGTCGCGTCCTACCCCGGCGCGAACCATGCCGCCCTGCCTGCGGACGTCGCGCGCACCGAAACGCTCACGGCGCTGCGCGACGAGGTGCAGAGGCGCTACGGCCGGCTCGATGTTCTCGTCAACAGCGCCGGCTACACGAAGCCGATCCCGCACGCCGATCTCGACGCGCTCACCGACGAGTTGATCGACGACATGTTCCGGGTCAACTGGCGCGGGCAATTCGCGGCGGTGCGGGCCTTCGCGCCGCTGCTGAAGGCGAGCGGAGATGGGCTCATCGTGTCTGTGTCCTCCATCGCGGCGATGAATGGCAACGGGTCGAGCATCGTCTATGGAGCCGTCAAGGCCGGCATTGATGCGATGACCAAATCGCTCGGACGCGCGCTCGCGCCGGAAATACGCGTGCTCGGGGTTGCGCCCGGCGTCGTCGACACCGGCTTCGTGCCGGGTCGTGGCGCGGAGTTCAACGCCAAGACCGCAGCAACCACGCCACTGAAGCGCGTCGCCACGGCGGAAGATGTCGGGGCCGCGATCCTGGCCTGCGCGACCCTGCTGGGCTACTCGACCGGCTCGACCATCGTGGTCGATGGCGGCCGGGCATTGTGAGGAGAACCTGATGCGCCGCCCGCTCGACAAGGTCTTCATCACCTGCGCCGTCACCGGAAACCTGACGCTTCCGGAACAGACGCCTCACCTGCCGATCACGCCCGAACAGATCGCCGACGCCTGTCTCGGCGCGGCCGAGTCCGGAGCGGCCATCGTGCACATCCACGTGCGTGAGCCGGGAAGCGGCAAGCCCTCGATGGAGATGTCCTACTACCAGGACGTCGTCGCGCGCATCCGCGCCAGAAACAGCGATGTGATCCTCAACATCACCACGGGTCCGGGCGGCCGGTTTGTCCCGTCCGACGAAGACCCGAAGATCTTCGGGCCCGGCACCACATTGCTGCCGCCGGAGAAGCGCGTCGAACATATCGCGCTGCTGAAGCCGGAAATCTGCACGCTCGACCTGAACACGATGAATTCGGGCGGACAGGTCGTCATCAACACGCCGCGCAACGTGCGCCGCATGGCCAAGGTCATTCACGAGGCGGGCGTGAAGCCCGAGATCGAACTGTTCGACTCCGGCGACATCGCGCTCATGCATGATCTTCTGAAGGACGGAACGCTGCGGCCATCGCCGCTGTGCTCTTTCGTCATGGGCGTCGCCTATGGCTTCCAGCCGAGCCCCGAGACGGTGCTGTACGCCCGCAATCTGCTGCCGGCGGACGCCACCTTCACCGCCATCGGCATCGGCCGCCATGCTTTCACGTCGGTTGCGCAATCCTATCTCGCGGGCGGTCACGTGCGCGTGGGCATTGAAGACGGCGTCTATCTTTCACGCGGCGTTCTGGCCGAATCCAACGCCGTTCTGGTCGAAAAGGCCCGCCGCATCGTCGAGGATCTCGGCGGCCAGATCGCCACGCCCGCCGAGGCCCGCGCGATGATCGGCCTGCCCACGCGCCTGTCCTGAATCAACTGCAAACAAAGTCTCCGGAGTCATCATGGCCCTCGCGCAGAAAAACGAACAACAGGCTGGCGGACAGGTCGAGGCCACGTGCCTCCGGCTGCACGCAAAGGCCGCGGACGCCAGCCAGGTGGCGCCCGCCATCGAAAAGCTGACCCTGACCCGCACGCGCCCCGAAGACGTCATCGTCGAGCTGCGCGCCGCCGCCGTGAACCCGTCGGACGTCAAGGCCGCCATCGGCATGATGCCCTACGCAATCTTCCCGCGCACGCCCGGCCGAGATTTCGCCGGCGTCGTGGTGGACGGTCCCCCTGAATGGATGGGCGTCGAGGTTTTCGGCTCCTCCGGCGATCTCGGCATTCGGCGCGACGGCACGCATGCCAGCCATCTCGTCGTCGAGGCGGACGCGCTGGTGCGCAAGCCCGCCAACATCTCGATCTATGAAGCCGCCGGCATCGGCGTGCCCTTCGTCACCGCCATCGAGGGCTTCCGCCGCGCCGGCATGCCGAAGCCGGGCGAGACCGTTCTGGTGATGGGCGTGAACGGAAAGGTCGGCCAGGCCGCCGCGCAGATCGCCGCCTGGCAGGGCGCACGCGTCATCGGTGTGGCGCGCCGCGCGGAGCCCTATGCGGGCTTCGCCTCGGCGCCCGTCGAGATGATCGACGCGTCTGCCGGAGACGTCGCGGCGCGCGTGCGCGAGATGACGGGCGGCAAGGGCGCCGACATCGTCTACAATACGGTCGGCGATCCCTACTTCCAGGACGCGCACAAGTCTCTTGCGCTGCTGGGCCGGCAAATCCTCATCGCGGCCATCGACAAGATCGTCCAGTTCAACATTTTCGAGTTCTACCGCGGCCGTCACACCTATGTGGGCATCGACTCGCTGGCGCTGAACTCGGTCGCCACCGGCGCCGTTCTGCGCGAACTGGCGCCAGGCTTCGCCAGCGGTGCGCTGAAACCCTTTCCCATCGTCGAGAAGGCGGTCTTCCCGCTGTCGGCGGCCGCGAATGCCTATGTGGCCGTCATGGGCTCGGCGCGCGACCGCATTCTTCTCGATCCGACTCGGTGACGCCATGCACGTGACGCGCTTCGACGCAGCACAGCCCTACTTCCCGCCGGCGCATTTCGACATGCGCTGCCTGCGGCTTCAGGGTCGCGAGGCGGGCCCCTCTGAGCAGCTCTGGCTCGGCATGTCGCAGATCCTGCCGGGCGGGCGCACGGACCCGGACGCCTCGCCCATCGAAAAAATCTATTTCGTCGTCGAAGGCGATCTCACGGTGGTGACGCCCGATGGCGAGACTGTCCTGAAAGCCTACGATTCCTGCCGAATTGCGCCCGGGGAATCCCGTGCGCTGGAAAACAAGACAAACAAGCCGGTCATGGTTCTGCTCGCCATGCCGCTGGAGCCGCCCAAGGCCGCTTGAGCAGACCACGGGAGAAAACGTCATGATACGCAAACTCGTCACAATGCTGGGCCTGCTCGCCTCCGTCGCGGCCTTTCCGCAGGCCGCCTCGGCGCAAACCGAAGTGAAGATCGGCATCGGCTTCGGGGTCGGCTTCCTGCCGATGTTCATCGCCGATGAAATGAAGCTCGTCGAGAAACAGGCCAAGGCCGCGGGTCTCGACGTCACGGCGAGCTATCGCCGTTTCTCGGGTTCGTCAGCCATGCAGGATGCGGTCCTGTCCGGGTCGGTCGATGTCGGCGTCTATGGCGTCGCCGCCATGCTGATCGCCTGGGACAAGGCGCGCAACACGCCGCAGCAGATCTTCGGCATTGCCGGCGTGAATTCCAGCCCGCTCGTTCTCGTCGCCAACAAGCCCGGCGCCAAGACGATCGACGATCTCGCCCCCACGGACAAGATCGCCATGCCGGCGCTCGTCTCGCCGCAGATGTATGCGCTCCAGATGGTCGCCGAGAAGCGCTTCGGCAAAGGCCAGCAGGACAAGCTGAAGCCGCAGGTCGTGGCTCTGCCCCATCCCGAATCGCTGAATGCGATGCTGACCGGCGGCACCGAGGTAAAAGCCTATTTCTCCACGCCGCCCTTCACGCAGCTCGTGCTCGACACCGGCAAGGCGCAGGCCATCGCGTCTTCCGAAGACGCTTATGGCGGCCGGTCCACCTTCCTGGCGGCGGGGGCGACCAAGAAATGGCTGGAGGCCAATCCCAAGATGGCGGAAGTGCTCACCAAGGCCATCGACGAGGCGAGCGACATCATCCGCAAGGACCCGAAAAAGGCCGCCCAGATCTACCTGAAGGTCGAGCCTTCCAAGCTGCTCGACGAAGCCCGCGTCGAAGCCATGCTCAAGGCCATGCCGGATGATTTCGGCACGCCGGTCTTCGGCGTGAAGACGCTGGCCGATTTCATGGGCCGCATCGGCGGATTGAAGAACATCCCGACCAAATGGACGGATGTCTTCGTGCCTTCGCTGCACGCCACCGCCAGCAACTGATCCTGACATCCACGAACGGCCGGTCCCGCGGGGCCGGCCACTCGGGAGCCAAACATGACGCCAGCGCTTGCCCCTGCCCGCTCGGAGACGTCCGTCATTCAGGCCGCGCCGCCACTCGTGCGCGTTGACGGCGTCACGCTGCAGTACAAGACGCCCGATCATCTCGTCACCGCGACCTATCGTGTCAGCTTCGAGATCCATCATCGGGAGCGCCTCGTGCTGCTCGGACCATCGGGCTGCGGCAAGTCGACTTTGCTCAAGGCCATCGCGGGGTTTCTCGAACCCGTCGAAGGCCGCATCACGCTGAAGGATCGCGTCATCACCGGGCCGGGTCCCGATCGCATGATGGTGTTCCAGGAGTTCGACCAGCTCCTTCCGTGGAAGACCGTCTGCGCCAACGTCGCCTATCCCATGCTGATCAACGGCGTCGGGAAGGACGAGGCGCGCGCCCGCGCGCTCGACGCTCTCGCCAAGGTCAATCTCACGAAATTCGTCGACGCCTTCCCGCACATGCTGTCGGGCGGCATGAAGCAGCGCGTCGCCATCGCGCGCGCCATGGCGATGAAACCCGACGTGCTGCTGATGGACGAGCCCTATGCGGCGCTCGATGCGCTGACCCGCCGCAAGATGCAGGAAGAACTGCTGCAACTGTGGGAGGACGTCGGTTTTACGCTCGTGTTCGTCACGCATTCCATCGAGGAGGCCGTGGTGGTCGGCTCGCGCGTCGTCGTCCTGTCGCCGCATCCCGGCCAGGTGCGCGCCGAACTGAACTGTCACGACCTCGGCTTCGGCCAGCGCGACAGCGTCGAGTTTGGCCGCCTCACCGGCCGCATCTCCCACATGCTGTTCGACGGCAATTCCATTGCGCATTGAGGAGCCCAGGATGAACGCCATGCCCCGCATGACGCCGCCGGTGCGGCCCGAGGTGGAATTCGACGTTACCGCCCCGGCTGAACTGGGGGATGTCGCAAAGCCCTTGTCGACGGTTGAAAAGCTGACCCAGAACACGGCCTTCCGTCGTGGGGTCATTCTGGTCTGCATCGCCGTGGTCTGGGAGCTTTATGCACGCTGGCTGCAAAGCCCGTTGAGCTTCCCGACCTTCTTCGCCACGCTGGAGGCCCTGAAGGACGGCATCGCCTCCGGAGTCATCCCGCAGCGACTGTCGGTCACCCTCCAGACGCTCCTGATGGGCTATTTCATCGGCCTGGTGGTGGCGGCGCTGCTCACCACCGTGGCGGTCACGAGCCGCATCGGCACCGACCTGCTGTCGACCTTCACCGCCATGTTCAACCCGCTGCCCGCCATTGCGCTCTTGCCGCTGGCGCTGCTCTGGTTCGGGCTCGGCCGTCCCTCGCTTGTCTTCGTCATCGTGCATTCGGTGCTCTGGGCGGTCGCGCTCAACATGCACTCGGGCTTCCTCGCCGTGTCCGAGACCTTGCGCATGGCCGGCCGCACGTTCGGACTGAAAGGTCTTCGCTTCGTCATTGGCATCCTCATCCCGGCGGCCTTCCCGGCCATTCTGGCGGGCCTGAAAATCGGCTGGGCCTTCGCCTGGCGCACTTTGATCGCCGCCGAACTCGTGTTCGGCGTGTCGTCCGGCCAGGGCGGGCTCGGCTGGTACATTTTCGAGAACCGCAACACGCTCGATACGGCGTCGGTCTTTGCAGGTCTTCTCACCGTCATGGCGGTCGGCCTGCTGGTGGAAGCGGTGATCTTCCGGATCATCGAGGCCAAGACGGTGCGCCGCTGGGGCATGCAGCGCGGCTGAAGATAGGACAAAGCCCGGACACACGGGCGTTTTGTGGAGGAAATGCACATGCGTGGAATGAGCATCCTGAGGGCTGCCCTGCTGGCCGGCCTTGCCGTCACGGCGTCCGTTTCGAGCGCGCTCGCGGCCGATCCGTTCAAGGTCGTGGCCTTCGCGGGCGCGTCCAACTGGCCGTTCTGGGTCGGCCAGGAGAAAGGCTTTTTCCAGAAGAACGGCCTCGACGTCACATTGTCGATCACCCCGAACTCCGTGGAAATGGCCAAGAACCTCTATGCCGGAGCTTTCGACCTCGCGCTGACCTCCGTCGACAACGTCATCGCCTATGACGAAGGCCAGGGCGAAACGGAACTCAGCGGCCCGGCCGACTTCGTCGCGCTGTTTGGCGTCGACAACGGGCTGCTGCACATCATGGCCTCGCCCGACATCAAGACCATCGCGGACCTCAAGGGCAAGACGCTCTCGGTCGACGCCATGACGACGGGCTTCGCCTTCGTGCTGCGCGATGCGCTCGCCAAGGCCGGCGTCGCCGAAAAGGACGTCACCTGGGTGCGCGTGGGCGGCGGCGCGCAGCGTCTCGGCGCCCTGCTGGAGAAGAAGCAGGATGCGACGCTGCTCAACACGCCGCTCGACCTGACCGCGGAAGCGAAAGGCTTCAAACGTCTGCAGAGCAGTTCGGAAGCGCTCGGCGCCTATCAGGGCATTGTCGCGACGACGCGCCGCTCCGCGGCGGCCGCCAAGCGCACCGAGATCGTCGCCTTCACGAAAGGCTTCAAGGCGTCGATCGACTGGCTCGCCGATCCCGCCAATCGCGAGGAAGCCCTGGGGATGCTCGTCAAGAACATGCGCGGCATGGAGCGGCCGGCGGCCGAGCTCGCCTATGCGAAACTGCTCGACGCAAAGACGGGGATCTATCGCGATCTGCGCATTGACCGCGAAGGCATGAAGACCGTCCTGCGCCTTCGCAGCGCTTATGCCGAGCCGAAAAAGAACCTGACCGATCCGGAAAAATACATCGATGAAAGCTTCCGTGACGCCGCGATGAAATGATCGAACCGCCGAGCCGCCGCCCGCGCCGGGACGGCGGCTCGTCGCGAGCTTTCAAACGCGCTGACCACGCCTTGCCCCCATTGCAGCCTGCGGACGCACTCTGCGCAGGTATGAGGCGCCAGTTCCAAAAACTTTCGTCGCAGGCCGCCCATTTTCATGAGCCTTGTTGCGCCCCCCGCCATACTGCGCCAAAATTGGAACAGTTTTGGCGACGAGAGGACGTGGAATGACGCGCAACTGGATCCGGACATTGGTGGCGGCGGCGGCGCTGATCACCGCGCCCTTGGCGGTGGCGCAGGAGAAAGCCGACACGTTCTACAAGGGCAAGACGATCAACATTCTGGTCGGCTTCGGCCCGGGCGGCGGATATGATCTCTACGCCCGCCTGCTCGCGCGCTACATGGGGAAATACATTCCCGGCAATCCCGATGTCGTCGTTCAGAACATGGTCGGCGCAGGCGGCGTGCGCGCCGCCAACCATGTCTATGCGGCCGCCGCGAAGGACGGCACCTATATCGCCGCCGTCAATCAGGGCACGCCGATGTTCCAGATGCTCGGCGGCAAGGGCGCGCAATACGACCCGGCCAAGTTCCAGTGGCTCGGCAGCATGGCCCACTCGAACAACACGGTCTACGTCTGGAGCGCCAGCGGCGTGACGACCCTCGAGGCCGCCACCAAGCGCGAGATCACGCTGGCGGGCAGCGGCGTGATCTCGGACGCCAACATTTATCCGGCGATCCTAAACGCGCTGGTGGGCACGAGATTCAAGATCATCAACGGCTACCAGGGCACCAACGACAGCAATCTCGCGCTGGAGCGCGGCGAGGTCGAGGGCCGCGGCGGCGGAGCCTATTCGAGCCTTGTCTCGACCAAGCCGGACTGGCTGCGCGACAAGAAGATCGCGATCATCTGCCAGATCGGTTTCGAGAAGGAACCCGACCTTCCGGACGTGCCCCTGCTGGTCGATGTCGTGAAGGATGAGGAAGCAAGGCAGATCGCCACGCTCGTCACCCTGCCGACCGCCATCGGCTACAATCACTGGGTCGCGCCGGAAGTGCCCGCCGAGCGCGTGGCCATTCTGCGCAAGGCCTATGAGGATGCGCTGAAGGACCCGGAACTTATCGCCGAAGCGCGCAAGCAGATGCTGGAGATACGTCCGAAGACCGGTCCGGAAATCACCGCCATGCTGGCGAAGGCGTCAGCGATTCCGCAGCCCATCCTCGACAAGACGGCGAAAATTCTCGGCTGGTGAAAGCCGCCGCCAAAGAAAAGCCCCGCCGGTTGTCGCCGGCGGGGCTTTTTTCATGTCGCAATGCGCAGCGCCTCGATGTCAGGCGCGCGCATCCTCGATCAATTCCCACACGCGGGACGGCGACAGCGGCAGGATTTTTGGCTGCACGCCAAAAGACTGCAGCGCGTTGGCGACCGCATTGGCGATCACCCCGCCCACGGGAATGATGCCGCCCTCGCCCGCTCCCTTGGCGCCGAGCGGATTTGTCGGCGAGGGGAAGGATTCCATCGAGACGCACCGCACGACCGGATAATCGGTGGCGAGCGGTATGAGGTAATCCGCAAGCGAGCCGACCAGCAGCTGGCCTTCGGCGTTGTAGACGAGTTCTTCCGAGAACACGCTGCCGAAACCCTGCACCGCCGCGCCCATGACCTGCCCATGCAGCGTCATGGAATTGATGATGCGGCCGACGTCGTCCACCACGACATAGTCGACGACGTCGACATGGCCCGTGCCGGGATCGACCGCCACATGCGCCATCGCGGCGCCATAGGTGTAGGTCGGGGTGTTGTTCTTGAAACTGCCGTCGACCTCCAGATGGTCGCCCGCGACTTCCGCCAGAGGCACGGAGCGCCCGTCGGACGTGCGCGCCACGCCCTCGGCGACCGTCAGCGCGTCGGGCTCGACGCCCAGGCGCTTCGCCGCAGCAAGGCGGAACAGGTCGAGCAGTTTTTTCGAGGCGTCGAGCACCGCCGACCCGCCCATCACGGTCGCGCGCGACCCGTAGGAGCCCCAGCCCTGCTTGAGATAGGTCGTCGATCCATGGAACACGCGAATGCGCTCCATCGGAATCTCGAGCGAATCCGCCGCGATCTGCCCCAGCACCGTCTCCAGCCCCTGCCCGATCGCCGAAGAGCCGGCGAAGAGCGACACCGAGCCGTCGGGCTCGAGCAGCATGCGCACATTCTCCTGCGGACCCGAGGCGCCGCCCTCGATGAAGCACCCGATGGCGATGCCCTGGTAGCGGCCATCCACCAGCTTGCCCTGCAGCTTCGATTTCTCGGCCCAGTTCGATTCCTTCACGCAGGTTTCAAACGTGACGCGATGATCGCCGCTGTCGCACTGCGTATCCGCGCGGCCGTCGCTCGGCAGAACCGTGGCGAGCGGATAGGGCATTTCCTCATGCGTCAGCAGATTGCGGCGCCGGATCTCCAGCCGGTCCACGCCGAGCGCATTGGCCGCCTGATCCATCAACCGCTCGATGAA
>JAIEQX010000202.1 GCA_019747375.1 Beijerinckiaceae bacterium | reverse complement strand
CTGCCCGACACGGGCCATGCCTGCAACATCGAGGATCCTGCGACCTTCGACGCCAGGATGACGCAATTTTTGTCAGAGACATCTCTTCTCCCAGCCTGACGAGGATCGACCATGCGCATGATCTCGTTGCGAACCGCAGCCGCCCTCATCGCCATTCTGGCTCCAGCGCTTCCGGCTCGAGCCGAGACCGTGCTGCGCATGGCGATGACCCTGTCCGATATCCCGCTTACCACAGGACAGCCGAGTCAGGGCGGCGAAGGAGGCCGCGCAACGGGAACCACCATGTACGAGGGACTTCTGCGCTGGCACATGCCCGGCGACGGCACGCCCGCACGTCTCGTCCCCGGACTGGCGGAAAGCTGGACGATCGACGACACCAAGACGGTCTGGACGCTCAAGCTGCGCAAAGGCGTCCGCTTTCATGACGGCTCGACGTTCAACGCAGATGCGGTCGTGTGGAACCTCGACAAGATCATGGACCGCAAGTCGAAGCAGTTCGACACGCCGCAGGCCACGCAGGCGGCGAGCTATGTGGCCAGCGTCAAGAGCTACCGCCGGATCGATGACGAGACTGTCGAAATCGTCACCAAGGAACCCGACAGCACCTTCGCGTACCGCCTCGTGCAGATCCTGTTTTCCTCGCCGGCGCGGTGGGCCGAACTCGGCGGCGATTGGGGCAAGTTTTCGCGCCAGCCGTCCGGAACCGGGCCGTGGAAATTCGACAAGCTCGTTCCGCGCGAGCGGATCGAGATGGTGCGCAACGCCGACTACTGGAACGCCGAGCGCATTCCCAAAACCGAAAGGCTCGTGCTGCTGACCATGCCGGACGCCAATACGCGCGTCGCCGCGCTTCTGTCGGGCCAGGTCGACGTCATCGAGGCGGTGGCGCCCGACACCGTGCCGCGCCTCAGGCAGGCGGGCATGCAGGTCGTCGCCAACGAGAGCCCGAACATCCTCCATGTCTGGCCCTACTGGCTCTCCTATGCGGAGGGATCGCCGTTCCGCGACATTCGCGTGCGCAAGGCCATCAATCTGGCGATCGACCGCGAGGGTCTGTCGAAATTTCTCGGCGGCTACGCAATGCCGGCCAGCGGCATGGTGCCGCCCGGACACCCGTTCTACGGAAAGCCGAATTTCAAGATCGGATATGATCCGGAGGGCGCCAAAAAATTACTTGCCGAAGCCGGATACGGGCCCACCAAACCGCTGAAGCTTCGCTTCATCATCTCGCCCTCGGGTTCAGGCCAGATGCAGCCGCTGCCGATGAACGAGTTCGTGCAGGAAAACCTGCGCGAGATCGGCGTCGACCTCTCGTTCGACGTGATGGACTGGGAGGCCTTGCGCGGCCGTCGTCGCAGCGGCGCGGACGGCGCCGACAACAAGGGCAGCCACGCCATCAACAACAGCTGGAACATCGCCGATCCGGACATGGGGCTTCTGAGCACGAGCGCTTCGCACATGCGCCCGCCGCTCGGCAATAATTGGGGCCTGTTCTCCGACGCCCGAACCGACGAGCTCGTCAAGGCCGCCAAGTCGGAATTCGAGCCAGCGAAACTCGCGGAGGCGCTGGGCAGCCTTCATGCGCACCTCGTGGATCAGGCCATGTGGATATGGGTCGTTCACGACCTCGCGCCCAAGGGGCTGTCCAAACGCGTGAAGGGTTTTGTTCCGGGGCATAATTCCTATCAGGATCTGTCGCCCGTGACGGTAGACTGACGGGGAACGGCCATCGTCGCCGGCGGCAATTTGAAAGAGGCAGGTCGAACATGCCCACAAGCACACGCAATGGCGTCAGCATTCATTACGAAGTCAGCGGCGCCGGTCCCGCCCTTGTGCTGATTCACGCGAACCCCTTTGATCACAGGTTGTGGACCTACCAGATCGCGCGATTCTCGCAGTTCTTCACGGTCATCGCGGTCGACCTGCGCGGATACGGACGATCCGAGAAGGTCGAAACGCCCTATACGCTGCGCGACCTCACGCAGGACGTGCTCGGCGTCTGCGCGGATGAAGGCGTGGAGCGGGCGGTCTTCGCGGGCGTGAGCGTCGGCTCGGGCATCGCCATGCTGATGGGTCTCGAGCATGAGGACATCGCGCAGGCGGTGATTCTGGTGGGCGGCAGCACGCGTGGCCCTGCCGCCAACCTGTCAAAAATTGTCGACGGACTGGAAAGCGCTCCCGACCTCGGCGCCTATCTGATGGGCCTGATGAAAGGCTATGTCGCGCCCGGCTTCGCGGAATCGCCGACCGGCGGCTGGCTTCTGAACCTGTTCGTGGAAAACCAGCACGCGCTTTCGAGGCGCGCCATCGCGCAGGTGTTCACCGCGCGCGCGACGCTCGACATGACGCCGCTCGTTCCGGCAATGCGGGTCCCTACCCTGATCATCAACGGCGAATTCGACAATTCGTTGAAAGCCGCGCGCGAGACCGCAAGCCTGATCCCGCATGCGGAGCATGTCGTGCTGCCCGATTCAGGCCACGCCTGCTGCCTCGAGGTTCCGGCTGCGTTCGATGCGGCGATGAGCGGTTTCCTGCAACGCCATGGATTGTGGCCGCAGGCGAGTCTCGACCCCGCCTGAGCGGGCTGCATGGCATGCGGCTTGCCTGAGACAGGCGGGACGCCAGAAGCAGCGGTTGGACGGCGCACCACGACGAAGGATCACACAGCATGATCTTCTATGTCATCCGGCGCATCCTCTACGTCATTCCGATCGCCATCGGGGTGACGATCGTCTGCTTCATGCTGATCCACCTCGCGCCGGGCGACCCGCCGGACGCCGTGCTGCCCGACAACGCGCCGCCCGAAATGGTCGAAGAAGTCCGGGCCGCCTATGGTTTCGACAAGCCTCTCCCGGTCCAATACGCCTATTGGCTCTCGCGCGTCGTCACGGGCGATTTCGGCCGCTCGATCATGACGCAGCGTTCGGTGGCGTCAGAGGTCTTCCCTGCGGTCCTGAACAGTTTGACAATCGCCGCCGCGGCCATCGTGCTGGCGCTCTTCGTCGGCGTCCTGTTCGGCGCGCTGTCGGGCTATCGCAGCGGCACGCTGACCGACCGCGCCATCACCTTCGTGGCCACGACGGGCATTTCGGTGCCGCATTACTGGCTCGCGATGGTGCTGATCATCGTGTTCGCGGTGAACATGCGCATCCTTCCGGCAACCGGCATGGGTCCGGGCGGCTCGTCCGGCTTCGCCTTCAATCTCGAGAACCTGCGCTACATGGTGCTGCCCGCCATAGCGCTGGCGGTCGGTCCGGCGGCCATCATCGCGCGCTCGGTGCGCGGAACCGTTTCGGAGATCCGCAAGCAGGATTTCATCCAGACGCTTTACGCCAAGGGGCTCGGACCCACGCGCGTCTTCCTGCATGTCGCGAAAAACGCCGCGCCGACGCTGCTGGCGATCATCGGCCTGCAAACCGCCCATCTCCTGGGAGGCTCGATCCTCGTCGAGACGGTCTTCTCCTGGCCGGGCGCAGGCTTCCTGCTGCATTCCGCGATCTTTTCGCGCGACCTGCCGATCCTCCAGGGCGCCGTGCTGGTGCTGGCGATGTTCTTCGTCGCCACCAATCTCGTCGTCGACGTCCTGCAGACGTTCTTCGATCCACGCTTGCGACGGGGCTGAGATCATGACCGACCAGACTCTTTCGCTCCCGCTCACAGAGAGGCCGGCGGCCATCCGGCCCTCGACAAGCTATTGGAGCGGCGTTCGCCGAAGGCTCGCGCGCGACCCGGTGACGATGATCTGCGCGGCGATCTTGCTGGTCATTCTGGCGGCGGTCATTTTCGCCCCGCTGCTTTTTCCGCTCGATCCGTACAAGACCAGCATGATTCGCCGCCTGAAGCCGCCCGGCACGCCGGGCTTTCTGCTCGGCACGGACGAACTCGGGCGCGACATGCTTGCGCGGCTCATCCACGGCGGCAGGCTCTCGCTCTTCATGGGGTTCGCGCCGGTGCTGGTGGCGACCTGCATCGGGGCGACGCTGGGAATCATCGCCGGCTATGCGGGCGGCGCCGTGAACATGGGCATCATGCGCATCATGGACGTCTTCTACGCGTTTCCGTCCGTGCTGCTCGCCGTGGCGATTTCGGGCGCGCTCGGCCCCGGCATCATCAACGGCCTGTTCGCGCTCACGCTCGTCTTCATTCCGCCGATCACGCGCGTCGCCGAAAGCGTCACCACGCAGATCCGCGCGCAGGATTTCGTCGATGCGGCGCGCGCGACTGGCGCGAGCGCAACGAGGATCGTGACCGGGCACGTCCTGAGCAATGTCGCGGGTCCCATTCTCGTCTATGCCGCAGGGCTGATCAGCGTCTCGATCATCATCGCGTCGGGCCTGAGCTTCCTCGGCCTCGGCGTGTCTCCGCCCACGCCCGAATGGGGGCTGATGCTGAGCGCGATGCGGCAGGCCATATATGTCGCGCCCGTCAACGCCGTGTTGCCCGGCGCGATGATCTTCATCGTGTCCATCTGTTTCAACATGATGAGCGACGGCGTGCGCAGCGCCATGGACGTCCGCGCATGACCGAGGCTATTCGGCAGCCGGACATCGGCGGACCCGCGCAGCCCATGCTGATCGTGCGCGACCTGCAACGGCATTTCGTCATCCGGGGACAGACGCGCAGACGAAAGGACGTCGTACGGGCGGTCGACGGCGTCACCTTCGAGGTCGCGAAGGGCGAGACGCTGGGCGTCGTCGGCGAATCCGGCTGCGGCAAGTCGACCACGGCGCGGCTGCTGATGCACCTCACCCCGCCCGACCGCGGCGAGATCATTCTGGACGGCGAGAAAGTCGGAGACCCGCGCGGCGTTTCCGTGCGGGACTTGCGCCGCAGCGTCCAGATGGTTTTCCAGGACAGTTTCGCCTCGCTCAACCCGCGCCTCACCATTTGCGACAGCGTCGCCTTCGGACTGCGGGTCAACGGCCAGCCGGCCACGACGGCGCGCCTGAACGCCGACGCCATGCTGCGCATGGTCGGCCTGACGCCCGAAACGTTCTCGGATCGCTATCCGCATGAATTGTCGGGCGGCCAGCGTCAGCGCGTCAACATCGCGCGCGCGCTCGCCATGTCGCCGCGCGTGCTCATTCTCGACGAAGCCGTTTCGGCGCTCGACAAATCGGTCGAGGCGCAGGTGCTCAACCTGCTGCTCGAACTGAAGGAGCGACTGACCCTCACGTATCTGTTCATCTCGCACGATCTCGCCGTCGTGCGCTATGTCAGCGACCGCGTCGTCGTCATGTATCTTGGGAAGATCGTGGAAGTCGGCCCCGTGGGCGCCATCTACGACCGGCCGCACCATCCCTACACGAGGGCGCTTCTGGCCTCGCGCCTGTCGATGAATCCGAAGCAGCGCATCTCGGCGCCGCCTCTCACGGGCGACCCGCCCAATCCCATCGATCCGCCCAGCGGCTGCCGCTTCCGCACGCGATGCCCGATCGCCGAGGCGGTCTGCGCCTTGGCCGAGCCGAGGCTCGCCCGCGTGGACGCCGCGCATGACGTCGCGTGCCACGCCTGCGATGCCGGTTCCGGACATACACTGGCGCGGCTCACCGGGATGGAGGGCGCATGACGCACGAGAATGCGCCGCTTCCAGTCGAGTCCGCCGCGCCGCTGGTCAGCGTCGAGAACCTGTCGGTCACGTTCCGCTCGCCCGACAAGACCGTAACGGTCGTCAACGACGTCAGCTTCACGCTGCGCGAAGGCGAGGCTCTCTGCCTGCTGGGCGAATCCGGCTCCGGCAAGACCGTCACGATGCGCTCGCTCATGCGCCTGCTGCCGCCGACCGCGCATTACACGGGCCGTATACGCCTGCGCGGCATTGACGTGCTGGCCCTCAAGGCCGGGCAATTGTCGGGCATCCGCGGCTCGCTCGTGTCGATGATCTTTCAGGAGCCCATGACGGCGCTCGATCCCGTTTTCACCATTGGCCAGCAGATCGCCGAAACCGTGCGCCGCCACGACGGCGTCTCGCACGCGGCCGCGCGGACGCGCGCGCTCGACCTGCTCGAACTCGTCCAGATCCCCTCGGCGCGCCGGCGGCTCGACGCTTATCCGTTCGAATTGTCAGGCGGCCTGCGCCAACGCGCCATGATCGCTCTCGCGTTGTCGTGCAGGCCCAGGATCCTGCTCGCCGACGAACCGACGACGGCGCTTGACGCCACGGTGCAGATTCAGGTGCTGCTTCTGTTACGCAGCCTGCAGCGCGAACTTGGAATGTCGACGATCTTCGTCACGCATGATCTCGGCGTCGCCTGCGAAGTCGCAGACCGCGTCGCGATCATGTATGCGGGCCGTTTCGTCGAGCACGGCGCCGTCGATGACGTTCTGACTCACGCGGCTCACCCCTATACCGAGGGACTCCTGCATTCCACCGTTCATGCGGAGCGCCAGGGCGGGCGGCTCGAGCCGATCGCGGGATCCCCGCCCGATCTCGCCGCCTTGCCGCCGGGATGCAGTTTCGAGCCGCGCTGCGTCTTCGCGCGGGCCGCCTGCCGCGCCGGCATGCCGCCCTTGTCCGAACGCGGCGCAGGCCAGTTGGCGCGCTGCATTCGCGGGTCGTCCATCCATGAAGCATCCGCGCCCGTCTACGACGCCGAGGCAAGCCTGTAGCAAAACGGAGTGGACATGACCGGAAGCCTCGCCCCCCCAGTCGCCGATGCAGAAGACGAACTCATTCATCTCAGCGCCGCGGAAGCCGGGCGGCTGATGCTCGCCAGACGCCTTTCGCCCGTCGAACTGGTCAAGGCCCATCTCGCCCGCATCGAGTCCGTGGACGACAAGATCAAGAGCTATCTGCTGGTGACCGCCGAGGCGGCGTTGAAGAAGGCCGGCATCGCCGAGGCTGAAATCATGCGCGGCGCCTGGCGCGGGCCGCTGCACGGCGTTCCATATGGCGTGAAGGACAATTACTTCACCCGGGGCGTGCGCACATGCGCCAACTCACGCCTTCTTCTCGATCATGTGCCGGACGTCGATGCGCGCGCCGTGCAGAAGCTCGACGCTGAAGGAGCCATTCTTCTGGGCAAACTGAACACCTGGGAGTTCGGCACGGGCCGGGGCGCCGTCCGGCACGATACGCCCTTCCCGCATGCGCGCAATCCATGGAAGGACGATCACTTCACGGGCGGATCCTCCACCGGCGCAGGCGCCGCAGTGGCGGGCGGCACGGCCATGCTGGCGCTCGGATCGGACACCGGCGGCTCGGTCCGCATGCCTGCGGCGGGTTGTGGCGTCGTCGGACTCAAGCCGACATTCGGGCGCATCAGCCGCGCCGGCATTCTGCCGAACTGTTACTCGCTCGACGTCCCGGGCCCGCTTGGCCGCACGGTCGAGGATTGCGCGCTCGCCCTGCAGGCGATCGCCGGCCATGATCCTGCCGACCCCGGCGCGTCGCACGAGCCCGTGCCGGATTTTGTCCGGGGGCTCGAAGGCGGCTTGCGCGGCCTGACAATCGGCATCGTGCGCGACCTCGGCGAAGCGCGCGACATGGATGCGGCGGTGGTGGCGGGAATCGAAGACGTCGCGCTGGCGCTGCGCGAGGCCGGCGCCCGCATCGTCGAAGTGACCCTGCCGGCGCCGCCCTCGGCCTACCGTCAGGTCACCGCGCTGGTCAGCGGCACGGAGCGCCTCTCGATCCACGAAAAGGACTTTTTGGAACGCGCCGGCGAAATGGGACTGGAACTGCGCGACAGCCTGATGGCGGGCTTCTGCGCCCGTGCGGTCGATTATGTGGCGGCCCTGCGCCGCAAACGTGAGCTGACAGCCTCCATGGACGCGCTGGTCAACAGCCTCGACGGACTGCTCCTGCCCTGCGCCTTTCACGCCGCGCCGCCGTTCTCGCGGCCCGACCTCGTGCAGGCCTTCATGACAGACAGCGCCACCACGGCCTTCAGCGTCACCGGCCATCCCGCGCTCAGCCTGTGCACCGGTTTCGACCAGGACGGAATGCCCACCAGCGCCCAGATTGTCGGACGCTATTTTGAAGAGGCCGCCGTTTTCCGCATCGCACGCGCCTATGAACGCGCGCGCGACTGGCGCCGTCGTCGACCGCCCATCTGACAAGGAGACACGCCATGACCGAGGACGCCCCCAGCCTGGCTGAGATCGAGGCCTACGCACGCCGCCACGGGCTGGCGGATCTCGAACCGGAACAGATGCAGCGATTGCGGACGATGGCCGGCGCCATCGCGCGCGCCGGCAAGGAAGTGCCGCGCGTCGCCTCAAAGTTCGATCAGCCGGCGAATGTTTTCAGCGTGTCCCGACCGCTACGGTCAGGCGGCTGAAAAGCCGCATCGGGCGGCTGAACGTCCGCGACGGACGAGCCGCATGCGCGGGCCTGCGGCAGGGCGCCTGTCCGCGCGGCGACGGCGCGGCTTGCGCACGCTCAGGGGCGAAGTAATCTCGCCAGAGAGAATGCGTCCATGAAATGACCCCTCATCCGAAGGAGGTCTCGCGCATGTCTCAAGGGAGGACGTCTCATGCGGCTTCGCGCCATCGCAGCATCCATCGCCTTGCTGATCCCGACGTCTCACGCCCATGCGCAGACGAGCCCGGAGCCATTCTACAAGGGCAAGACGATCCAGCTCTACATCGGCTACACGGTCGGAGGCGCCTATGACGTCTATGCCCGGCTTGTCGCCCGCTATCTCGGCCGGCATCTGCCCGGCCGGCCCGATGTGATCCCGGTCAACATGCCGGGGGCCGGAAGCGTGCGGCTGGCAAGCTGGCTCGCCAATGCGGCGCCGAAGGACGGAACCGCCATCGGGGCGGTCGGCACCGGCGTGGCGTTCGACCCGCTCTTCACCTCGGGCGACTCGCAATATGATTCGACAAAGATCAACTGGCTCGGCAGCGCCAACAACGAGGTGAGCATCTGCGCGGCGTGGCACACGTCCGGCGTCAATTCCATCGAGGATCTGAAGGCGCGCGAGATGACCGTGGGGGGCACGGGCCCGTCCACCGACACGGAACATTACCCGAAGCTGATGAACGCCCTCCTGGGTACGAAATATCGCGTGATCTCAGGCTATCCCGGCGGAAATGAAATCAACCTCGCGATGGAGCGAGAGGAAGTGGCGGGCCGCTGCGGCTGGGCCTGGTCGAGCGTGGCGCCGACAAAGCCCGACTGGCTGAAGGACGGCAAGATCAAGATCCTGGTCCAGCTCGCCCTGAAGAAGCACGCCGATCTTCCCAATGTCCCGCTGGCGCTCGATCTCGCAAAAACGCCCGAGCAGCAACGCATCATGCGCGTCGTTCTCGCACGGCAGAGCATGGGCCGCCCCTTCCTGGCGCCGCCGGGATTGCCGGCCGAACGCGTCGCGCTGCTGCGCCGCGCCTTCATGGCGACGCTGCGCGACCCGGACTTCCTCGCAGCCGCCGAGAAGGCGCGTCTCGAAGTCGATCCGGTCAGCGGCGAAGACGTCCAGCAGCTCGTGACCGAAGCCTATGAAACGCCTCAGGACCTGCTGAAACAGATCCAGACCATGCTGCGCTGACGGTGTGATCGCGCAGTCGCGGGCGCGACGCCGCGGATGATTTTTTGAACCCGCATGTCGGCGCGGGGCGCGGACGCCCGTCCTTGGGGACAGTTCGGGCGCGCCCCACGCGAAGCGTGAACGTGAGACGAAAGAGGGAGCAGAGCGATGACCAACCGACATGGCATGCCGATCTGGTATGAATTGCTCACCAATGACGCCGTCGGCTCCAAAAAATTCTACGACGCCGTCATCGGGTGGAGCATCGCGACGCAGAGCGGGACGCCGGGCGTCGACTATCGCATGATCGCGACGCACGGCGGCGACTTTGTCGGCGGCATGATGCCGTTGACGGACGACATGCGCAGCGGCGGCGCGAAACCCGCATGGCTGTTCTACATCGGGGTCGACGACGTCGATGCGACGGCGGCGGCCATCACCGCCAAGGGCGGTTCGATTCACCTGCCGCCATTCGACATTCCGCAGGTCGGGCGCATCGCCATGGTGGCGGACCCGCAGAGCAATCCGTTCTACATCATGCGCGGCGCGAGCCCGGAGGCCAGCGCCGCCTGGGAGCGCAGCGGCATGGGCAAGTGCAACTGGAACGAACTGGCGACGTCCGACCAGACGGCCGGCAACGCCTTCTACGCCGACATTTTTGGCTGGACCTTTCCGCACAAGATGGAAATGCCCGGCGACATGGGCGACTACATGTTCATCGAGGCGGCGGGCGAAACCATCGGGGCGACCATGATGGCGGGCGTCCAGCCGGGCCAGCCGACGGGCTGGCAGTTCTATTTCCGCGCGCCCGACATCGAGGCCGCGGCCGAGACCGTGCGGGCGCAGGGCGGCATGGTGCATGCGGGCCCCATGGAGGTGCCGGGCGGCGACCGGATCATCGTGGCGAGCGATCCGCAGGGCGTGAATTTTGGCGTCGTGGGGCCGGGTAGGCCGGCCGCGTAAAGGGAGTCCCGACATGACCAGACACAAGATGGCGACGTGCCTGTGGTTCGACCATGGGCAGGCCCGCGCGGCCGCCGAATTCTACGCCGCAACATTTCCCGACAGCCACGTCGACGCCCGCCACGCGGCGCCGTCCGATTATCCGGACGGCAAACAGGGGGACGAGCTGACGGTGGAATTCACCGTTCTGGGACAGGCTTTTCTGGGCCTCAACGGCGGCCCCGCCTTCAGGCCCAACGAGTCGGTGAGTTTTCAGATCTACACCGACGATCAGGCCGAGACCGACCGCTACTGGAACGCCATCGTGCAGAACGGCGGTCAGGAAAGCGAATGCGGCTGGTGCAAGGACCGCTGGGGTTTTTCATGGCAGATCACGCCCCGGACCCTGATGGACGCGATGGCGGCGGGCGGCGACGAAGCCAGACGGGCTTTCGAGGCGATGATGACAATGAAGAAGATCGACGTCGCGGCGATCGACGCGGCGCGCAAAGGATAGGCGACGGAGGTGGGCGCAAGCGCCCGGACCACATCGCGGCGCGCGCGCTCGGCTCTGGCTCGCCATGCGTCATCAGGGAAGGCTCGCGCTGTCGCCCCTCGCATCAGGCATTGCGCGCAGACGCCTTGCCTCGCTCGCGCCCTTCCTGCGCGCTCAAGCACCTGAAATCTATCCCTAGCGGTTGTCCGCGCGCGCCCGTTGTCCGAAAGACATCCGATTGCGCCGGCGCTGGCATGACCTCGTTGCGCGCACGAGGGAACCATACGAAACCTGCACTGTTCCGACCTAAGCAATAAGGAGGCTTATATGTCGGGCATTATTTACATCGTCGGGCTGGTCGTCGTGGTTCTGGCTGTCTTGTCTTTCTTCGGGTTGCGTTGAGAGGGAGCAAAGCCATGGAAGCGTCCAATTCATCGCGGGCACCGTCGTCGCCATTCTTTGGCTGGAGCCCGATACTTGCCGGCGCGTTCATCGCCGCCGCGCTGTTTTTCATTCTGCTGTCATTCGGGGCCGCGCTGGGACTCGGGACGGCGTCGTCCGCTCCAACATGGCGCGACGCCTCGATCGCGCTGGCGATCCTGTCGGGCGTGTATCTGCTTCTTGCGTCTGTCGCGAGCTTCGCCGTCGGCGGATATATTTCCGGCCGACTGCGCTCCTGGTCGGGACTTCATGGCGCAGACCCTGAATTCTACGCCGGCGTGCGTGGACTGATCGTCTGGGCGCTCTCCATCGTGTTCGGGGCTTTGCTGGCCTTTGCGGCGACGCAGGCGCTGCGCCCGGCGACGGCCTATGTCGGCAACAATGCCGGCGCCGCGAGCTCACCGGGAGGCGAGGCGCTGATCGCCTATGAACTGGATCGATTGTTCCGCGCCGAGCGTCGCCCGGCCGATGCCGACGTCAGCTATCCTCGCGCCGAGGCCGCGCGCATTCTGCTCAGCGGCTCCGGCCATTCGGGCATGGCGGCGGAAGACCGCGCCTATCTGACCACGCTGACCCGGAGCGCCACCGGACTCACGCAGCCGGAAGCGGATCGAAGAGTGGACGTGACGGTCATGCGGGCGCGCGACGCCATTTCGCGCGCCAGGAAACTGACTGTCTTGATCGGCTTCATGACAGCCGCGAGCCTGTTGCTCGGCGCGGTGATCTCCTGGCTGGCTTCTGAGCGCGGCGAGCGTGACGGTCGTGGCCTGGACAGGGCCGCGATGGACGATGGGTTCAAGCTGCGGCCTGTGGCGACCGCCTCGGACGCACCCG
>JAIEQX010000181.1 GCA_019747375.1 Beijerinckiaceae bacterium | reverse complement strand
GTCTGCAGGCCCGTATCGAGAAAGTGCTGGACGTGTCGATCGCACGAGAGGTCGAGCGTCTGGAATCCCAACTCCTCGTCCTCGCCTCCGTGGCTTCGGCTGGCCCGTTCGTCGGCCTGTTCGGCACGGTCTGGGGCATCATGAGTTCGTTCCGCTCCATCGCAGCGTCGAAGAATACGTCGCTCGCGGTCGTCGCGCCCGGAATCGCGGAGGCTCTCTTCGCCACCGCCATCGGCCTCTTCGCGGCCATTCCGGCGCTGATTTTCTACAACATTCTGTCGGGAAAAGTGGCCCGATCGCAGGCCCGGATGGAAAGCTTCGCCGACGAATTCTCGTCCATTCTGTCGCGCCAGATCGACCATCACGTCGCCAGCGAGCGCGATCGCGCCGCCTGATCGCGCCTGGGAGATTGACGATATGGGAATGTCGGTAGGAGCAGGCTCCAAGGGCGGTCGCCGCAGGCGAGGCGTGCCGCGCTACGGCGCTATGGCCGAAATCAATATGACGCCGTTCATCGACGTCATGCTCGTGCTGCTCATCATTTTCATGGTGGCCGCGCCGCTGCTCGCCACCGGCGTACCGATTGACTTGCCGCAGACAAAGGCCGCCGCGCTGAATATCGACCAGAAGCCCCTCAGTGTCGCGATCGACGAGAAGGGCTCTATCTTCCTGGCCGATCAGCCGATCCGCATCGAGGACCTGCCGGAGCGCCTGCGTGCGTTGGCCCCGCAGGGTTTCGACGAGCGCATCTACGTGCGCGGCGCGCGCGGCGTGAATTACGGTCGCGTCGCCGAAGTCATGTCGATCATCACCGCCGCCGGGTACAAGAAAGTGGCGCTGGTGACCGAGCAGGAGAAGAAGTGAGCTTCCGCCCGTGAAATTTCCTGCAACCGATCCTGGCCTTGTCGTCTCGGGCGTCGCGCATACCGCGATGCTGCTGGCGACGCTCGTGGTTTTTTCGGATGCGCCGAAGTTTCAGGAAGCCCAGGAATCGGTGGCGGTTGAAGTTGTAACCGACCAACAGTTCAACCAGATCATGCGCGGCGAGAAAACCGCCAAGGACACGAAGCCTCAGCCGCCGCGCGCCGACAAGGTTGCGGATATCGAGGAAACCAAACCCGAAAAGGTCGTCAACGAAGCCAAAGTCGAGACGGTCGCCCCCCCTCCCAAGGCGCCCCGCGAGCCGGACCCCGGCGACGATGAAAAGCCCGTTCCGCTGCCTCCTCAACGCGTCGCATCGCTTCCTAAGCCCGAGCCCGTGAAGCCGGAACCGGCCAAGCCCGAGCCCCCTACTCCGCCGCTTCCGACGCCAAGGCCGCCCATCAAGGCCGAGCCGGAAAAGCCCGAGCCGCCTAAGGAAGCCGAAGCGGTCGAGCCGCCAAAGCCTCCCGTGCGGCCGCGTGAGGAGCCAAAGAAGGTCGAGGCGCCGACTCCGCCGAAAATTCCGCCCAAGCCCAAGGAGCCGCCGCGCCCCGATCCGAGCCAGATCGCCAAGCTGCTCGAGCAGAAAAAGGCCGAGGACGCGCCGAAGCCGGCCTCCAAGCCGAAATCGGGTGACGAGGCGAGCGACCGCGCGCGTCCCGATACGGCCGCGGTGGCGCGATTGTTGTCACGCGAGGCCGCACAGCAAAAACCCTCCACAGGCCGCGCCGTGAATCAAACCGCCTCGATTGGCACCGCCACCGCGAGCGCGCCCAAAATGTCGCCATCGCTCTGGGGGCAACTCGATGGCCTGCTGCAGGACCAGTACAAGCAATGCTGGTCCTACCTGGGTCTCAGCTCCGGTCAGCGTTACATCCCGCAGATCAAGGTGGAATATACCCGCACAGGCGCGCTTGTCGGCACGCCCTCGTTGCTGAACCCGCCGTCTGATCCCGCGCTGCGCAGCCTGGCGGAAAGCGCGCTGCGTGCGGTTCGTCGGTGCGATCCGTTGAAGATTCCGGCACAATACGCGCCCTACTTCGACCAATGGCGCGCGCGTATTCTACGATTTGATCCTGAAGAAATGCAGGGATGACTTCACGCCTCATCCTGCCCATATCACCTGCTCCGGCCCTCCACCGTCGAGACTTATCCATGTCCCATGCCTTCACCCGCCGTCAGGCCGCCACTCTGCTTCTGTCTGGCGCAGCCCTCGCGCCTTTCGCCGGCTCTGCGCTGGCCCAGGCGCCTTATCTCGACATTCGACGCGGCTCGAACTTTCAGCCGGTCCAGATCGCCGTGACGAGTTTCGCGGGCGAACAGGGACCTGCGCTCACGGCTATCGTGACGAACAATTTCAAGCGCTCGGTCTTTCTGCAGCCGCTGGAACCCAAGTCCTTCGTTGAAAACATCACCAACCCGGACCAGGCTCCCCAGATGGATTCCTGGCGCATGTTGAATGCGCAGTTCGTCGTCACCGGCCGCGTCGCGCGCGCGCCGGACGGGCGCCTTCGCACCGAATTCCGCCTTTGGGACGTGACCAGCGGCCAGCAGGTGGCAGGCCAGCAATATGTGACCGATCCCAACAACGCGCGCCGTGTCGGCCATATCGTCTCGGACGCAATCTTCACGCGCGTGACAGGCGAGAAAGGCTTCTTCGACAGCCGCGTGGTCTTCGTCGATGAGTCAGGCCCGAAAGAAAAGCGCCGCAAGCGCCTCGCCATCATGGATCAGGACGGCGGCAACGTCCGCTTTCTCAGCCGTGGCGACGATCTTGTCGTGACGCCGCGTTTCTCGCCATCCTCCCAGGATGTCGCCTATATGTCTTTCGGACAGGGAGATCCGCGCGTTTTCCTGATGAATATCGAATCGGGACAGCGCGAAGTCGTCGGGAATTTTCCAGGCATGACCTTCAGTCCGCGTTTTTCGCCGGATGGCCAGCGGATTATCATGTCGCTGTCACAGGGATCGTCGTCAAATCTGTTCACGATGGATTTGCGTTCACGCACGACGACACGCCTCACCGATACGGCGGGCATCGACACCTCGCCATCCTATTCGCCGGACGGCAGCCAGATCGTCTTCGAATCCGACCGCGGCGGAACGCAGCAGATTTACGTAATGGCGGCGGGTGGCGGCGGCGGAAAGCGCATTTCCTTCGGCGAAGGTGCGCGCTATTCGACGCCGGTATGGTCCCCGAAAGGCGATTTCATCGCTTTCACACGCCAGAAGGGCGGCTCGTTCGGCATCGGCGTGATGAAGCCCGACGGATCGGGGGAGCGGATCCTCACCGAGGGCTACCATAATGAAGGTCCGACCTTTGCCCCCAATGGCCTTTACGTGATGTTCTTTCGTGATCCCGGCGGCTCCGCAGGCGCGAAGATCCACATGGCTGACATTTTCGGCCGAGGCGAATTTCCGGTGCCCACGCCGGCCTTTGGGTCTGACCCCTCTTGGGGACCGCTCCTCAGCTGACCCTGGGCGGGAGAGGACCTGGACCGACCGGGACGAGCGGCGCATCCAGCCACGTCGCTGGCGCGCCCGCAGGTCGTGCAAGCTTGGGCGCCTGGATTGTTCGTCCCTTCGCCAGCGCCCTTGTGTGGCCCGCGCGCGCGACAGAAAAGCCACACGTCGGGCTGCATGGGGCAAACCGGACGCCGCGCCCCATTCCCGCCATCAACCATCGATTAACCACGTGCAACGTTTGCTCGAATGCAACGCTTCGCATGAAGACTCGATCAAGGTTGATGGAACCTTCGCTTAACCAACACTGGCTACGACTGACGCCATGTCCGGCTGTCAGTAAAGGAGTACCGGGATGAATTTTTCGATGAACGCGCGGAGCCTGAAGCTCGTGGCCGTGCTGTCTACGGCCCTCGCCATGGCCGCCTGTTCCAAGAACCCCAACGAGATGGCTGGCGGCGCCGGCGGTCTCGGCGGCGCAGGCGCAGGCAGCGCTTCCCCAGGATCGCAGCAAGATTTTGTCGTCAACGTCGGCGATCGCGTCTTCTTCGAGAGCGATTCGACCGAATTGACGTCAACGGCGCAGGGCACGCTCGAGAAACAGGCTCGCTGGCTTTCCCAGTATCCGCGCTACACGATTACGCTCGAAGGCCATGCCGACGAGCGCGGCACGCGCGAATACAACTTCGCGCTCGGCGCTCGCCGCGCCGAGGCCGCCAAGAGCTACCTGGCGGCGCGGGGCGTTCCGCCTTCGCGCATTCGCACGATCAGCTATGGCAAGGAGCGGCCCGTCGCGGTCTGCAACGACATCTCGTGCTGGTCACAGAACCGACGCGCCGTCACCGTGCTGGGCGGCGGGCCGACCTCCTGATCTTCGATCATCAGTCCGAAATGGAAAGCCGGCGCCCGTGTGCCGGCTTTTTTCGTTTACAACGCCTGACGACCAAACTTTGGCCGAAGTGACGCCGCTATGTTACCAACAAGCCGCTCCCTTCGCGCTTCGAGGCCCTGCAATGCAGCTGATTTCGACCTACAGATTTCCCCTTCTCACCGCCCGGCGGAGGCGCAGCGCCTTCATGTCCGTTGTGCTGGCGGGCGCAGCCCTGAGCATGCCTGCTTTTGCCGCTGGCCCGATCGTGGATATTGTCCGTCCGCAAGCGAAAATTGAACCGGTTCAATTCTTCAACCGGCCGAATGAACCGGTCGGCGGCAACGAAACTGCGGAACTCCTCCTCAGGGTCGACCGACTGGAAAACCAGGTCCGCAATCTGAACGGCCAGTTGGAACAGATGCAGTTCCAGGTTCGTCGGTCCGAGGAGCAACTCAAGAAATTCCAGCAGGATGTTGATTTCCGCTTCCAGGAATTATCCGGCGGCAAGGGCGCACGTCCGCAGGCCTCGCCGGCGCCGGGACGCCGGTCCGACGCCAGTCCCGCAGACGTGCTGGCTCCGACGGACTCTCGACAGGCCGAAGCAGCCCCGCTCGACGCTCCGGCGATCATATCGGCGCCCGCCGGCGCGCCTCCTCTGGGGGGCCTCGGTGGGGCGACGCCGCGCTCCGTCGCTCGCGGAGATGCGTTCGACCCGAACGCCAACCCGGATGCCCCGGGCGCACCGCGTCAGCTCGGCAGTCCCGCTTCAGCGTCGATGCCCCTCCAGGGCCGCGCCTCCATGCCTTTCCCCGGCGGCCCCCTTGATGCAGAGGACGATCCCAACGCTCCGCTGGACCTTGCGCCAGGCGCCCGGAGCCGGCGCTCTGCCGCCATCGTTCCTCCCGCCATCGCTCCGGCGGCGCGCGGACCTTCAGGTCAGCCCCCGGTTACCGCGGTCCTGCCGCCAGCAACTCCGAAGGAGGATTTCGACCTTGCGCTCGCTTCATACAGTCAGGGCCAGTACGAAGCGGCTGAAACTGGCCTCAAGGGATTCCTGCAACGGAATCCGAAAGACCGACTGAGTGGCGAAGCCGTATTTTACCTTGGCGAGATCTACTTCAAGCGTGGGCGTCACCGCGACGCAGCCGAACAATATTTGAAGATTTCGACGGACTACCCTAAAACCGCCCATGCGGCCGACGCCTTGGTGCGGCTTGGCGTATCTCTCGACAAGCTCGGCGCAAAAGAACAGGCCTGCGCTTTCTTCACGGAAGTTGGGCGCAAATATCCGTCCGCCACGACGGTCAAAGCCAGCGCCCAGCGCGAGGCCAAGCGCATTCAATGCTGAATCGACCGCCATGCTGACGTTGAAGCGCCGCGCGTGACATCCTCCGCGCCACTTGCGAAAGCCTCGACCGGCCTCGAGCCGGGCAAAATTTTCGATTTTGACACGCCTGTCTCCGGCATCCTCATCGCCGTCTCAGGCGGGCCGGATTCCATGGCGCTTCTCGGGCTTGCCGCCGAATGGACGAAGGCGCCTGGTGAACCTCCTCTTGCCGCCGCAACATTCGATCACGACCTCCGACCCGGCTCAGCTGACGAGGCCAAGCTCGTGAAGATCGTCTGCGAACGGCTGGGGATCCCCCATACGACGCTGAAATGGCGCGGCGAGAAGCCGCGCACGCGCATCCAGGAAACCGCGCGCGCGAAGCGCTACGAAGCCCTCGCGGAGCACGCAAAGACCCTGGGTTTCAGTCATCTGCTCACAGCACACCATGCCGACGATCAAGCCGAGACCATTCTGTTTCGGCTGATGCGCGGAAGCGGAATCGCCGGGCTTGCAGGCATGCAGCGTGTGGTAAGGCGCGACGACATCGTGCATGCGCGCCCCTTGCTTCACATCGCCAAAGTCGAACTCGTCGCCTATTGCGTTGCGCATGGGCTCCCATTCGTTGATGACCCGTCGAACATCGATCCCCGCTTCGCCCGCACGCGCATGCGCGCTCTCGCTGCAGCGCTCGCTCACGACGGGATGAGCGCGAATGATTTCGCAAGGTTCGCTGCGCGCGCCGCCCGGGCGGAAGAGGCGCTGGTCTTCGCCGCGAGGCGACTGCGGGCCTCGCTGAATGTGCGCAGCGTCCCGGGAGGCGTTGAATTTGATGCTCATCCCTTGGCGGAAGCTCCAGCCGAACTGATGTTGCGTACCGTCATGGACGAGATCACGCGTCTGGGTCGCGCGCCTCGCCTTGAAAGGGTCGAAAGTCTCGCCGATGATCTCCGAGACAGCATTCTGACGGGACGAACCCTCCGCCGGACCTTGGGGGGGACCTTGGTGACCCTCGATGCGGATGGACGGCTGCAGATCAGCCTGGAAAAGCCCCGGACTTCGCCGCCGCGGCCGCGAAGTTGAAAACCAACGTTCACGATGATGCGTAAAGACGGGGAACCGGACGAAGATCCACTCGTGGTTCCCTTGGCAAGCCTTAGGTCGAAGCCTACATTGGTTGACAGTTTATGCGTCCGGTTGCGGCGCTGGTGACGGCGGTTTTCGCCGCGTACAGGATCGAAATGAATCCGAACTTCAGGAATTTCGCCCTCTGGGTGATCATCTTCCTCCTGGTCGTCGCTTTGGTGATGCTGTTCCAGAACCCTGGACAGCGCCAGCAGACGCAGGACATATCCTTCAGTCAGCTGCTGACCGAGGTCGACCAGGGGAAAGTGCGCGAGGTGACGATCTCGGGCAACGAGATCTATGGGCATTTCAACGACAATCGCGCATTCTCGACTTACGCCCCGAACGATCCGTCGCTGGTCCAGAACCTCTATAAGAAAAACGTCACGATCAACGCCAAGCCGCCGTCCGACGGCAATAACTGGCTTGTGACGCTGCTGGTCAACGGCCTGCCCCTCATCGCCTTTCTGGGCGTGTGGATCTTTCTCTCGCGGCAGATGCAAGGGGCCGGCGGGAAAGCCATGGGCTTCGGCAAGTCTAAAGCCAAGCTTCTGACGGAAGCGCACGGTCGCGTCACGTTCGAGGATGTGGCCGGCGTCGATGAGGCAAAGGAAGATCTGCAGGAGATCGTGGAATTCCTGCGTGACCCGCAGAAATTCCAGCGCCTCGGCGGACGGATTCCCCGCGGCGTCCTGCTGGTCGGCCCTCCCGGCACAGGTAAAACGCTTCTCGCCCGCGCCATTGCCGGCGAGGCCAACGTCCCGTTCTTCACCATCTCGGGCTCTGATTTCGTCGAGATGTTCGTCGGCGTCGGCGCGAGCCGCGTCCGCGACATGTTTGAGCAGGCGAAGAAAAATGCCCCGTGCATCATCTTCATCGACGAAATCGATGCAGTGGGCCGTCACCGCGGCGCCGGACTCGGCGGCGGCAACGACGAGCGCGAGCAGACTCTGAACCAGCTGCTTGTCGAGATGGACGGCTTCGAGGCGAATGAAGGCATCATCCTCATTGCCGCGACCAACCGTCCTGACGTGCTCGATCCCGCACTGCTGCGTCCGGGCCGTTTCGATCGCCAGATCGTCGTCCCCAACCCCGACGTCACCGGCCGCGAACGCATCCTCAAGGTGCATGTCCGCAAAGTGCCGCTGGCGCCCGACGTCGAGCTCAAGACCGTTGCGCGCGGCACGCCGGGCTTTTCGGGCGCGGATCTCATGAACCTCGTCAACGAAGCCGCCCTCATGGCGGCGAGGCGCGGCAAGCGCATCGTCACAATGGCGGAATTCGAAGACGCCAAGGACAAGATCATGATGGGAGCGGAACGCCGCACTCTCGTGATGAGCGAGCAGGAGAAGATGTTGACGGCCTATCACGAGGGCGGACACGCCATCGTGGCGCTGAACGTTCCGGCGACCGATCCCGTCCACAAGGCGACGATCATTCCGCGCGGGCGCGCGCTCGGAATGGTCATGCAATTGCCCGAGCGCGACAAGCTGTCGATGAGCTACGAGCAGATGACCTCCCGCCTGGCGGTTCTGATGGGCGGTCGTATCGCCGAAGAGCTTATTTTCGGAAAGGACAAGGTCACTTCGGGCGCGCAGTCCGACATCGAACAGGCCACGAAGCTCGCCCGCGCAATGGTGACCCGGTGGGGCTTTTCCGACCAGCTCGGCACGGTCATGTACGGGGAGAACCAGGAAGAGGTGTTCCTTGGCTATTCCATGGGACGTCAGCAGAACATCTCTGAATCGACGGCCCAGACGATCGATGGCGAAGTCAGGCGACTTGTCGAAATGGGGTTGGGCGAGGCTCGTCGGATTTTGACGGAAAAGCGCGACGATCTCGAGGCTCTCGCCAAGGGCCTGCTGGAATACGAGACGCTCTCGGGTGACGAAATCATGGGGCTGCTGGATGGCAAGCCGCCGATACGGGAAAATGACGATGAGCCGGCGACGCCGCGCTCCTCGCCCGTGCCAACGGCCGGGAAGGGCCGCCCCCGGCCCGACGCCGGACTGGAGCCACAGCCGCAGGCTTGATCCTGCCTGTTTGAGAAATATCAAAGCCCGGCACATCCTGCCGGGCTTTTTTTTACGCCGCTCGCACACGCGGAAAAGAGCCTGCCGCCGCTTGCCCTATCCTATCCCCCTGGGTGGGATATCGGCATGTCCCACGTCAGCGATCCAAAAATGATCGCACGCCTGAAGCGTGCCGAAGGGCATTTACGCTCAATTACCGCCATGGTGCAGGAAGGGCGGAGTTGCCTGGACATCGCCCAGCAGTTGCACGCCGTGGAAGCTGCGGTGGGCAATGCCAAGACCGCAATGATCCAGCACCACATCGAGCACTGTCTTGAGGAACGCGTCGGCGCCAAAAGCTCTGAAATCCGTGAGTTGCTTGAAGAACTTCAACTTTTGACAAAGTATTTGTGAGGCTGCATGCCCGATATCGCCGCCATCGTTCAGGCCGGCTCGACCAATCCCTGGCTTTATCTGCCGCTTGCCGTCCTGCTGGGAGCGCTGCATGCGCTGGAGCCAGGCCATTCGAAATCGATGATGGCGGCCTTCGTGGTCGCCACGCGCGGAACGCCCGCACAGGCGGCGCTGCTTGGCGGGTCGGCCGCCATTGGCCACACGCTCGTGGTCTGGGCGCTCGCCGCCCTTGGCATCTATCTCGGCGACAAGCTGATCCTCGACAAAGCGGAGCCTTGGTTGATTCTGGCGTCCGGCCTGCTGATCCTGGCGCTTGCGGGCCGCATGTTCTGGATGTTTCGCGCCGAGGGTGACGATCATCACGATGCCCATCACGACCATCATGGTCACGACACTCACGCCGAGGAACATGCCCGCGAAGTGACCGACAGGTTCGCCGGCAAGCGGGTCACCAATTTCGACATCGCCTGGTTCGGCCTGACGGGCGGACTCCTGCCATGCCCCTCGGCTATCGCGGTTCTTCTGATTTGCATTCAGTTGAAAGCCTTCGTGCTCGGCATCGCCATGGTGGCGGGCTTCAGCATCGGACTGGCGATCACTCTGATTTCGGTGGGCGTGCTGGCCGCGTGGGGAGCCCGCAAAGCCCGCGAGGGCTGGTCCGGCTTTTCCAAATGGTCAGAAGCCCTGCCCTATGTGTCAGCCACGCTTGTCGCAATTGTCGGTGTCGCCATTACGATCCGCGGTCTGGCGGCTCTTGGAGCGATTTGACGCATAAAAAAAAGCCCGGCATCGCTGCCGGGCTTCATAAATCCCTTTGAAAAGCCTCAGGCGTTTTCAAGCGCCTTCGTCCACTCGCCCTTGGCCGCCAGACCATTCATTCTGGCGCGGTGCGAGAATGCCTTTTGGCCAGCCGCCACATTGTCGGGCTTGCCCGACCAGGCCTTCTGCGGCGCGGCCTGCAGGGCGCGGCCATACGAGAAGGTCACGGACCAGGGTAGCGGCCCCATGCGGTTGATTGCATCGAGATTGGCGGTCGCCTCGACATCCGCCTGACCGCCCGACAGGAACGCAATGCCGGGCACTGCGACCGGCACGGCCTGCTTGAACAGGCGGATCGTCTGCTCGGCCACCTGCTCGGCGCTCGCCTGAGCCGAGCATTTCTTGCCAGGCACGACCATGTTGGGCTTCAACACGGTCCCTTCAAGGAACACACGCGCCTCATACAGTTCCTGGAATACCGTCTTGAGGACGAATTCCGTGACCTCGTAGCAACGCTCGATCGAATGGCCGCCGTCCATCAGGACTTCCGGCTCCACGATCGGCACGATGTTGTTTTCCTGGCAAATCGCAGCGTAGCGCGCGAGCGCATGCGCATTCGCCTTCACGGCGCCCCATGTGGGAATGCCGTCGGCAATGTCGATCACCGCCCGCCATTTTGCGAAGCGGGCGCCCAGCTTGTAATATTCGGCCATGCGTTCGCCGAGCCCATCGAGGCCTTCGGTGATCGTCTCGCCGGGGAAATTCGGCATTGGCTTGGCGCCGGCGTCGACCTTGATGCCAGGCAGCGAGCCAGCCTGCTCGATCAGCTTCACAAGCGGCGTGCCGTCTTTGGCGTTCTGGCGAATCGTTTCGTCATACAGGATGACGCCGCTGATGTGCTGCGACATCGCTTCCTGCGTGCGGAACATGAACTCGCGATAGTCACGGCGCGAGTCGGCGGTGGATTCCACTCCAATGGCGTCGAAGCGGCGCTTGATGGTTCCCGAGCTTTCATCAGCTGCGAGAATTCCCTTGCCGCGCGCCACCATGGCCTGCGCGACTTTTGCGAGTTGGTCCTTGTCCATCATGTCCTCCGAGAAAAATCAGTAGGCGCGGTCTGTCTGACAGGCTCGCGCCAGGCATCAAATCGTCAGGCTTGCCGCAGGGCTTCGACGCCCGGCAAAGACTTGCCTTCGAGCCATTCGAGAAACGCGCCGCCCGCCGTCGAAATATAGGTGAACCGTTCCGCAGCGCCCGATTGATTGAGCGCCGAAACAGTGTCTCCACCCCCCGCCACCGTGACGAGCGAACCCGCCGCCGTAAGATCGGCCGCCACAAGCGCGACTTCGTTCGTGCCTGCGTCGAAGGGCTGGAGTTCAAATGCTCCGAATGGGCCGTTCCACACCAGCGTCTTGCAGTCCCGCAGGATCGCATCGACCCTGCTGGCGGATTTCGGCCCGAGATCCAGGATCATTTCATCGTCCAGCACATGGTCGACATCGACAACGCGATGGTCGGCATGCGCCTTGAATTCCTTGGCCACGACGGCGTCCACTGGCAGCACGATCTCGCAACCGCCGGCCTTCGCCTGCGCGATGACGGACAGCGCTGTGTCGATAAGGTCTTTCTCGCACAGGGATTTTCCGACCTTCTTCCCTTGCGCCGCCAGAAACGTGTTGGCCATGCCGCCGCCGATGATGATGTAGTCGACTTTTTTCGACAGGTTGCCGAGCAGTTCGAGCTTCGTCGACACCTTGGCTCCGCCGACGACCGCCGCCACCGGGCGCTTCGGGGTTTCGAGGGCCGCCGTCAAGGCGTCGAGTTCGGCCTGCATGCCGCGTCCGGCGAACGCCGGCAACACATGCGCCAAACCTTCCGTTGAGGCATGTGCGCGATGAGCAGCCGAGAACGCATCGTTCACATACAGATCGCCGAGCTTGGCCAATTCGGCCACGAAGGCCTTGTCGTTCTTTTCTTCGCCTTTGTGGAAGCGGGTATTTTCCAGAAGCAGGATTTGCCCGTCCTTCAAAGCCGACACGGCGTCTTCCGCCACCGGGCCAATGCAGTCGGCTGCGAACGCCACGGACTGGCCGACATGCTCGCCGAGCGCAGCCGCCACAGGCTTCAAGGAATTCTCGCTATCCGGCCCATTCTTCGGGCGCCCGAAATGCGCCAGCAGGATGATGCGGGCGCCCTTTCCGGACAATTCCTTGATGGTCGGCAC
>JAIEQX010000252.1 GCA_019747375.1 Beijerinckiaceae bacterium | reverse complement strand
GCCTGCAACCAGACGTTGTGGCTGACGCTGGCGCGCGACGCGGCGCTGGTGGGATTCATCCATGTGCCGCGTCCGCGCGGACGGCGCCGGCTCGATCGCGCGCTCAAACCGGCGCGGCCGACGCTGGCGGCGATGACGCGGGCGATCGAGGCTGCTCTGGCGCTGGTGGCGACGGAACTGCGTCGGGCCGGCTGATCAGCGCGCCGGAATCGCGAGACCGCGCGGCGGGGCGGCGATCGGGGCGCAATCCTTGCGGCCGGAGTCAAAACAGCGCTGGCGCGCCTCGCTCTCCGTGAAGGCCTTGAAGGTCCAGGCGATCAGCAGCGCGACGACGAGGAGCGTCGCGGTGGCGGCGAGATTGATGAAGTCACGCCTCGCGTAATCCGTCCTGTCGGGCGGATTCCGGCTCCGGCTGTGCGGCGGGACGAGACGAGGCATCTGCCTTCTCTGGCGATTGCGGGCGAAGCCCAGTTGCGCGAATCTGGGCCCGCGCGGGCGCTTCGGCAAGCATAAAAAGAGCGCCACGGCGGCCGCGGCGCTCTTCATCCTGTCAGGAAATTCCGCACTCAGGCTTCGAAGAAGACCGTCTCGTCGCCGCCTTGGATGCGGATGTCGAGATAATAGGCCTTGCCCTGCCCCTTCACAGATTTGGCGATGATGGTGGCGCGGCGGTCCTGCGGCACGAGGTTGAGGATCGGATCCTCGGCGTTCGAGGCTTCGTCGTCGAAGTAGAAGCGCGTGAACAGATGCGTGAGCATGCCGCGCGAAAACACCGTGACGGCGAGATGCGGCGCCTGCAGCTTGCCATCGGGCCCGGGGACGCGGCCGGGCTTGACGGTGGTGAAACTGTAGGTTCCGTCGGCGGTCGTCTCGGCCCGGCCGAAACCCTTGAAGCCGCTGTTCGACTTCGTATTGGACAGGCTGCCGTGATCGAAGCCGCCCTTGGCGTCCGCCTGCCAGATCTCCACCATGGCGTCGGAAATGCCGTCGCCGTTTCCGTCGAAGACGCGGCCGGTCAGCGTGATGCGCTCGCCTTCCACGCCCGGCACGGTCAGGTCGGTCGAGAAGATCTCATGCAGCGGATAGCGCGAGGGCGTGAGGCAATAGGCGAAATAGGGCCCGACTGTTTGTGAGGGCGTAATTCCGGACATGTCAGCTCTCCATGGGCGTGGCGTTGCGGCCGCGCAGCACGATGTCGAAAGTGTAGCCGAGCGCCCATTCGGGCTCGGTCACGTCGAGGTCGAATTTCGAGATCAGGCGATGGCGCGCCTGCTCCGGCACTTCGTTGAAGATCGGATCGTAGGGAAACAGCGGGTCGCCCTCGAAATACATCTGCGTCACGAGACGCGACAGGAACGAATGGCCAAACAGCGACAGATGGATGTGCGCCGGGCGCCAGGCATTGTGATGGTTGCGCCAGGGATAGGGGCCGGGCTTGATCGAGGTGAAGCGATAGCGGCCGTTCTCGTCGGTGACGACGCGGCCGGCGCCCGAGAAATTCGGATCGAGCGGCGCGGGATGATCGTCGACCACATGGACGTAGCGGCCCGCCGCATTGGCCTGCCAGATCTCGATCAGCGTGTTGGGAACCGGCCGGCCGTCTTCGTCCAGAACCCGGCCCTGCACGATGATGCGCTCGCCCTGCGGCTCGCCGGCGTGCTGGCGGGTGAGATCGTTGTCGGTCTCCTGCAGCACCTCATGGCCGTATACCGGGCCGTTCAGCTCGGTCATCGTGTGCGGCAGGATGATCAGCGGCTTCTTGGGATGGCGAAGTCCCGTGCTCTTGTAGGTCGGGGAATCATATTTTGGATGAGCTTCCGTGAAGCTCTCCTTGGGATAGATCAGAGGCATGGCGTCGCTTCCACGTTGGGCGGGAAGCGCTGCCGCGCCGCCGCCGGTTGTTGTTCGCTCAGGCGGGTTCAGGCCGCGTGCGCGGCCTTGGTTCTCGCCTGAATGTCACGCAGGGTTTCGAGTTCGAGCGCGGTCGGCGCAGGCGTCTCGGGAAGGTTGTCGATATAGCGCGGCGTCCATCCGCAGTTCTCGGCGATCTGCTCGCGCGTGACGCCGGGATGGATCGACACGATGGTCATTTCCTTCGTCTCGGGATCCGGCTCGAACACGCAGAGATCCGTCATCAGGCGCGTCGGCCCGAGGCTCTTCACCTTCAGGTCGCGGCGCTCGCGGCCCGTGGGGCCGTGGCCCATCGAGGTGATGAACGGCAGCTTGTCCACGAAGGCGCGCTTGCCCATCGCCATGGTGATGAAGATCTCGCCGCAATTGGTGGCGATTTCCGGAGCGCCGCCGCCGCCCGGCAGACGCACCTTCGGCTTGTCGTAAGGGCCAACCACAGTCGTGTTGATATTGGCGAATTTGTCGATCTGCGCGCCGCCCAGAAAGCCCACGGTGATGCGCCCGCCCTGCAGCCAGTAGCGGAACATTTCCGGGACCGACACGGTGCAGAGCGCGGTCTCGCAGAGTTCGCCGTCGCCGATCGACAGCGGCAGCACGTTGGGACGCGTGCCGATGGTGCCGGATTCGTAGATCAGGGTGATCTGCGGCGCATGCGTGAGACGCGCGAGATTGCAGGCTGCAGAGGGCGCGCCGATGCCGACGAAACAGACGTCGTCATTCTTCAGCGCGCGCGCGGCCGCGATGGTCATCATTTCATTGGGGGTGAAATCGGCCATCAGGCGGCGCTCCTCTTGGCATGGGCGGCGAAGGCTTCAGGCGTCTTGTCGAGCACGTTTTCCTTCATCCAGGCAAGGAAACCCTCGCGCTCGCGCGAGAGCTTGTCCCAGGCAATGTAGAAGGAATTGTCGCGCTTGTAATAGCCCTGCGCGTAGGAGGGATGCGCGCCGCCCGGAACCTGCGCGATGGCGCCGACCGTCCAGTGCGGCAGCACGACGGAATTGTAGGATTTGGCGTCCAGCTTTTCGACGATTTCCTCGACCGTCACGATGGTGCGCTTCGAGGCCAGAACGACTTCCTTCTGGCAGCCGACAATGCCTTCCAGCAGCACGTTGCCTTCGCGATCGGCGCGGCCCGCATGGATGATGCCGACATCGGGGCGGATGGCCGGCACGGTCGCCAGCACCTCGCCCGTATAGGGGCAAGTGACGCTCTTGATCTTCGGGTTCACCTTCGGCAGGTCGACGCCGATATAGCCGCGCAGGACCGCGAACGGCAGGTTGGCGGCGCCCGCCTCATAGGCGTTCGCCATGGCGGCGTGCGAATGTTCCTCGATGGCGAGCGGCGCGGGCCACTGGTTTTCGACCGCGTCGCGAATGCGGTGCGTCGAGCCGACGCCCGGATTGCCGCCCCATGAGAAGACGAGCTTGTCGGCGCAGCCCATGCCGATCATCTGGTCGTAGATGAGATCGGGCGTCATGCGGATCAGCGTCAGATGCTTGCGGCCCTGACGAATGACTTCGTGCCCGGCCGCGAAGGGGATCAGATGCGTGAAACCCTCCATCGCCACCGTATCGCCGTCGCGCACGTTCTGCGCAACCGCCTCGGCCAGCGTCATGAATTTTGCCATCGAGCCTTCCCTTCGTGGCGGAGCAGGGCCGCCATTTTATCGCCCGCCCATTCGAGGTCAGCAGGTCGAGTCCATCGCCATAACCGTTCACTATGCGAACAACCATTCGGTTCGCGAACATCATAAGGTGCTGGGGTCCGCTGATCAACTCTGGGTGCGGGTACGATTTACGATGGTGGCGTGAATAACGGACGCCCCTACATAACCATGTAATAAGATTATATTCTTTTTCTACGCGGAGGATATTTCATGCGGATCTGGGCCAACGAAATATATGGACGAACCGGGCGACGGCTATGGGTTTCCTCCGACACAAAATATCCGCGACCTGCTCGTCGGCCATGATGCCTCGAGTCTGTGAGTCCTCTGATCCGTCCGCGGGTTCAAATGAAAACGGGGGCCGAAGCCCCCGTTGTTTGTCTCAGGCCTTGCCCCAGACTTCTTCTGCCACCTGAACGACGAGGCGGAGTTTCGCCCATTGCTCTTCCTCAGCGAGCGTATTGCCCTCTTCCGTGGAGGCGAAGCCGCATTGCGGGGAGAGGCAGAGCTGGTCGAGGGGCGCGTATTTCGACGCTTCCTCGATGCGGCGCAGCAGGTCGTCGCGGGTTTCGAGCACGCCCGTCTTGGAGGTGACGAGGCCGAGCACCACGGTCTTGCCCTTGGGCAGGAAGCGCAGGGGCTCGAAGCCGCCGGAACGGTCGTTGTCCCATTCCATGAAATAGCCGTCGGCGTTGATCTTGTTGAACAGAAGATCGGCGATCGGCTCGTAGCCGCCCGAGGCCACGAAGGTCGAGCGGAAATTGCCGCGGCAGAGATGCATGGTGATCTGCATGTCGGCGGGACGGCCGTCGATCGCCGCATTGATCATGCCGGCGTAGATCTCGCCCTGAAGCTCCGGATCGTCGCCACGGGCGGCGAGCATCTTGCGCTGCTCGGGATCGCACAGATAGGCGAAGCTGCAATCGTCCAGCTGGAGATAGCGGCAGCCTTCCTTCGCGAAAGCGTTCACGGCCTTGCGATAGGCCTGTCCGAGATCGTGGTAGAAGCCCTCCATCTCCGGATAGACGCCCATGTTGATCATCTTCCGGCCGCCGCGATAGTGCAGCATGGACGGGCTCGGGATGGTCATTTTCGGCGTCTGCTTCGTGTTGGCCTTCAGGAAGCGGAAATGGTCGACCATCGGATGGTCGGCGAAATCGACCCGGCCCATGACGCGCGGGGCCTGCGCCTTGGTCTGCACGCCCGAGAACTGGATGCCCTGATCGACGTCGATCAGCTCGACGCCCTCGAGCTCGCCGAGGAAGTCGAAGTGCCACCAGGCGCGGCGGAATTCTCCGTCGGTGACCGACTTCAGGCCGACCTCTTCCTGCTTGGCGATGACCTTGCGGATTTCGACATCCTCGGTGGCCTTGAGGTCCGAGGCCGAAATGTCGCCGCGCTGGTGCTTGATGCGCGCGTCCTTGAGGGCGGCGGAGCGAAGGAGCGACCCGACATGGTCGGCGCGGAAAGGCGGTTTGGTGCGTTGCATTTTCTTAAGTCTCCTCCGTGAACTCAATGTGCGGCGACGGTCGTCTCGGACCCGGGTTTTCCGGCGACGCCGAGCAATGCCGCCAGTCTTACAGCATCGGCCGCCAATTCGGGACTCGGTCCTTCATGGACGATCGTGCCCCTGTCCAGAATAATCGCCCGCTCGGTCAGGGGCAGGATCTTGCGGGCGCTCTGCTCGACGATGATGGCCGACATGTGCTCGTCGCGGATCAGGCGGCCGAGCGCGGCCAGCAATTCGTCGACGATGATGGGGGCCAGCCCCTCGAGCGGCTCGTCCAGCAGCAGGACGCGGGGATTGAGCGCGAGCGCGCGGCCCACCGCCAGCATCTGCTGCTCGCCGCCCGACAATTGCGTGCCAAGGTTGCGGCGCCGCTCGGCGAGGCGCGGGAACATGGCGAAGATGCGCTCGACGTTCCAGGGGCCGGGCGTGAGCACCGCGGTGATGTTTTCCTCGACGGTCAGCGAGCGGAAAATATTGCGCTCCTGCGGCACCCAGCCGATGCCCGCGCCGGCGCGCTGGTCGGGGCGAAGCTTCGTGATGTCGCGGCCGGCGAGCGAGATGGAGCCGGCGCGACGGCGCGTCAGGCCCACGATCGTGTTGATCAGCGTCGTCTTGCCGGTTCCGTTGCGGCCGAGCAGCGCCAGCGCCTCGCCCTCGCGAAGCTTGAAGGAGACGTTGGCGAGGACCTGCGCCTCGCCATAGCCGGCGGCGATTCCCTCGAGCGCGAGAAGCTCAGACATGGACGACCTCTTCGCCGAGATAGACCTGCCGCACGCGCGGGTCGTTGGCGATCTCGTCCGGCGCGCCTTCGACGAAGATCGCCCCATTGACGAGCACCGATATGGATTTCGCGAAGCGGAAAACAAGATGCATGTCGTGCTCGATGAGGATCAGCGCGACGGAGGACGGCAGCGCCGCCACCACGTCGAGGATCTGCTCGCGCTCGTGCTCGGGCACGCCGGCGGCGGGTTCGTCGAGCAGCAGCACCTTGGGCTTCTGCGCCAGCGCGACGGCGATTTCGAGAAGGCGCTGCTTGCCATAGGCGAGTTCGCCGACGCGCAGATGCGCGATGTCGGCGATGCCCAGCGTGGTCAGGAGTTCGACCGCCTCGTCGACGAAATCGGTGCGGGCGCCGACGGGCCGGAACCAGGACCATGCGGCGTTCTCGCGCTCCGCGATGGTCAGCATCAGGGTCTCGACGGGCGTGAGATCGGCGAAGAGCTGATTGATCTGGAAGGTGCGCGCGAGGCCCGCATGGGCGCGGCGCCGGGCCGACCATTTCGTGATGTCGCGACCGCCCAGGAAGATCGACCCGGAGGTGGGGGTGAGCACGCCCGACAGCAGGTTGACGAAGGTCGTCTTGCCGGCGCCGTTGGGGCCGATGAGCGCGTGGCGCGCGCCTTCGCGCAAGGTGAAATCGACATGGTCGGTCGCCGTGATGCCGCCGAACTGCTTCAGCAACTGGCGCGATTCAAGCACGATGGGCGCGGCCGCGTTCATGCCGAGGGTCCCCTGTTGCGCATGATGCGGCCGCGCATCTTCATGAGCAGGCCGATGATGCCGCCGCGGATGAACAGAACCAGCAGCACCAGCATCATGCCGAGCCAGAACTGCCAGTATTGCGGCGTGATATTGCCGAGCACGTCCTGCATGACGCGGAAGATGACGGAGCCGATCAACCCGCCGTAGAGGTGGCCGGCGCCGCCGAACACGAGCATCAGCAGCGCATCGGCGGAGCGGTGGAAGGCGACGTAATCGGGCGAGGCGAATTGCGTCGTCTGCGCCACGAGGCCGCCGGCGACGCCCGCGTAGAAGGCCGCGATCGTGTAGATGAGCACGAGCCGGCCGTTCACCGGCATGCCGATGGCGCGCGTGCGCAGCGGATTGCCCTTGATGGCGAGAAGCGACAGGCCGAAGGGCGATTTGACGATGCGGCGCGCGATGACGAAGAGCACGAACAGCACCGTCAGCGAATAGACGTAGGCGGTCTTGCCGTAGAGATCGAACTCCCACACGCCCATCACGGCCGAGGGCATGACGCCCTGCAGGCCGTCAGACCCGCCGGTCAGCCATTTCATCTGGTTGACGAGTTCCTCGACGATGAGAGCGACGCCCAGCGTCACCATCAGGCGCGTGAGATCGCTGCCGCGCAGCACCAGGAAGCTGGTGACGAAGCCGAGCGCCGCGGCGACGCCGCCCGAGATCAGCAGGCCAAGCAGCGGGTCGCTCCAAGGGGCTTCGCCCATGCCGTAGCGCGCCAGCAGGCCGGCCGTGTAGGCCCCGATGCCGAAGAAGGCGCCCTGCCCCAGCGTGACAATGCCGGCGAAGCCGAGCACCAGATCGATCGACAGGGCCAGCAGGCCCAGGATGGCGATCTCGCTGAGCAGCATCAGCTTGGTGGGCATCAGGAAATAGAGCGCCACGGCGATCGCCCAGAAGGCGATCTCGGGCCAGCCCCAGCGCGCGCGGCCGAGCAGGACGGAGCGCGCCGCAATGGCTTCCGGCGAGGGTTTGGTGGAGATCGTCTGGTCGGTCATGAGCGCCTCAGCGGGCCGGGCCGCGCGCGAACAGGCCCTGCGGCCGAAGGATCAGCACGAGAACCATGATCGTGTAGATGATGAAACCGCCGACGGCCGGCACGTAATATTTGCCGAGCACGTCCGCGACGCCGAGCAGGATCGAGGCGAGGAACGGGCCGGTGATCGTGGTGGTGCCGCCGACCGAAATCACGATCAGGAAGTAGATCATGTATTTCAACGGGAAGGTCGGATCGAAGCTGATGATGCCGGTGCCGAGCGCGCCGCCCAGACCCGCAAGGCCGGAGCCGACCGCGAAGGTGACGGCGAAGATCGAGGTGACGTCGATCCCCATGCCGCGCGCGACGCGGCCGTCGTCCACCGCGGCGCGCAGGCGGCTGCCGAAGCGCGTGCGGGTCAGGATGAGCTGCAGGCCGAGCGCGAGAAGTCCGCAGATGACGATGACGAACAGGCGATAGACGCCGATCGACGCGCCGAGGAAGTTCAGCCGGCCCGTGAGGTAGGACGGCAGGTCGACGATCTGCTGGTTGGCGCCATAGGCGTAGTCGACCATGGCCATGGCCATGAAGACGAGACCGATGGAGAAGAGCACCTGGTCGAGATGCGTCTTGTCGTAGAGATGACGATAGAGCGTGCGCTCGAGGATGAGCCCGAGAAAAGCGCTGAAGATGAAGGCCGCCGGCAGGCAGAGCAGGAACGGCACGCCGGCGCGCTGCATCAGCGTGATGGTGAGATAGCCGCCCGCCATCGCGAAGGCGCCGTGCGCGAGATTGATGAAATTCATCAGGCCCAGCGTCACGCAAAGGCCGACAGCGAGGATGAACAGCAACATGCCGTAGGCGACGCCGTCGAACAGAATGGTGAGCACGCCCGTCTCCAGTTTATGCGCCGCGCCGCGCGGGCCTCGTCCGCAGGACGAAAAAAGTCGGAGGCCCGGCCTCCGACTTCCGTGCCGACGTCCGACCTTACTTGGTCGGGTGGGTGTTGTCCTTGACGTTCGCGATGGTGGCGAATTCGACGTTCCAGAGCTGGCCGTCGACCTTCTTCACTTCGCGGATATAGACGTTCTGGACGACGTCGCGCGTCTGCGGATCGATCGACATCGGGCCGCGCGGGCTCGTCCAGGCCATGCCCTTCATGGCCTCGACCAGCTTGGCGCCATCGGTCGCGCCACTGGTCTTTTCCAGCGCCTTGTAGATCAGGTGCATGCCGTCGTACCCGCCGACCGCCATGAAGTTCGGACGCATGTTGTTGTTGGCCTTGAGGAAGGCCGCAACGAAGGCCTTGTTCTCGGGCGAATCGTGGGCGGCCGAGTAATTGTGCGACGTGATCATGCCGATCAGCGCGTCGCCCATGCCGTTGATCTGGTCGTCGTCGGTCACGTCGCCGGTGCCGATGATCTTGATGCCGGCCTTGGCGAGCTCGCGCTCGTTGACCTGCTTCATCAGGCTCGCGCCCTGTCCTGACGGCACGAAGAGGAAGAGCGCGTCGGGCTTCAGATCCTTGGCGCGCTGCAGGAAGGCGGCGAATTCGGGGTTCATCAGCGGGGCGCGCAGCTGGGCCAGCACTTCGCCGCCGTCAGCTTCGAACTTGGCCTTGAAGGCCTTTTCGGCGTCGAGGCCGGGGCCGTAGTCGGACACCAGGGTGACGACCTTCTTGATGCCGTTCTTGGCGCTCCACTCGGCCATCGGGGTCGTGTTCTGCGGCAGCGTGAAGCTGGTGCGCACGAAGAAGGGCGAGCGCTCGACGATCATGGACGTGCCGGCCGCCATGATGACGGCGGGAACCTTGGCCTGGGTGGCGACGGGGCCGACCGCCAGCGCCAGCGGGGTGAGGCCGAAGCCCGCGATCACCGCGACCTTGTCGTTGACGATGAGCTCGGTGGCCAGCCGCTTGGTCTGGTCGGCCGCGCCGGTGTCGTCCTTGACGATCAGTTCGATGGTCTTGCCCGCGACCTTGTTGCCGTTCTGCGACATGTAGAGACGCGCGGCGGCTTCGATCTGGCGGCCTGTGGAGGCGGAAGCGCCCGTCATCGGCAGGACGAGACCGATCTTCACGGTCTCCTGCGCCAGAGCCGGGGCGGAAAGGCCCGGCAGGGCCGCAAGGGCGAGACCGGCGCCGGCGCCGGCGATCCGCTTCAGGATGTGTCTGCGAAGCATAATGTCCTCCCTGAAAACCCTTGGGCCCGGATGGGGCTGGGTCTCAATTCATTCAACTGGCCGCATGATGCGCCGGGCAACCTACCCCGCGTGTCCGCACGGTCAAGGCGGACCAACGGCGCATGCCGGTGGCCCCGAGCCAAGCGAATGCCTGCGCCCAAGGCAACTGACAAGTTTCGTCCGGTCCATGCATGGCGTTCATGCCCATGAGGGCAGCTAAGCGCCCCTGCCCTCTGGCGGCAAGCTGCGGCGCAGGCGTAACGCCTCATGAATTGTGCGTATTGCGAACAAGACGCCTGCGTGCGAACATTCGCCGGGCGACCGTCAGGACGGTCGGGTTCCGGATCCTCTTCAAGCGCGGCGTCAACCCGCCATGGACACTCCTCCGGCGATGAACATTCTTCCCGCGATGAACGCTTCCTCGCCCGCGCCGATCACGCCGCAGGACCCCTCGTTCATTTCCGCCCTGGCGCGCGGGCTCGCGGTCATCCGGGCATTCGGGCAAGGGCGCGAGAGGCTGACGCTCGCCGATATCGCCAAGGCGACGGACCTGCCGCGCGCCACCGTGCGACGCTCGCTCCTGACCCTGCAGGCCCTCGGCTATGTGTCGAACGACGGCAAGCATTTCATGCTGACGCCGAGCGTGCTGTCGCTGGGCTACGCCTATCTGTCCGCCACGCCCCTGCCCCGCGCGATCCAGCCGACGCTCGAAATGGTGAGCGAGAAGACCAACGAATCATCATCTGCTGCGATTCTCGACGGTCCCGAGATCGTCTATGTGGCGCGCGCGGCGACGCGGCGCATCATGTCGGTGGGACTTTCCACCGGCAGCCGTCTGCCCGCCTATTGCTCGTCGCTCGGGCGCGTACTGCTCGCCTTCGAGCCGCGCGAGCGGGCCGCCGAACTCATCGCCCGCATCCGCCCGCAGAAGCTGACGCCCCATACGGTGACGGACGCGCAGGCGCTGCTCGCCATTCTCGACGAGGTGCGGACGCGCGGTTATTCGCTGGTGGACGAAGAACTGGAAATCGGATTGCGCTCGATCGCCGTACCGGTGCGCAACGCGTCCGGCCAGGTGGTGGCGGCGATGAACGTGAGCGCGCAGGCGGGCCGCATTTCGCGCGACGACCTGCTGCGCGACATTCTTCCGGTGTTGACCGCAGCCGCCGCCAGCGTGCAGCCGGCGCTCGCCTGATTTCAGCTCTCGCGAAGAACTGGCGGTTCGCGCGCGCCTTGCGCGGCCTGCGCGAGCGGCAGCGTCTCGTCCCACATGTTTCCGACGAAGCGCGCGCCCGTGACGCCGGCCGCATGATCGGACGCCAGCCAGAGAACGGGCGGCGCGATGATGTCGGGCTGCAGAATGACGCGGCCGCTGGCGCGCATCTGCGCACGCGTTGGCGCGCTGACGAAATCCGTGTCGGTCGCGCCTCCCGGCAACACGCTGTTGCAGGTGACGCCCGTGCCTTCGAGATCCTTCGACCAGATCAGCGTCTCGGCTTCGATGGCGACCTTGCTGACGCCATAGGGCGAATTTTCGCGTCGCTGCATGGTGGCGAGGCTGGTGGTGACGTTGATGATGCGCCCGCGCGCGCCGCTGCGGATCAGATGCGGAGCAGCATGATGCGACATCAGGAACGTGCCCGCCACATTGGTGGAAATGACGTCGCGCCAGGCGTCGGCGTCCGCCTCCCAGAATTTCATCGACCGCGTGGCGGGAGCGTTTTCAAGATGCACCGGCCCCTTGCCGGCATTGTTGACGAGAATGTCGAGACGGCCGAAAAGCCGTACGGCTTCTTCCGCCGTGCGGCGGCAATCGTCGCCTTTCGTGATGTCGCAGGACATGCCGAGCACGCGGCCGCAGTTTTTTTGGCCCGCCACTTCACGCGTGGCGAGGCCCGTCGCGCCGCCTTCGATATCCGCATAGATCACATGCGCGCCCGCGCGCGCCAGGGCATGCGCAATGGCGCGGCCAATGCCGCGCGCCGCGCCCGTCACGATGGCGACGCGATCGTCGAGCCGGATGTCTCGCGCTGAAAGAAATTCGCCCGCCACTCCAGCCTCCCGATGCGCCGCGCCTCACCGGGCGCCGACGCAATGGTAGAGAAGCTGCGCGATGCGGCCAATCTGTTGTTTGGCGAGCTTGCCCTCGGGCGGCCTGCGTCGCTGCGCGTTCAGTATGCGAAGTCGTCAGCCGCGGCGCTCCTTATGCCGCGGCGCTCTTTATGCCGCGGCGCTTGGGCACCAGATCAGGCCGGCGGCATGCGCGCGGCTTTCCGCGAAACGGCG
>JAIEQX010000092.1 GCA_019747375.1 Beijerinckiaceae bacterium | reverse complement strand
GCCGTCCTGGTGGGGGGTGGGGGCGGGCTCGCGGGCGGCTGCACGATCGGGCAGGGCGTGACGGCGGGATCTTTGCTCGCCATCAGCTGGCCGATCGCCGTGACCGGCATGATGCTGGGAGCGCGCCTCGGCCTCGTGTTCCTGGTCGAGGGCTCGGTCCGCGACATTGTCGCGAACCGGTTTCGTCGCTGGAGCGGCGCGCAGGATGCGCCGGCCGAATAGGCGGTCAGGCGCGGCGCCTCGCGGTCATCTCGAGAATGGCGAAAAAGCCCAGCGCGATCGCGATCAGGGCGATGAAGATCGCGGGGGCGCCTAGGCCGAACACCTGCGTCAGCTGCACCTTCCCCATGGCGCCCACCGGGAGAATGTTGGCTGACACCCAGTCGAAACTCAGCGCATACAGGATGCCGCCGAGCAACATGCCCAGCGCTCCGACCAGCGCATGCAGGCTGCCGCCGCCGATGGCCGCCAGAGCTGTCCCGGGGCAATAGCCGTACAGCACCATGCCGACCCCGAACAATGCGGCTCCAAGCGTGATGGCGAGGAGATCCGCCGGCTTGATGTGGAATTGCGCATGGCCGGCCTGGACCAGCGCGAACACTCCGACGCCCCCGACAATGATGGCGGTGAGCATGATCTTCAGGACGGTGAAATCCTGGAAGAGGAACTGGCGCACGATGGTGTTGTAATCGGCGACGCGCCCGCGGTGCAGCAGGAAGCCGAACGCCGCGCCGAACACGACCGCGAGAACGAGAGCTGCGGTTCCGGTGACAGGAAACATGACGTTCTCCCTCAGGCTGAACGGGGACGGAACAGAAGGAACGCGGTGGCGATGCCGACCGGGAACATGACGGCGAGAAAGACCCAGCCGCTCAACGCCAGCTGCAACCCGCCCGTGATGCCGTTGCCGCTGGTGCAGCCATTGGCGAGTCGTGCGCCGAACATGGCGATGATCCCGCCCAGGAACGCGACCGCATAACGCTTGGCCACCGACGGGCCGAAGCGTTCAGCCCAGACCGTCGGGACGCTTTCGGCCCGGAGCGTTCCGGCCATCAGCGCCGAAAGGAACCCGCCGAACAATGTGCCGACCAGAAACAACGTGCCGTAGTCGAGTTTGAAGGCGTTCTTGGCCCAGTATTTGTTGGCCGCTACGGCATCGGCGCCGAGCACCGGCGTCGCCACAGCGCCCGAGACCTGCGAGAGGGCCGTGGTGATGCCGATCGGATTGTTGACGACGACGAAGACGATCCAGCTCAGGACGCCGATGCCGGCGCCGATCAGATAGGGCGTCCAGTCTATGCGGGCGGCGGAGTGCGCCCGCGCGTGATCGAATGTTGCGGTGGACATGGAATGCCTCCCTTGAACATGCAGGGAGCTTCACATGCGATCTTTTGAATGTAATTGATCTGCGTCAACCGGCAGCGCGGCTCAGGCCGGGACGAAGCGATAGGCCGAGCCGCTCTTCTCGACCCTGCCGACGCCGCCGCCCGGCAGATGGTAGCCGACGATCCGGTTGCGCTCGGTCGCCAGCTTGTCGAGCAGCCTCCGCCGCGTCGCGATGGCGCGATCCGGTTCCTGGTCGAAGCCGCCGCGCCAATCGGGATGCTGGAAGGAGATCACCGGATGAGTCAGTGCGTCGCCCAGCACCATCAGGCTCTCGGACCCGACGCGCACTTCGAAGGAAACGTGCCCGGGCGTGTGGCCGCCGGTTTCGAAAGCCGCAACGCCGGGCAGAATTTCCGCCCCGGGTTTGAAGACCTTCAGGACCGATCCGAGTTCCTTGAGATTGCGCTGCGCGCCGGCCGCGAAGGCCTGCCGGTCTTCCGGCATCTGTCTGAAAACCTCCGGCGACATCCAGAAATCCCGCTCTGCGGCGGCCATATGGTAGGTGGCTTCCGGAAAGGCCGGCGTGCCGAAATCGTCCAGGGCGCCCCAGAGGTGGTCGGGATGCGCATGGGTGAAGAGGACATGCTTCACCTTCTCGGGCGCAATGCCGGCCTTGGCGAGATTTTCAGCGAGCTTGCCGGCGCCGTCCATGAAGTTCGGTCCCGCGCCGCAATCGAAGATCACGACGTCGTCGCCGCGCGTCAGGACCGAGACGTTGAGGGGATTCCGGTGTTCCGTCGCCGACAGGCCGGCCGCTTCCAGCGCGGCGCGCACGCGCGCCGGATCGGCGCTGCTGCTCAGCATGTTGACCGGAAGCGCGAAGCTGCCGTCCGAGAGCGTCGTCAGGCTCTCCTGCGCGGCATGGGCCGGCGTCATGGAGCCGACCGCGCAGGCGGCCGCAAACGTGCTCAGGAATTCGCGTCTGTTCATGGTTTCCTCCAAGCATGCTTATATCTGAATATGATGGCATGTTTGGCGACGCCCGACAAACGTCCCGCGGCCAACTCCCTTGCGCGGGCGGCTTGAAGCGTCTCATCTGGACGCGGCGCGACGAGGGCGCCGGACGCGAGGACAGCCAGATGAAGATCAAAGCCGCGATTCTCCACGAGCGTGGCGCGAGCCTTCCTTATGCGGCGAGCCGGCCGCTTCGGATCGAGGAGATCGAACTCGCGGCGCCGGGACCCGGCGAGGTCCTGGTGCGGATCGCCGCGGCGGGCCTGTGCCATTCCGACCTTTCCGTCATCAACGGAGACCGGCCGCGCCCGACGCCCATGGCGATCGGCCACGAAGCCGCCGGCGTGGTGGCGGCGCTTGGTCCCGATGTCGCGGATCTCGAAATCGGCGATCACGTTGTCATGGTCTTCATGCCGAGTTGCGGCCATTGCCTGCCGTGCGCGGAGGGGCGGCCGGCGCTCTGCGAGCCCGGCGCGGCGGCCAACGGCAAGGGCACGCTTCTGTCGGGCGCCATCAGGCTGTTTTTCTGCGACGAGCCGGTCCATCATCATCTCGGCTGTTCGGCTTTCGCCGATCATGCCGTCGTGTCGCGACGCTCGCTCGTCAAGGTCGATCCCGACGTGCCGCTCGCGGAAGTCGCCCTGTTCGGCTGCGCGGTGCTCACGGGCGTCGGCGCGGTGATCAATACCGCGAAGGTGCAGGCCGGGCAGAGCGTCGCGATCGTCGGGCTTGGGGGCGTCGGGCTTTCAGCCTTGCTGGGAGCCGTCGCGTCCGGCGCGGGCTCCATCGTGGCGGTGGATCTCTCGGATGAGAAGCTGGCCCTGGCGCGGACGCTCGGCGCCACCGCGGCGATCAACGCGCGGGAGGCGGACGCGGTCGAGCAGGTGCGCGCCCTGACGGGTGGAGGCGTGGATGTCGCCTTCGAGTTCGCCGGATCGGCGCGGGCGCTCGATGCCGCCTATCGCATGACGCGACGCGGCGGCACGACGGTGACGGCCGGCCTGCCGCCTCCGGAGGCCGCGCTGGCGGTGAACATCGTCAGCCTGGTGGCTGAAGAGCGCACCTTGAAGGGCAGCTATATCGGGACATGCGTGCCCCTTCGCGACGTCCCGCGCTATATCGCGCTCTACAAGGCCGGACGGTTGCCGGTCGACCGATTGCTCAGCGGCGTGATTTCGCTCGACGAGATCAACGAGGGCTTCGATCGGCTCCAACGCGGCGAAGTGGTGCGGCTGGTGGTTGCCTTTCCGGCGGCGTCCCCTCACGGATTGGCTTGACCGAACGCGAACGCGCTGACGGATTTCACCTGCGCCAGAACGCCGAGCCCATCGCTCAATCCGAGATCGTCCCAGGATTTGCGCGTGATCCGGGCGACAATCCTCGCGCCTTCGCCCTCCGGGCCCAGTCCCAGCACCACATTCATGTCATGGCCATGCGCCTGCGACGCGAGAATGCGCGCTGCGAGAATGTTGAGGATGCTCGTCGCCTGCGGGGCCTGCCGGGTCAGGCTGACGTCGGTCGCGCGCACGCGCAGAAATTGCCGGCTGCCGGCTGCGGCCGCCTTTCCATGCGCGATCATCCGACCGCCATCCACATCCAGGCTCAACAAGCCATATGCCGGATCGTAGGCGCGCACCACGGCTTCGAGCCGGGCCGAGGCGTCACGCGCGGCGATCAAGGGCAGCGAAAGATCGCGTTGGAGATCGACGAAGCGACCCGATGCGATCACCCGACCTTGCTCCATCAGGACGAGCGTGTCGGCCAGACGCTCCACCTCGCCGAGATCATGGCTGATATAGATGACCGGCAAGGACAGCGTCGCATGCAGCCGCTCGAGAAACGGCAGGATCTCGTCCTTGGTGTTGCGGTCGAGCGCCGAGAGAGGTTCGTCCATCAGCAGAACGCGCGGCTGCGACAGCAGCGCCCGTCCGATCGCGACGCGCTGGCGCTCGCCGCCCGACAATTTCTCCGGCGCCCTGTCGAGCAGAGCCGCAAGGCCCAGAAGATCGACGACCTCGCCGAACGCGATGGCGCCGGCGCCTTCCCTCGTCGCAGAGGCGCGGGCTCCGTAGAGCAGATTGCGGCGCACCGACAGATGCTGGAACAGGCTCGCTTCCTGAAAAACATAACCGATGGGGCGCTTGTGCGCAGGCGTGAAGCGACTTTCGTCCTGCCACACCTCGCCACCGACGATGCATGTTCCTTGCGCCATGCGATGTAGGCCCGCCAGGCAGCGCAGCACCGTCGTCTTGCCGCAGCCCGAGGGGCCGAACAACGCCGTCACGCCGCTCGACGGGGCCTGAAAGGCGACGTCGAGATCGAAGCGCCCGACCGCGCCGCGAAAGGACGCGTGGATCTCGTTACCGCCGCCCGCGCTCATGCGCCCACCCGCGCGACGCGCTTTTCGATCAGCGTCATGGCGAGAATGACCGTAAAGGCGAAGATCACCATGCCGCCCGCCAGAATGCTGGCCTCGCGCCATTGGCTCGTCTCCACATAATCGTAGATCGCCACCGACAGCACCTTGGTCTGGCCCGGAATATTTCCGCCGATCATCAGCACGACGCCGAACTCGCCGACCGTGTGGGCAAAGCCCAGAACGGCGCCGGTCAGGAAGCCTGGACGCGCCAGCGGCACAGCGACGGTCCAGAACGCCCGCAGGGGCGAAGCCCGCAGCGTCGCGGCGACTTCAAGCGGCCGCTCGCCCATGGCCTCGAACGCATTGCGGATGGGCTGCACCACGAAGGGCATCGAGTAAATGACGGACCCGATCACCAGCCCCTCGAAGGTGAACGCCATGGTGCGCGCGCCCCACAGGCTCGCCAATTGTCCGCCAGGGCCCTGCGGCCCGAGCGCGACAAGAAGGTAGAAGCCAAGAACGGTGGGCGGAAGCACGATGGGCAGCGCCACCACGGTGGCGACGCCCTCCTTCCACCAGACATTCGTGCGCGCCAGCCACCAGGCGAGCGGAGTGCCGACGATCAGCAGGATGAAGGTGGTGATGGCCGCGAGTTCGACTGTCAGTCGCACCGCTGTCCAGGTATCCGGCGGCAGAAAGCTCATGGCGCGAAAAACCTCTTCATCGCGTCAGCTCGCGCCGTCGATGGCGTAGCCGAACTTCTGGATGATCGCGCGGGCTTCGGGGCTTTTCAGGAACGTCATGAATGCGACTGCGGCGTCATGCGTCTCGGCCTTCTTCAGCAGCACCGCATCCTGCCGGATGGGCGTGTAAAGGTGCTGGGGCGCGAGCCAGCGTGAGCCCGAGGCGTTACCGGCGAGCTGCGAGAGCGCGACAAAACCGAGTTCCGCATTCGTGGTGTCGATGAACTGGAACGCCTGCGCGATGCTGTTTCCCTGCACGATCTTCGGCTGCAGGCGATCGTAGATCCCGAGCGCCTTCATGACCTCGATGGCGGCGGCGCCATAGGGCGCGGCGGTCGGGTTGGCGATCGAGATCTTGTTGAAGGCGCCCGACTTCAGGGTTTCCTCGCCCTTTACGACATCGATCGTCCTGCTCCACAGGACCAGCTTGCCGACCGCGTAGGTGAACCGGCTCCCCGGGACCGCGAGTCCGTCCCGCACGAGCTTTCCGGGGCGGTCTTCATCGGCCGACAGCATGATCTGGAACGGGGCGTCCTGGGTGATTTGCGTATAGAGCTGGCCGGACGAGCCGAAGCTCAGCACGGCTTCATGTCCGGTCCTCTTCTTGAAGGCCGCGCCGATTTCTCTGGCGGCTTCCGTGAAATTGGCCGCCACCGCGACATTCGTCTGGCCCGCCTCCGCCGCCGTTCCGCCCGTTGCAGCCAGAAGCAGGCCGCCGATGGCGGAGAGAAACCTGATCCTTCGCATGAGCGTTTCCTTCCGGTCAGTCGATGGCGAGTATGACGTGCGACGCGTCGAAGATCGCGCAGGCGGGCTTTCCCGGCGCCAGCCCGAGGTCTTTGGCGCTCTGCGCCGTGATGGTGGCCACCAAGGTCTTTCCGCCGCCGATGTCGAGGGAGATCTCCGCATTCACGGCCGACATTTCGCAACGCGCGATCGTTCCGGGAATCTGGTTGCGCGCCGACACGCGGGGCGGCTGCGCTCCGGAGGAGATCATGATGAAAGACGCCTTGATGAGGATCACCACGCTGCGGCCCGGCACAAGGCCGAGTTCGCGCAGGCTGCCGGTCGTGACAAGCGCGTGAATCATCGCGCCCTCCGAGACCGCGATGGCGACTTCGGCCGTGACTTCGTCGGCGACGATATGGGCGACGACGCCGCGCAGGGCGTTTCTGGCGCTGGTCTTCATCAGCAATCCTGTCATGAGGTCGAGCGGCGTCACGCCGGAGCCGTCCAGCTCCGGTTCGAGCGCCCGCATGACGCGGCCAAGTTCGGCCTCCATCCGGTGAAAGGCTTCGATGACCCGCACGCCCGTGGCCGTCAGCGTCGCGCCGCCGCCCGTCTTTCCGCCGGTCCGCTTGAGCAGGAGCGGCTGGCCGAACAGGTTCGCCATTGCGTCGAGCGCGTCCCAGGCGGCCTTGTAGGTAAGCCCCACGGCACGGGCCCCGGCCGAGATGCTTCCTTCACGCGCCACCGCCTCGAGCAATCGAATGCGGTCGCGTCCGACGTTCGGCGAGTCGGTGCGATGCAGGGTGACGAGGGCCTGGATGTTCATCAATCACGACCGTTTGCGGCATATACTCGAACTATATAGCGCCGATGGGCCGTCAGGGAAAGGGCGATTTGCGCGGCTCGCGCGAGCCTGTCAGGCCGGCGGCGCGGCGCCTCTCCCTTTCGCGCGCCCGAGGAGCCGTCACAGGACTTTCTTCAAAGGTCCGTAACGTGGCCATAAGCGCGTCGAACCCGGGTGGCCGCAACAGGTTCCTGGAGGTTCAAAGGCGCGCGCGACAGGATGGACAGATGATGTTTCCTGCTTGGTTTCACGGACGCGCGCCCGTGACCTTTCTTCCCGACGCATTTCGCATCCCGAAAGCATTTCGCATCCGCAAGTCCATTCGAGACCTGCGCGGCTTGCCCGAATGTCTGGGGGTCGTGGGCCAGTTCGAAGTTCGTCTCGCGACCACGAAGGCGGAGATCAGGAAAGCCCAGCGCCTGCGATACAAGGTGTTCTATGAACTCGGCGGCGCACATGCGTCGCCCGCGCTCTCGTCGTTGCGGAGGGATATCTGCAAGTTCGACAGGGTCTGCGACCATATCCTGATCATGGACCGGACGCATGTCGGCAAGAGCGGACGAATCAAGCCGAAAGTCGTGGGTTGCTATCGCGTGCTGCGGGACGACGTCGCGCTGAAGCGGCTCGGATTCTACAGCCGCGGCGAATTCGATCTGGGGCCGATGATGCGGGCTCATCCGGGCAAGAGGTTCCTGGAAATCGGCAGATCCTGCGTCCATCCGAAATATCGCTCGAAGCGCGTCATCGACCTGCTCTGGAAGGGCTTGTGGACTTATGCGCTGCATCATCACATCGATATCGTGTTCGGATGCGCGAGCTTCCCGGGAGTCGACGTCCGGCCGTTCAGGGAGGCTCTGAGCTATCTGCATCATCATGCCGCGCCGACTTCGGACTTTGACGTCAAGCCGATCCCAGGGCGAGGCTTCTGCACGAATCTCGTCGGCGCCGGAGAGATGCAAGCCGAACGGGTCCGCGATACGCTGCCGCCTCTGGTGCGCGGGTATCTGCGCGTCGGCGCACGGTTCAGCCGTGGCGCCGTGGTGGACCGGCAGTTCGGCACGATCGACGTTTTCACCATCCTGTTCATGGACGAAATTGCTGCGCGCTACAGCGATCGCTTCACCCGGCCCATCGGGCGCGCCGCATGACATATGGCGCCTTCACGTCAGCTGACGAATCGCGGCCGGGGACGCGCGGGCGTCTCGGCGTGATGGTCCCGCTGGCTCGCGGCGTGAGTCTGGCGCTGACACTCGCGGTCATGGCGATGGCGCTGGCCCCGGTTTACTGGCTGCACCTGCGCGTGCGGCCGGGCGCCTACTGGGGCTCGCGACTTTTCTCCACGGCGGTCCTGAGGTCGCTGGGCGTGCGCGTCAGTCTCAGCGGGAACTCCCCATTGCCGGGGCGCGCCCTGCTGATCGCCAATCATGTCTCATGGCTGGACATACTGGCGCTCATGAGCGTCGTGGACACATCGTTCCTCGCCAAGCGCGAAGTCGAAAGCTGGCCGTTCGTCGGCTTCATGGCGCGGCTTCATCGCACGATCTTCGTCGACCGGGCGCGTCGCGCTTCGGTGGGCGGGGTCAATGCAAGGATCGTGGAACGCCTGAGAAGCGGACAAAGAGTCCTGGTGTTTCCGGAGGGAACCACAACCGCCGGCGACGGCGTCGCGCCGTTTCATCGCGCGCATTTCGCAGTCCTCCAAACTCTCGCCCAATCGGAGCCGCGGATCGACACGGTCGTGCATCCGGTCGCGCTTTCCTATTCGGGCGCCCATGCCGCGTGGACTGGCGACCAATCGCTGCTGTCGCATCTTCTTGAGCTGCTGCGCTCGGATGATCTCGAATGCCGGATCGCTTTTCTCGAGCCCGATCCCGTCTCGGCGGATCTCGATTCCAGGGCGATGGCGAAGCGCGTGCGACAACGGATCGAACAAGCCGTCGGGGGCGCCCGTGACGCATGAGCGCGCCGGCGCATGCGGGCGTCCGCGCCGCCTGTTGCTCGTCAGCGACGCCTGGCGCCCCCAGGTCAATGGCGTCGTGCGGACCATCGAAGGCCTGATGGCGGAAGCTCCGGCGCTCGGCGTCGAGATGCATCTCCTGACGCCGGATCAGTTCTTCTCCGCGCCGGCGCCCACCTATCCGGAGATCCGGCTGGCGCTCGCAACGCCCGGGCGCCTGGCCCGGATGATCGAGCGGATCAGCCCGGACGCCATTCATATTGCGACGGAAGGTCCGCTCGGTCTTCTGACGCGCCGTTATTGCGTGCGTCGGGGACTTGCCTTCACGACCTGCTATCACACCCGCTTTCCGGAATATATCGCAGCGCGCGCGCCCGTCCCGCTGTCATGGACCTATGCCGCGCTCCGGCGCTTTCATGCGCCCGCTACCGCTACTCTGGTGGCCACGCGCCTGCTGGCGGACGAACTCGGCGCCCGTGGATTCGATCGGCTTCAGGTCTGGACGCGCGGCGTCGATGTCGATCTGTTCCGCTCCGGCGCATCGACCTGGCCCTGGCCGCGGCCCGTCGCGCTTTTCGTCGGACGCGTCGCAGTCGAAAAGAACATCGAGGCCTTCCTGTCGCTCGACATGCCCGGAACCAAGGTCGTGGTCGGAGAGGGCCCCGAGCGGGCGCGGCTGATGGAGCGTTACCCCGCGGCGGTGTTCGCCGGCCTGCTGGCGGGCCGCGCGCTTGCCGACGCCTATGCGTCGGCGGATGTTTTCGTCTTTCCCAGCCGCACCGATACGTTCGGGCTTGTCATGCTGGAGGCGATGGCGGCGGGAACGCCGGTGGCGGCCCTGCCGGTCACGGGCCCGCAAGAGGTCGTCGGGCAGTCCGGCTGCGGCGCGCTGAGCGAAGATCTTCGCGCGGCCGTCATGGCGGCGCTTGCCATTCCACGCGCGAGATGCCGGGATTATGCGGCGCAGTTTTCGATGCGCAACACGGCGTCGAATTTCTTCAGCCATCTCTCGACAGTCGACGGGAAGGCCTTCGTCACGCCGGCACGGGCTGGCGCTTCGGCTTCGAGGCTTTGAGGACCTTCAGGGACGGGTCGGTCCAGTAGACCAGTTCGAGCCTGCCGTCGAAATGCTCCACGACCGCAGTATTGCTTTCAACCCAGTCGCCGGTGTTCAGATACAGGACGCCATCCATCGTGCATGACGTCGGCTTGTGGATGTGGCCGCAGATGACGACGTCGGCCTCGTGACGGCGCGCTTCCTGCACCACCGCCTGTTCGAAGGCGCTGATGAAATTGACGGCGCGCTTGACCTTCTGCTTGCTCCAGGCGGAGAAGGACCAATAGGGCAGTCCGAAAGCGCGGCGGGCGCGGGCGATCCAGCGGTTCAGCCAGATCGCGAAATCATAGGCGCAGTCGCCGAGCAGCGCGAGCCAGCGCGCATTGCGCACGATCGTGTCGAACTTGTCCCCGTGCAGCACCAGCATCCGCCGGCCATCCGCCGTGAGGTGCATGGCCTCTTCGGCGATCTCGATTCCGCCGAACGTCGACCCCGCATAGTCCCGCAGGAACTCGTCGTGATTGCCGGGAACGTAGATGAGGCGCGCGCCCTTGCGGACCTTGCGGAAAAGCTTCTGCACCACGTCGTTGTGCGCCTGGGGCCAATGCCAGACAGACTTGAGGCGCCAGCCGTCGATGATGTCGCCGACAAGAAAGATCGTCTCGGCTTCGTAGACGCGGATGAAATCGAGAAGCGCCTCGGCCTGGCATCCGCGCGTGCCCAGATGGAGATCCGAGATGAACAGCGTGCGGACATGCGTGTGATGCGTCCTGTCCAGCATCTTCGGTCTCCGAATCGACATCAGGGCTTCCCGTCTGCACGTAGCCGACCTCCATCTCATTTTGGTGACAGGCGCATCGGGGCGTCCGGGAGGGCGGACGTTTTCGGGTCGCGCTTGGCGTCTGGCGCAGATCCGGCGGGTGGACTACGCTCGTGCGCCAGAATGGAGATCCCGATGAGCCAGCACGACAAGATCGCGGCGCGCACGGCGCCCGGCCCGCAGACGACGCGCCGAACGCTGCTGGCGGGCGCCGCCGCCATGGTCTGCTGGCCCGGCGTCTCGCTGGCTCAGGAGGCGAGCCTCGCGGCCTTCGTGGCCAGCCCGCATCGCAGCGCCGCCAACAGGGCGCGCGACGCCTGGCGCAAGCCGATCGAGACCGTGGCGTTTCTGGGCATCGAGCCGCAGCATCGCGTGGTCGAGATCCTGCCAGGCAGCGGCGCTTATTGGCTCGAGTTCCTGGCGCCTTATCTGCGCGAGCGCGGGCTTTACGTCGCGGCGGGACGAGACGTCGAGACGGCGACCCCCGCCTATGTGGAGGATCACAAGCGCCTTCTCGCCAAGCTCGCAGCCGACCCGGCGCGGTACGATCGCGTGCTGGTGTCGAAATTCTTCGCCGACAGGCACGAGATTGCGCCGGCCGGCAGCGCGGATTTCGTCCTGACGTTCCGGAACCTGCACAACTGGATCGACCGCAACGAAATCGAAGGCGCTCTGCGGGCCTTTCATGCGGCGCTGAAGCCCGGCGGCATCCTCGGCGTCGGCGATCATCGCGGCCGTGCCGACATGACCCAGGACGCCCAGAAGCAGACTGGCTACGTCAGGCAGGATTTCGCCGTCGCGATGATCGAGAAGGCTGGCTTCAAGCTGGCCGGGACCTCGGAAGCCAAGGCCAATCCGCGCGACACCAAGGATCATCCGCACGGAGTGTGGTCGCTGCCGCCGACTTTTCGTGGCGGCGACACGGATCGTGCGAAATTTCAAGACATTGGCGAAAGCGATCGCTTCCTGCTCAAATTCACCAGGGCCTGAGCGCGGCGCGCGTCCCGACAAAATGCTTGCCCGGCGGGCGCAACCGCCACATTGTCGCGTCCTTGAACAGGGCCGGGCGCGAGATGCAGGCCACAGAGAGCCTTCAGGCTGGAGAATAAAGCATGGC
>JAIEQX010000291.1 GCA_019747375.1 Beijerinckiaceae bacterium | reverse complement strand
CTCAATGCAGAAACCGAGGTTCAGGCGACGGGGACGAAGTAAGCCCCGGCGCGCCTGCAAAAAAGCCTCCGCCACAAAGGCGGAGGCTCTCCGGTCGTCTCTTCAGATCGGTTGATCAGTCGATGACCTGAACGATCCGGCGCGTGCCGGGATCAACCAGAACCGTGCGGTTATTCACGCGGGTGTAGCGATAGTTCTTCACGCCGTATTCGTCCGGCACTTCGTAATAGGTCACGCCGCTCGACGGGAGAACCGCACCGACGCGAACCTCTTCGGCATAGCGATAGGAGGGACGATTTTCGCGAATGACATATTCACGGAAGCGCGGCTCCTGCTTGTCAGCGAGGCCGCCCACGACAGCGCCGCCTACGCCACCCACGATGGCGCCGACAGGGCCGCCCACTATCGCGCCGCCAACTGCTCCGGTCGCCGCGCCAGCGGCTGCGCCGCCTTCCTGGGCGTAGGCTGCGCCTGAAAGAGTGGAAGCGAGGAGCGCCGAAGCGATGATGAGTGACTTGCGCATGGGTTTCTCCTTTCGAGACCGTTGATACGGGCCGGAAACGAGCGGCGCTTATGTTGGTTCCGCGCCAAGCGGAACCTGCGCAGGTTCGCGCATGCCCAAGCCGGTGCGCAGCGCTTTGCGTCTGCGGACGATTGCGGCATAAGGTGGATGAATTGTCAGCGGGAACGGAACTGAAGAGCATGAAGCTCGACGCCATTCATGGTTACCACGCTCATGTCTATTTTGAGCCGGAGACGCGCGGCGAAGCGGAACGTCTTCGGGCGCGCATGGAGGCGGAGTTTCCGGATGGGCTGTACGGTCGCTGGCACGACAGGCCGGTGGGCCCGCATCCGTCCGCCATGTTCCAGGTCGCGTTCGACAAGCCGCTGTTCGCCACGCTCGTTCCCTGGCTGGCGCTCAACCACGGCTTGCTGACTGTTTTCCTGCATCCGGAAACCGGCGACGACCTTGCAGATCACGCCGAGCATGCGATCTGGATCGGGCGCCAACAAACCCTCAAACTCGAACAGTTCATGCGCGCGCCCTGAACAGGCGACGCGCTTTCAGGAAAGATGTCCAGCATGGCGACGAAAGATCAGATCAGCCCGGAAACGCTGGCTCTCCTGCGCATCAATGGTCTGCTGATGGACGGACTTATCAAGTCCGGAGCGATCGAAGCGAAGTGGTTCATCGACAATCTTGACCGGCTGGCGAAGGAAGAAAGCCACGGCTTGTCGCGCGCCATCATCAGCGGCATGGCGGACGCTTTTCGAAAGGCGCATGAAACGACGGAGAAGAACGCGGCGGGCTAGGCCCGCCGCGCTGTGATTCATGGGCCAGAGCAGATGACGTTCAGCAACGCCTGATTTCCGCCCTTGATGGCGTCGAGCGCGCGCTCGAGCGCGCGCGGCATCTCTGCGGGGTTGCTGACGCATTCGCCGTATCCGCCAGCCGTCTCGACGGCTTTCTCGAACGCGAGCTGCGTGTCGAAGTAAGTCAGCGGTTCGCGGTTTGACCGAGCCGCGTAGCCGCCCGGGTAAACCTCGCGCGTGTTACGCTTCACCGCGCCCCACATCTGATTGTTGAACACGATGGTGAGGATCGGGAGATTCTCGGCCTTGGCGACATAATGCGCCGGGACCGGGTTCCCAAACATGTAGGCTCCGTCTCCGACAGTGCAGATGACGAGCTTGTCGCGCTGCGCCATCTTGACGCCCAGCGCAGTGCCGAGGCCCCAGCCAAGTCCGCCCGCTGCGCCTGCCGAGAAGAACGTGCCGGGCAGGCTCAGGTCGAGATGCTCCCAGGTCAGCGGCGATTCCTTGATGAGCACGGTGTCGGTGCTCTTCACCTGGTTGATGCAATGCGTGATCCAGGCCGGATGAAGCGGATCCTGAGTGCGGCCTTTGTCGAGGATCGCGGACCATTTCTTTCGCTGGCTCGCGCGCGTTTCGGCCAGACGGCGGCGGCGCGCCTCGATGCGGTCTCGCGCTGCGCCATGGCGCGACATCAGCGCCTCGGTCAGCATCGGAAGCGTGCCGGAGAGGACGCCGGTGACGCCAAGATCGCTGGTGAATCCACGGATGGGATAGGCTGAGAACAGCGGATCGACGGCGATGTGAATGACCTTGCAATCGGGTTTCGGCGCCTTCTTGCCGGGGATCCACGGCACGTCGCATTCCATCACGATGACAAGATCGGCACTTTCGATGAATGAGTCCGGGTCATAGCCCAGATGCATCTCGTGCTCTGTCGGCAGGCACATGTAGCGCGGCTTTCGCTGCGTCACCGGGATGGCGAAACATTCCGCCAGCGCCGCCAGCTTGGCGACGTCGCCGCCGTCCCGCCCGGCGCTGGATGTGATGATCACCGGGTTTTCGGCGCGGGCGATCATCTCGGCGGCTTCGTCGATCGCACGCGGATCGGGGTAGGGCGCAGAGGGCGTACGGCGTCGCGATGGCGACTGATAGGTGAAGCTGTCCAGAGGTTCGGCAAGCATCTCGCGTGGCAAGGTGAGGTAGACAGGACCCTTCGGTTCGCTCATCGAAATGTTGATGGCGCGGTCGATCGCGGATTCCATCACTTGCGAATTGGGCAACTCGTAGTCCCATTTGACGAATTCGCGCAGCATCGAGCCCTGATCGCGCATTTCCTGCGGCCAGTGAATTTCGCCGGAGCGCTGGCCCAGAAGGCCGCCTTCTTCCGAATAGGGCGTTCTGCCGGCGCTGAACAGGATCGGCACGTTGCCGCGCCAGGCGTTCATGATTCCGCAGATCGCATTGGCGGTGCCGACGTTGACATGGACCATGACGAGCTGTGGTTTGCCGGTCGCGAGGTAGTAGCCGAGCGCCATGCCGACCGCCACATTCTCGTGCGGCACCGTGACGGGTTTCGGATAGTCGCCGCCGTTCACTTCAGCCTTCGCGAGGGCCTCGATGAGCGGAGCGAAATCCGTTCCGGCATTGGCGAAGAGGTAGTCGACGCCGCGGTCGGCCATGACCGCCAGATAGGCGTCGGCCGCAGTCCCATTTTCGATTGTCTTGCCCGTCACGTTCGGCTGCTCCGATTTTGAATGTTTTTGCTGTCCTGGCCGGGCCGCGTCACTTGGCTTCGCGAACCGCCTTGGCGCGCGCGATGATGTCGGCCGGCGTCTTGCTGAGGTCCTCGACATATTGCTGAAGCCGCTCGCCGCTCATCGGATCGAAATCGAGGCTGAGTTTGCGCACCTCTTCAAGATAGTCCGGATCTTTCAGCATGGCGTCGAAAGCGCGCCGCAAGGCCGTGACGCGTTCGGCCGGCAGGCCGGGCGGCGCGACGATGGATTTTCCGACTTCGGTGGCGCTGGCGTAGAGCGCCAGAATGGCGCGGTCTTCCGGGGTTCTGCCGAGTTCCACCATGGTGGGAATATCGGCCAGTTCCGGATGACGCTCGTTACCCCATTGCACGAGGATCGAGGCCTTCTTTTGATCGAGCCAATCGCGTTTTGCGGCTTTCACGGTGGACCAGGCCAGGAGGCAGCCGTCTATCTCGCCGCGCTCCATGGCGAGGCAGCTTTCGGCGGCGCCGCCGTAGCCCGTCACCATCTTGAATTTCGTGCCGGCAAGCGCGTTGAGCAAGCGCGGATAGATGACGGCGGGCGCCATCGGGCCGCTGCCGCCCTGCACGGTCTCCTTGGCCTGCGCCTCCGCGATCGTCGACACGTTGGCCTTGTTCCAGACGACCTGCACGTTGACGCTCGCGCTGATGCGCCCGATCCAGTTGAAATTCTTCGAGACATAGGCGACGCCATTGGTGCCGAGCAGCTCCTCGCTCGGAGTCGTGTCCGGAATGATGCCGAGGCTCGTGCCGTCTTTAGGGGCGACGCCATACATGAAATTGGCGGCCTTGAGCCCGCCGGCTCCGATCATGTTCTGGGCGACGACGCTCGGGTTGCCGGGAATATGCCGGCCCAGATGGCGCGACACGAGGCGGCCGTAAATGTCATAACCGCCGCCGACCGGGAAGCCGATGATCAGGTTTATCGTGTTGCCCTTGTAGAAATCCGCCACGCCCTGGGCGCGCACGGGCGAATTGAAGCCCGGAACCATGCACAGAAGCGCGGCTGTTGCGCCCCAAAGAGCTGCGCCGATTCGCAGGCCTGCGCGTCCTCGTGTGCGTGGCGTCCTGAACATTCGATCCTCCCGGTCTTGTTTCCTGATGTTTTTTTCAGAATAGACCGGAACGATGCGGGAGGCCAAGCGACGGCCTAGTCGTCCGCCCAGATCCGCGGCGCGGCTGCGAATTGCGCTTGTGCGGCGACGGCGTCGCGCAGCAAGCGGTCCTCCTTTTTGGCATGACGCGCCACGGCGTGGCGCGCGGCCTCGTCGAGCGAAGCATTCGACGCGTCGCCCTGGCGTCGGGAGCCTTCGCCAAGCGTTTCACGAAGCTGCTCGCGGGCGACATGGGCGTCATTCAGCTTGCCGAGGATCGACTGCAGCCTCTTCAACGCCTTCTGGTAGGCGGAAAAAGCCTTGTGGCGACTGCGGGGGACAGCCCCCTGTGACAGTCCGCAGACGTAGAGCAGGCTCTTGGCGCGAATGCGGATGTCGTGGCGCTCTTCCGGGTCGAGGCCGTCGATGTCCGCGCTGTGGGCCAGCAGCTTCCGGTCCCAGCGCATGAACTCCAGCATGCAGATGTCTTCGAACGTTCCGCGCGAGCGCTTGCGTGGTTTGGTTGTGGTCCAGGGTCCGATTTCCAGCCAGGCGCAGAAGTCGAGCAGCAGCTTTCGAAAGCGCTCAGAGTCCAAGGCTTCAAAAACGCGCGCATAGGCGACGTCGCGTTTGGTGTCCAGATTGGCCGAGAGATGCGCGGTTTTCCTGTGGGCGGCGAAATGCGCGCCCATCACGTCGAGATCGCGCGCTGCGCCGAGTACGCGAGACAGCCATTTGAATCCGTCCCGCAGCTCCGCAAGCTCGTCGTCTTTCACATGGCGGCCGAAGACGCGCAGGAGGGCGCGCAGTCGCCGAATTGCGGTCCGCGTCTGATGCAGGGCTTCGACCTCCCGGCTCGCGCGAAGGACGGGTTCGTTGATCATGAAGTGCCGGAGGCACGCCATGCAGAGCGCGCGGAACCCGTCGCCCAGCGACATGTCGGGCGTGACCTTCGGGAGAGCGGGGTCGGTGTCGACGTCGTCATGGCCTGCCGCGAGACGATATCCGACCCGGCTCTTTGGATTGAGGTCGAGCCGCAGGGGCGCCTGCGCCGCCAGCTCTTGCGCCAACGCGAACAGATCTTGCGGAGAACCGCTTTTCAGTTCGATCTCCACTTCGCAGACTGCGTGGGACAAATGGTGCGCAACAATCTGGCCGCGGTCGAGGCTGACTTCGATGAGCGCCGCGCCGCGAGAGATCATCCAGGACCTGCGTTCTATTTCCGTGACGAACACGGGCGCCAGCGCATTGCTGATCGCGGCCTTGCGGAGAGCCGCGTTGGCGCGGGCTTTCGGCAGCAGGTCCAGTTGCGGCCGGTCGCCCTCGATCGCGCATTCCCACTCATGACGCGCAATGCCGCTCGAAGATGAAGCCTTTATGGTCTGCAGGCGCTTTCCATCGATCGCGCGGATGCGGCACACAAGTCCCTTCTGGTCGAGAGCGAAGGCGGGGGTGTCGAAATAGGTGGTGGTCTGCTGGAGACGCTCCGCCTCGATCGCGCCGGAAAGCGCCGGCAATTCGTGCAGCCGTCCGGCGGCAGTCTCTGGCAGGAGGAACTTGAGTTCGATTTCACGATCCTGCATCAGATTGACAGCCTCCAGCTCATGGCCTGGTCCGGTCGGGCTCAGCCCAGTCTAGCACCGCCAGATCCATTCCGGCAGCTAAACAGGCAGTGCCGCCGTTTTGATTACAGTTTCATGACGGGCTGATGACGCTCTGCGTCCCGCCTCTCGTTGCGCGGGGCCGCGATTGAGATCATTCTGTGCGGCAAGAAACGTCAGAACGGGGGAAACGGCATGACGGATGCAAAGCGGCCCGGCGAGGGATTGCGGCTCATAGATGTGCATCATCATTGCGTTCTGCCCGAATATGAGCGCGCGCTGGTGCGTTCCGGGGCGGCCGACCCGTCCAGGCCGCTGCGCAAGAACAGCGACCCGAGAGAGGCGATCGAGGCGATGGGCGGGTTCGGCATCGAAGCCGCCGTCGTCAATCCGCTTTCGGTCGCGGGCGTTCACCACGGAGATGACGCCAATGCCCGCTACCTCTGCGAAACCACAAATGAAGGCCTGGCGCGTTTCGCCCAGAGCGCGCCCCGCCAACTCGGGTTTTTCGCGCCGCTGCCTTTTCCCGATATCGACGGTTCGCTGAAGCAGCTGGCCTATTCGATGGACACGCTGAGGGCGGATGGCGTCATCCTGATGACGAACCAGAACGGGGTGTACCTGGGCGATCCGCGCGGAGATGCGCTCTATGCGGAGCTGGACAGGCGAAAATGCGCGGTCTTCGTTCATCCTGCCCGGCCGAAGTTCATCGACGAGCTGGAGCTGAAATTGTGGGCCGCGATCGTCGAGTATCCATTCGAGACGACGCGCATCGCCGCGAACCTGATCTATAATGAGGTCATGAAGAAATACCCGAATATCAGGTGGATTTTGGCCCACGCGGGCGGAGCCGCGCCGTATCTTTCGCTGCGCCTGCGGCTGATGGAGGAGCAGGATCCGCAATCGCCGGCCTTCAGCACTCGGGTGCCGGAGGGGACCGCTCCCTATGTCGGTCAGTTCTATTTCGACACGGCCATTTCAGGGTCGCGCGCCGCCATGGCGGCCCTGACCCGGGTGACATCGCCGTCGCACATCATGTTCGGCAGCGACTGGCCGTATATCGACCGCAGCTATGTCGACGATCAGATCGCCGACATGCGGATCATGCCTGAGCTTGGCGGTGGAATTTTCCAGAGCGTCGAGCGGGACAGCGCGCTGGCCCTGTTCCCGCGCTTCGCCGGCTGAAGATCAGCGCGGCGGCAGCTGACGAACCGCGACTTCCATCGTGCCGATCCTGGCGATGGTGGCGCGGATCGTGTTGCCCGGAAGCACCGGGCCGACGCCCTCCGGAGTGCCCGTGAGGATCACGTCGCCTGGATGCAGCGTATAGAAGGACGACGCCCAAGAAATCAGCGTCTTCACGTCGAGAATGAGGTCGCGCGTATTGGCCAGCTGGCGTTTCTCGCCGTCGACCGTCAGCTCGAGATCAAGCCCGGCCGGATCGCCTATTTCGTCCGCAGTGACGAAATAGGGGCCCAGAACCGTAAATGTGTCGACCGACTTGCGCAGGCTGCGCTCTTCGGGGCCGCGGATCGTCATGTCGAGGCCGATGCAATAGCCCGCTACATAGTTCAGCGCGTCGTCATGGCTGACGCGGTCCGCGGTCTCGCCGATGACGACCGCGAGTTCGATCTCATGGTCGTTGCGGCGATCCATATGGCGCATTGCGACGCCTTCGCCGCAGCCCACGACCGAACTCGTCGCCTTGAGGAACAGGCCGACGCGCTGTATCTCGCCGACCTGATTCTGGTGGTGGATCTCCGCGTCGCCGCGCGCTTCGTCGAGGTGCTTCTTGTAGTTCACCGGCGCGGCGACGATCTTGCCGGGATTGGCGATGGGGCTGAGCAGTTTCAGGCTGTCGAGCGCCAGCACGGGCGCGTTCCTGGCGGCGGCTTCGATGGCGGGTCGCAGGGTGGCGAGGTTCGCGATCATCTGATCGGTGCGCGGAAACGGATAGGACTGTTGCGACAGCGAAGCGAAGGCAGAGGTGACGTCGCGTACGTCATTGCCCTCGACCAGACCAAACCTGTCGCCGTCAAACCTGCAGATACGCATGAATCTCGCTCCCGAACCCTGTCCCGTTTAGCTTCAGACCTTGCCTTCGGTCTGCATTTTCCACAGATCCCAGGCGCGATCCACCTGCATGTCGATGACGCGCGCCGTTGTGCGGGCTTCACCTGCGCTGAGATAGGTGATCGGCCCAAGCCGCAGCGCTTCGGATTGCAGTTTCGCGTTGGTTTCCGTGTAGACGGCGCGAAACACAACCTGGCGAAGCCGGTCACCGACGACCGTTGAGCCATGGCCGCGCATCAGCACCACATTTCCGTCGCCGAGCGATTGCGCCAGCGCGGCGCCCAGCATGCCGTTGCGGATGAGAAGATCGGTTTCGTCACCCGCGACATCGCGGATCTCAAAGACCGGCGCGCAGACGCCGATGAATCCGCCCATGTGGCAGACGGCGCGGAAGGGCAGGCCCTGCACGATTCCGAATGGCACGACGGAGGCGGAATGGCTGTGCACGACGGCCATGACGTCAGGCCGCGCGCGGTAGATTTCGGCGTGAATGAAACGCTCGAGGTAAACGCCGCGCCCATTTGCGTCCAGGGCGCGTCCGTCAAAATCGAACGTGACGATATCGTCCTTCGTGACCAGCGCCGGGGCCATGTTGCGGGCGAGCAGAAAGCGGTCTGGATGCTTGTCATGACGCACGCTGACGTGGCCGAAAGCGTCCAGCACGCCTTCCCGGAAGAGGATGCGGTTGGCGGTGACGAGATCGGCGACAACGCTCTCGTCTGCAGGCGTCGATGCGGCGCCAGAATCCGCGATCGTCTCGGCGAGGGCTGCTGGATCGTCGAGGATGGACGTGCACATGGGCGTTCACTCCTGGGGCTTTTCTCGGGACCCGTTCACCCGGGCTCGAATCCTTATAGCCCGGCATTCTAATGGAGCGAAGCGCGACAATCCGCCGGGACGGGGACGTCCGTCGGGCGCCGCGGCGCCAGACAGGACGGCCCCATGGGCTTATTCGTTACCGGGCATCAAAGCCGAGCAGCCGCCGTCGACGAACAGATCCGTGCCGACGATGAAATCAGAGTCGTCGGAAACGAGAAACAGGATCGCGCGGGCCAGATCGATCGGAATTCCCGGACGTTTGCGAAGATTGACGACAGGGCGCGTCGGGTCGAACTCCGCCTTGCCGACCGGCGAGCCGATCTTGTTGGGCACGACGCTGTTGACGCGGATGTTATGCGGCGCAAGCTGGATCGCCATCGAGCGGGTCAAGTTGACGACGCCGCCCTTGGCGGCCGTGTAGGCCACGGCGCGGTTGCGGCCATAGTAACCCGATGTCGAGCTGACGTTGACGATCTTGCCGCCGTTGTCGGCCTTGATCATCGCCTTGGCGGCGTGTTTGCCGAACAGGAAGGGCGCGGTGAGCGTGATCGCAATGGTGCGGTTCCACTCTTCGGTCGTGATGTCGAGCATATGCTTGTTGTCGGAGATCGCGACATTGTTCACGAGGATGTCGAGTCGCCCGAAGGCTTCCACCACGCCCGTGACGGTCGCTTCGATGTCGGCTTCCTTGGCGACGTCGCAAATGAAGGCCTTGGCCTTGCCGCCGGCGGCCACGATATCGGCCACGACAGCGTCAGCGCGGCCCTTGTCGAGATCCACGACCGCAATGCTGGCGCCCTCGGAGGAGAGCAGTTTGGAGACTTCTTCGCCTATATTGCGTCCCGCTCCGGTGACGATGGCGACCTGACCCGACAGTTTCATCTGTTCTCTCCCCTTGGGTATATTTTCGTTTCTTCCTACCGCGCAGCGCTGAGGCCCAGCTTCGGTTGCGGCGATCATGCCACGGTCGGCGAGCCGCGCCTATTCCTCATGCGCCAGCGCGTCGGCGCGCGGTTGCGGCCTCATCCACCGAGAGCAAGTCGCCATCGCGCAAAATCACGACGCCATAATCGCGCGCCGCGCCCTCGATCGTGACATAGCCTTCCCGCACGTCGCGCAACACGAGCGCGGGATCGCGCTGGGCCGAGGCGCCCAGGCCGCCGCCGCCGGGCGTGTCGAGCCTGAATTTGTCCCCCGCTTTCAGGGGATAGTCGGCATATCGCGTGGGCAGACGCTTTTGCGCCTCCGTATCGGGATTGACGATGATGTCGCCGGTGCGCCCCTTGCCGCCGCCCGCATTGCCGTTGGGCGCTATGACGTGCTTGGTCGAGCGAATGGAAAAGCGTGCGTCTTCGAGGTTCAGATATTCGCGTCGGATGCCGAGACCGCCGCGGAATTTGCCCGCGCCACCCGAATCCGCAATCAGCTCGAAGCGCAGCACGCGCGTCGGAAATTCGCTCTCGATGATTTCAATCGGGGCGATCTTGGCGTTCGACTGGTTGACGGACGTGCCCGAAGCTCCATCCTTGGCGGCGCGCGCGCCGCCGCCGCCTCCGAGAATTTCATATTGGACGTAGCCCTTGCCGGTATAGGTGCTGCGTCCGCCCAGAATGATGGAGCGGCTGCCGCAGCCGTCTGCGCGGGCCATGCCGGGCACAATGTCCGTCAATGCGCCGTAGAGCGCTTCGACCAGCGCATGGACGGTCGGATTATAGGTGTTTACCGGCGCGGGGAAGCGCGGATCCATCACGCTGCCTTCGCGGACGTCGATCGTGAAGGCGCGCATCAGGCCACTGTTGATGAAGATGTGCGGATCGACGAGCGAGATCAGAACATAGCCGACAGCCGCGCGCACCAGCGGCGGCCGAATGTTGGCCGGACCCTTGGTCTGGTCGGCTGATCCGGTGAAATCGAAATGGATCTGGTCGCCCTTCTTTTCCACGACGACATGGATGCGAACGGGCTTCTCCATCTCGACGCCGTCGTCGTCGACGAAGCGCTCCGCTTCGTAGCGGCCGTCCTTCCATTCGGATATGGCGGCGCGCATCTTCAATTCAGCCAGCTGCAACAGGCGTGCGAAACAGGCCACGGATTCGTCGCGGCCGAATTTGGAGATCAGCTCTATCAGGCGCTGCTCGCCGAGGCGGCTCGAGCCGAGCTGGCCGCGAATGTCGCCGAGCACCAGTTCGGGCGTGCGGCTGTTGGCGGCGATGATGCGCTCGATCTCGGTGTTACGGCGGAAGGCGCGCTGGTAGCGCACCGCGGGCAGGTGCAGACCTTCGTTGAACGTTTCCTTCGCCTGACCGGAACAGGAGCCCGGCACCGGGCCGCCGATATCGCTCTTGTGCGCGATGGAGGCGCAGAAGCCCATCAGCTCGCCGTTGAAAAAGGCCGGCGTGATGACGGCCATGTCGGGGGCGTGCGGACTGCCGCCTTCGTACGGATGATTGATCAGGAAAGCGTCGCCTTCCTCGATGTCGTCATAGGTTCGCAGCACGGCGGCGCAACAGGCCGGGAAGGCGCCGATATGCAGCGGCAGCACGACGTGCTGGGCGATGACGTCGCCGTCCGGCCCCATGATGGCGCAGGAGGCGTCCTGCGATTCCCGCACAATCGTGGAGAAGCCCGTACGGAACAGAGAATTCTGCATTTCCTGCACGATGCCGTCGAGGCTCGCGCGGATGATCTCGAGTTCGACCGCGTCGAGCTTGCTGGAATGTTTCACAGCCGGCATGTCAGGCGCCTCCGATCGAGATGATGATGTTCTTGTGTGCGTCGACGCGCGCGGTCTGGCCGGGGAAGATCACGGTCGTGCAGTCCAGCTGGTCGACGACGGCGGGGCCGTCGAAGCTTGCGCCCACGTCGAGTTTTTCGCGCTGGTAGACGGGGCAATCGACCGACTTTCCGTCGAAGCGCATCATGCGCCGCTCGCGTATGGCGTCATGCGTGCGCAGGCCCTGCGGCGCAAAGCGAGGCAGTTTCACGGGCTGCACGCGCCCGACGCCGCGCAGGCGATAGGAGACGATCTCGACCGGTTCGTTTGGCGCCGTATGGCCGAACATCTGACGGTGGGCTTCGTCAAATTCTCCGCGCAACCGCACCAGCGCGCCCGCGCCGAGCGACTCCGGCAACGGCATTGTGATTTCATAACCCTGGCCGGCGTAGCGCATGTCGAGCGCGCGCTCGATCTCGATGGCGTTTTCGGCGAAGCCTTC
>JAIEQX010000295.1 GCA_019747375.1 Beijerinckiaceae bacterium | reverse complement strand
GTCTACAAGATCGTTATAGGTTGAGCCCGCGCCTCGCATCGCGACGGCGCCGATCAGGAACAACAGGAAGTGGCTGAGATAGGGCCCTTCATGGCGCGCCAGCGACGCAAGGGCCGAGGACCACCAGCAGGGCAGGAGCAGGAGCCACCAGCCGATCGGCCGGTCGATTCGCGCCAGTTGCACAAAGGGCCGCCAGGCGGGCGGCGAGAGCCGGAGCGCCAGACTGCGCTCGACGGAGTCGGGCAGAGCGTCGGGAGCCGGAGCGCCCGAGCTCGATGTCAAAGCGGACCCGCAGGCAGCCTGGGCGCAGCCGGGGCTCCGAACGGACCCGCGGCGCCGCCGCCGGCGGCCTGCTGGCTCTGCATCTTCTTGACCTGGGCGGCGAGGCTGCACGCCTGCTGGGCGATCTTGGCGGTGCGGCCCGATCCTTCTTTGACATTCTCGATGACATTATCGGGAATCGAGCACCAGTTCTGGTTCTTGACCATGTAGGCAACCATCTGCGACTCCAGCGACGCGAGACCGCGCAGCTTGGGGCAGGCGGAAACGGGATCGAGCTTCCCGCCCTTCTTGGACAATTTGTTCAGATCGCCGATCTGGGCGTTGCGGCGCTGCTGCAGCTTTCCGATATCGGCCTCGCAGCTGCTGGTGGCGCTGGGCGCTTCTGCGTCCTGCGCATGGGCGGGCGCCAGCGCGCTGAAAGCGATCGGCAGAACAAGCGCGGCAACCGAGCGCACCAACAGGCTCGGCTGGAAGAAAGCTGTGCGATTGGCCGATGTCATGTCTCACATCCTGGTTCGAGCGTGACGCGCGCGACAAGGCGCAGCGCGTCTCGGGCGCCATGGTTGCGCAAACTCATAGCAAGCCGCATGCGACATTCGCAAGCGTCGCCCACATCTGGAGGGGCGATCCGCCTTGTTTGCCGCTCAAAACCGACTCTTTCATGACCCCCGGACCGAGTCGCAGGGCGAACGAATCAGGCAATTTCGCCATTCGACCGGGCGACATCAGGGCAGGATGGGCTTCTTGAGCCGATCGATGGCGATGAAGGCCATGCTGGAGGCCCCGATTCCGAAAATGGCCGCGCCCACGATCATGCCGAGCAGGCCGCCCTCGGGCCCGCCATAATGGGCGCCGATCGTCACAAACGGAATCGTGCCCAGCGTTGCCCGGCCCCAGTTGAACAGCGTCGACAGGATCGGGAAGCCGAGGTTGTTGAACGCCGCATTCGACACGAAGATGAAGCCGAGAAAGAGCCAAGCGGCCGCGCCGAACGTGCAGAAGAAAGTGACGAGCCGCGCCGTTTCGCCCGTCGCGTTGAACAGCGCGTTGAGCGACGGCGAGGCGAAATACAGAGCCGCCCAGACGACCAGCGAATACGCGACCGTGATGACGAGGCAGTTCGTGAGCGTCGCGCGCACGCGTGGGATGAGTCCCGCCCCGTAGTTCTGACTCATGATCGGACCGACCGATCCTGACATTGCGAACAGGACCCCGAAGGCGACGGGCGTGACGCGGTCGATGATCGCGAAGGCGGCGACGATTTCCTCGCCGAAGCGCGCAAACACGCTGAGCGCATAGCTGTTGGCGACCGGCGCCGCGAGATTGGTGAGAATGGCCGGACCGGCGATCATCATCATGGGCGCGAGATCGCGGATCGTGCGCCGCCGCTGCGGCCGCGCCACGAGGCCGTGGACATAGACGGCGCCGTAGAGGCCGACGCCGGCGAACACGCAGCGCGACAGATTGGTGGCGATGGCGGCGCCGTCGATGCCGAGTTTCATGGCGAAGATCAGGATCGGATCCGCAATGGCGGTCGCGACGGCGCCGAACAGGGTCACATACATCGACCGTTTCGCGTCGCCGACTGCGCGCAGAACGCCCGACATGGCCATGCCGGTCGCCATCAGGACGTTGGACGGCAACGTGATGGCGAGAAAGCGTGACGCAATGTCGAGCACCTCGTTCTGCGCGCCCAGCAAGGCCAGCATTTCGCGCCGGAACGGCATGGCGCAGAGCGAGACGAGGATCGAGATGGCCACGATATGCATGAGGCCCGAAGCCGCGAGGCGTTGCGCGCGGGGGCGGTCTCCGGCGCCGAGCGCTTGCGCCACCAGAGCCGTGATGGCGATCGACAGCCCGATATTGATCGACACGAGGAAAAACATGATCTGGGTGGCGAAGCCGACCGCAGCCGTCAGTTTCGGATCGCCGAGCCAGGAGACATAGAGCAGCGACAGAAGATCGACCGCGAAGATCGCCACCAGGCCGATGGATCCGGTCGCCGTCATCACGAGGACATGGCGAAGCGTCGACCCCTCGGTGAAAACGGCGCGCGGCTTGGGCCGCGGCTCCATGTTCATGACGCGCGTTCCTGCGCTTCGGAACGTTCGCGCGCCGGGCCTTCGCGCGCGCCAGCCGTCTCGACGATGACCTGCGTTTCCTCGGTAAGGCCGCGCGATTTCTTCAGCGGCGGCGTCAGCGGCTCAGGCTGGATCGGCGCAGCCGCCACGGCGTCGGCGAATGTCCCGCCGGCCTGCTGGATCGCCAGACGCTCGAGATCGCGCCGCCGCACGCCCTCGACCGTGGCGTCGACCCGGGCCTTGTCCTCCACCAGTTCTGACAATGTGGCGGCCCCGAAAACCAGCGCGGATTCGAAAGTTTCGCGCGTCAGATAATCGGCGCCACGCTCGTAAAGCTCGATCGCGTGAATGCGGTCATAGGCGCGCACATGAATGCGTGCGAGCGGAAAGTTCTGCTTCGCGAGTTCGACGATCATCGAAGCCGAATCCTTGCCGTCGACGCAGATGGCGATGACGCGGGCGTCGTTTGCGCCGGCCGCGCGCAGCACGTCGAGGCGCGTGCCGTCGCCGTAGAAGACCTTGAAGCCGAAGCGCGCCGCATTGCGGATTCGTTCGACATCATTGTCGATCACCGTGACGTCGACCCGCTCGGCGAGCAGGATCTGCACCGCCATCTGGCCGAAACGTCCGAAGCCGATCACTAGAACGCTGCCGCGCGCGCCGTCCGGAATCTCTTCTGCGGGCGGCAGTTCGCCCGGCGGGCGCATACGCTGCGACAGTCGCTCGATGGCGTTGGCGACCAGCGGTCCCGCCACCATGGTGAGCGCCGCAATGGCCGAGAGCAGGTTTGCGGTGGGCCAGGACAGGATGTTGTTGGTCGCCGCGAGCGGAAACACCACGAAGGAGAATTCGCCCGCGGGCGTCAGCACGCTCGCCGCCGAAAGACTCTCGCAATGGGTGGAGCCCGAAGCGCGCGTCAGGGCGTAGACCACGAGGCTCTTGAGCACGATGATTCCGGCCGCCGCGGCTATCAGAAACAGCGCATTGTCGAGCACCAGGCGCACATCGATGGACATGCCGACCGACATGAAGAAAAGGCCCATCAGCAGGCCGCGAAACGGCTCGATATCGGCTTCCAGCTCGTGCCGGAAATGCGATTCGGACAGCAGGAGTCCGGCCAGGAAGGCGCCGAGCGCCATGGACATGCCGGCCTGCTGCATCAGCACGGCGGTGCCGAGCACGACGAGCAGGGCGGCGGCCGTCATCACCTCGCGCGCGCCGGCCTTGGCGAGGATGCGGAACATCGGGTTGAGCAGATAGCGCCCCGCCAGAACCACCGCCACGATGGCGGCGCCTGACGTCGACAGGCTCGCGAGAGTCTCTTCGACGCCCGCAAACACGGGCGTGCGGCTGGCCGCCAGCGGCACGAGAGCCAGCACCGGCACCACGAGAATGTCCTGCATCAGCAGCACCGCAAAGGCGCGCCGTCCGTAATTGCTTTGCAGCGCGCCGCGTTCCTCGAGCAATTGCAGCGCAATGGCCGTCGCCGAAAAGGCCAGCGCCACGCCCATGACGGCGGCGCCCCAGACGGGAACCGAGAAGATCGAATAGGCCAGCCCGCCGATGGCGAGCGTCGTCAGCGCCATCTGCAGCGAGCCAAGCAGCAGGATGTCCCTGCGCATGGCGAGCAGGCGCGACGGCTTGAGCTCGAGTCCGACGATGAACAGCAGCAGCACCACGCCGAGCTCGGCTATTTCGCGCGTCGAGGCCGCGTCGCCCACGAGACCGAAGCCGGAGGGACCGATGGCGAGGCCCGCGAACAGATAGCCGATCACGGCTCCAAGGCCGATGAAACGGAACAGCGGCACCGCCGCGACGGCGGCGCCAAGAAAAACAAGGACCGGCAGAAGATATCCGCCGTGGTGTGCAGCCTCGGGCATGGCGCGTCGATCTTTCGCGAGTTCTGGCGTGGTGCGGACGGGACGTGGCCGGCGAGCGCAGCAACCTGCGGGCCAAGATAAGCGACCCGTCGCCGATTGCGAGTGTGTAATCACATGTCACGGCGGGGCGTCACGCGAAAGCCACGCAGCGCGAGCCTCGAGCGGGGCCGTCACGCCTTGACCTCGCCGACCTCCTCCCCCAGAAAAGGGCTTGATCAGGGGTCGCAGGAATGGACGACGTGAAACGCAAGCTTCGCATTCTGCTCTGCGCGCCGCGCGGTTTCTGCGCCGGCGTCGTGCGGGCGATCGACGCCGTCGAGCGAGCGCTGGTCATCTATGGCGCGCCCGTCTACGTGCGTCACGAAATCGTGCACAACAAATATGTGGTCGACAGCCTGAAGCGCAAAGGCGCGATCTTCGTCGAGGAGCTCGACGAAATTCCCGACACCGGCGCGCCCGTCATTTTCTCGGCGCACGGCGTGCCGAAATCCGTGCCGCAGGCCGCGCAGGGCCGCAACTTCCTGACCATCGACGCGACCTGCCCGCTGGTGACGAAAGTGCATCGCGAGGCCGAGATCCATCGCAAGCGCGGACGCCTCGTGCTGCTCATCGGACACGCCGGCCATCCCGAGGTCGTCGGCACGATGGGTCAACTGCCGGAAGGATCAGTGCGTCTCGTCGAGTCGCTGGAGGACGTCGCCGCGCTGGAAACGCCGCCCGACGCGCCGCTCGCCTTCGTGACGCAGACCACGCTTTCGGTCGACGACACCCGCGAGATCGTGGCGGCGCTGCAGCGCCGCTTCCCCGCCATCGTGGGCCCCCACAAGGAGGATATCTGCTACGCCACCACCAACCGCCAGGAGGCGGTGAAGCAGGTGGCCCCGCAGGTCGACGCCATGCTGGTGGTGGGCTCGCCGAATTCGTCAAATTCCCAGCGCTTGCGTGAAGTCGCCGAGTCGGCCGGCTGCCCGGTCGCGCGCCTGATCCTGCGGGCCGATGACATTCCGTGGGGCGAGATCGAGACTATCGCGAGCCTCGGCCTCACGGCCGGCGCCTCTGCGCCCGAAATCCTGATCGACGAGATCATCGCGGCCTTCGCGGCGCGTTACGACGTCGAGGTCGAAACCGTCACGACGGCGGACGAGAGCGTCTTCTTCCCGCTGCCGCGCGAATTGCGCGAAAGCAGCGCCGTCTAGACCAGCGCGAGATCGCGGGGGCGGACGCCCGGGAAAATGCGGTCGAGCGCATTGGCGTCGAGGCCAAACAGGCGCTGGAAAAGGCCGCCGAACAGCGCGCGATAATCGGTCAGCACCGGATAGTCCCGGTTCTGGAAAAGATGCGGCTGGTCGACCTTCGTCTGCTCGCCGACGAGCCGTCCGCCCTTCAGGCCGCCGCCCAGCACCCAATAGACGCTGCCATGGCCATGGTCTGTGCCGCGATTGCCGTTCTCGCGGAACGTGCGGCCGAACTCGGACAAGACGACCACGATCGTATTGGCCCAGAGCGGCCCCATTTCCTCCGCGTATCCGGCGAGCCCGCGCCCGAGTTCCGCCAGCCGGTCGGCGAGATAGCCCCCGGCGCCGCCCTGGTTCACATGCGTGTCCCAGCCGCCGATGTCGACGAAGCCCAGGTTGAACTGCTCGCGCATCAACCGGCCGACGCGTCGCGCCGAAAGCTCGAAGCCGCGCGGCGAGATTGCCCCCCGGCTTGCCTCCATCATGTGGTCGCTGATGACCTTCTGCACGTCGTCGCGCAGGCGAAATCCTTCGGTGACGGCGGCTGATAGGGCGTGACCCTCGTACATGGACTGGATCAGCGCCGCCTGCCGCGCATCGATCCCGTACTTGCCGACCGTGTTGATGGCGATGTTGGGAACCGGATCGCCGCCCCGGAAGGTCAGGGGAATCTGCTCCGTGAAGGCGATGGGCCGCACGCGCGTCAGTTCGCGCGCCAGTCGCGCCATGAAGCCCGACCGGTAGTCGCGCGCGCCGTCGAGGTTCTGCCCGAGTTCGATCGAATCCTGCGTTTCGAAATGGCTGCGCGTCACATCGTCCGTCCCGGCGAAGGGCACGAAGGCGGCCTGTCCCTTGGCGAAGAGCGGATGGATCGTGTCGCGCAGGGCCGGATGCAGGCCCCAATCCGCATCCAGCCGCAGCGCGGAGGCGGGATTTGCGGCGTCCGGCCGCGCGATCGCGATGCTTGGCCTGGACGCGTAGTAAAAGTCGCTGGCAGTCGGGATCACCACATTGGCGGCGTCATAGGCGCCGCGCATGAACACCACGAGCAGTCGGGCGTCCGTGGCGGGCGCTGCCCAGGCATGGCCTCCGACCGTGAAAGGCGCGAGGGCCGCAAGGCTGCCGAGAAAGCGGCGTCGATCGAGCGTCATGTCGTGCCTCAGTGCATGAAGTCGGGCGAAGACAGATAAAGCGTGTTCCAGTCCTGCGGGCTTGTCGCCTTGTCGAGCGCCGCGCGCGTGGCGGGCGACAGGTTGTGACGAAGGGTCGAGAACCAGAGCTCGTTTTGCAGCAACGGAAATCCCGGCCTCTCGCCATCCGCGCCGGGCGGCTTGAACAGACCCGCGGGGCCGCTGCCGATCAGGCGCGCGATTTCAAATCGGGCCGTCATCTGTCCCGAGCCGTTCCAGGCCGTCGAGGCAAGGCCGTAACCATCGGGAGTCTGGCGCATGTAGAGCCCTTCGCCAAGTCGCGCCAGCCAGTTCTGGATCGGCTGCACATTGCTCACAACCTTGCCGTCATAAGCAAGCCGCACCGCCGAATAGATGTAGCGCACCGGGTCCTTGAACCGCTGACCGAGCGACGCTTCGAATTCCGGCGAACGGATCATCGCCTCGAGCACGGCTGCGATGTCGCCCTTGCTGTTTTGAAATGTCTTCGCCATGCGGTCGATCAGCTTTGGCGGCGGCGCATCGGCGACGAAATAGGCGGCGATGCGCGTGGAGACATGCCGCGCCGTCGCGGCCTGTCGGGCCAGAATGTCCAGCGCCTCTTCCACTTCCTCGAACCCGCGTCCGCGGATCTTCTGGCCGAGAAAGATCTTGTCGCCGAAATCATGCCGCGCCGGATTGAATGTCCAATAACCCTCGCGCACGAGAAGATGTCGCCATTCGGGTTTCAGCTTCGGGTCGTCCGGCTTCATGTCGAGCCCGACGCCCGTGAGAATCCGCGCCAGTTCCTCGACGTCTTTCTGCGTATAGCCGGAGCCCACGCCCATCGTGTGCAGCTCCATGATCTCGCGCGCGTAATTTTCGTTGATCTTGCCCGCGGCATTTTCGGCGTTGTCGAGATAGCGGATCATTGCGGGATGCCGCAGCGTCGCGCCCAGCAAGGCCCGGAAGGACCCCAGCGCATGCGGCCTGATCGCGCGCGCCTCGTAGTCGCCGACGAGAAGACGCAGATTGGCCTTCCCCTGGCTGACATTGAAATGGTTGAACCAGAACCATGTCATCCGCGCGCGTAACTGGTCAGGCCCATAGAGCGCGCGCAGGATCGATGCGGCCTTGGCCTGCCGCACCACATTGTTCATGCCCTCCTGCACGGCGCGGCGCGCGGCGTCTTTCGTCTCCGGGCTGTCCATCTGGGCGACGGCGCGATTGCGGGCGTCGAATTCCGCGACAAGTTCAAGCGGGCTGCGGCGGATCTCCGCCAGTTCGTCGATTTGGGCTTGCGCCGCCGCGGGCAGGCGCTGGTCCGGCGGCGGGCGCAGCTGTCTCTTGAGCCATCCGTCTCGCCCCATCTTCCTGTAGTCCGCCATGTCCGAAGGGGTCACGCCGAAGGTCAGGGCCGAGATGAACGCGGCGTCGCGCGCCGTCGGGGCGCCGTCGCGGCCGAAAGCCGGCGACAGGGCGCAGGCCCAGAGCGCGAAAAGGAACAAGATGAATGGGCGCCAGCGACGAGACGACATAATCCCTCCGACATCAAGGTCAGAGACTAGACTCAACAGAGTGAACAAACACGTCGCCACAAAGGCGAATGCTCAGCCCCGTCGCCGGAACCTAGCCGTTCAGCAGCAGGATCACCCCGAGCACGATCAGCGCCATGCCGGCGAACTCCCGCCGGCTCGTGCGCTGCTTGATCCGGCCGGACACGATTTGGGCGAACGGCACTTCGATCAGCGCCAGCGTCCGGACTTTGGCGGCCGTGCTGATGGCGAAGGCGAGAAACCAGAATTGCGACGCCAATGCTCCCATGAAGCCCGCCAGCAGAGACGGCCGCCAGTTCTGCAGAATCTTGGTCAGCAAAAGCCGGTCGCGCAGCGCCAGATATCCGACGATCAGGATTGTCTGCATGACGAGGCCGATCATGAGGGTCGTGGTGGCGGCAAGCACGAAGGACGGCGTCTCGAGGCTGGTGATGCCGCCGCGATAGCCGACGCCCGACATGGCGAAAAAAGCCCCGGCGCCGAGCCCCGTCAGGGCCGGCGTCCAGTCGCGATCGGCCTTTTCGTCGCCGATTGCGCGCGACGGCCACGACATCAGCATCACGCCCGACGTGGCGATCAGGATGGCCAGGGCCACCAGCAACGACGGCGTTTCGTGCAGGAACGCGATTCCAAAGAGCGCGATCAGGACCGGCTCGGTCTTGGTGTAGGCGGTCGTGACCACGAAGGAACGCGCCCGCATGGCGGCCAGCATCAGCGCCGTGGCGATCATCTGGGCGCCGCCTCCCATGACGATCCAGAGCAGCGACCTGACGCCCGGGATGGGCAATTCGAGCCCGATGACGATGCGCTGGATGAACAGAAAGACAGCCACGAAAGGCAGCGCGAAGAGGAATCGCACATGCGTCGCGCCTGCCGTGCCGATCGTCGCGATCAGGTCGCGCTGCATCGCGTTGCGGGCGGTTTGTGCGGCTGACGCGCTGACGGTGAAGACGGCCCAGAGCCAGGCGGGAACGACAAAAATCATGAGTGGATGCCTCCGGCCGCATCCTCGTCCGCGGGTTTGACCTCGGCCGAACCTGTCGCTAACACGAAGCAATCAGGCCGCAAAGCGCGGCCGTCACCCTGCGCGGGCAGGCACGCGGGCAAGGTCATGGCCGTCTATACGGAAGTCACGGACGAAGATCTCGCGCTGTTTTTGGGCGCCTATGATCTGGGCCCCGTCAAGTCGCTCAAAGGGATCGCCGAGGGTGTCGAGAATTCGAACTATCTCCTTCGCACCGAGGGCGGAACCTTCATCCTGACGCTTTACGAGAAGCGCGTGAACGAGGCCGATCTGCCCTTCTTTCTGGGGCTTATGCAGCACCTCGCCGCGCATGGACTCGTGTGCCCGCAGCCGGTCCCCAATCGCGCCGGGCAGGCGTTGGGCCGCATTGCAGGCCGCCCCGCCGTGCTGGTGACCTTCCTCGAAGGCATGTCCGTGCGTCGCCCGACCGCGGCGCATTGCGCCATGGTGGGCGAGGCGCTTGCGCGGCTGCATCTCGCGGGCGCCGATTTCAATATGCGGCGCGCCAATTCGCTGGCCCTTTCGGGATGGTCGGAGCTGTTTGAGACGGCCCGCGCCCGTGCGGACGAAATCGCGCCGGGGCTCGCCGCGCTGATCGCGGCGGAGATCGACAGCTTGAATCGCGCATGGCCGCGGGATTTGCCGGAAGGAATCATCCACGCCGATCTGTTTCCCGATAACGTCTTCTTTCTTGGGGGACAATTGTCGGGGCTGATCGATTTCTATTTCGCCTGCACGGACGCCTTCGCGTATGACGCGGCGATCTGCCTGAACGCCTGGTGCTTCGAGCAGGACACGTCTTTCAATGTCACGAAAGCCCATGCGTTTCTGGATGGTTATGCACGCGTCCGGCCATTCACCAGAGCCGAACTCGAGGCCTTTCCGACCCTCGCCCGCGGAGCGTCTCTCCGCTTCCTGCTGACGCGCCTCGTTGACTGGCTGAACGTGCCGGCCGGCGCCATGGTGCGGCCGAAAGATCCCATGGAATATGTGAAAAAGCTGCGCTTTCACCAGCATGCGGTGAGCATGCGCGATTACGGCTGGCAATCGTGAGCGACCACAAGGCGGACGGCAAGCGCGTGGCCATCTGGACCGATGGAGCCTGCTCGGGCAATCCGGGGCCGGGCGGTTGGGGCGCCATCCTCACCTTTGACGGACGCGAGCGCGAACTCTGCGGCGGCGAAGCGCTCACCACCAACAATCGCATGGAACTGATGGCGGCGATTTCGGCGCTGGAGACGTTGACCCGCGCCTGCAATGTCGACGTGCATACCGACTCGCAATATGTGCGCGGCGGCGTCACCGGCTGGATGGCCGGGTGGAAGCGGCGCGGCTGGCTGACCGCCGACAAGAAGCCTGTGAAGAATATCGAACTTTGGAAACGTCTGGACGAGGCGCAGGCTCGCCACAATGTCGAATGGCATTGGGTGAAGGGGCATGCGGGCGATGAAATGAACGAGCGGGCTGATGAACTCGCCCGCAAGGGCATGAAGCCCTTCATGAAGGCCCGTGCCTGACAAAGGCTGATGTGAGGGCGCGCCCTCCGGGTGGAAGGGCGCGCTGAATTTCAGAGGTTGGCGAGGACGTGGTCGGCGCCCGACACGCCGACGCCTGCGGCCTCTTCGACATCGACGCTCTGCACGACGCCGTCTTCGACGATCATTGCATAACGGCGTGAGCGGACGCCCATGCCACGCTCCGTCAGGTCGACCGAGAGGCCGATCGCCTTGGCGAAATTGGCGCTTCCGTCGGCGAGGAAGTCGATCTTGCCTTTTCCGCCGCTGTCTTCCGCCCAGGCGTTCATCACGAAGACGTCGTTGACGCCCGTGACCGCAATGGTGTCGACGCCCTTGGCCTTGATTTCGTCAGCCTTCGCGACGAAGCCCGGCAGATGGTTCTTGTGGCAGGTCGGCGTGAAGGCGCCCGGCACTGCGAAGAGCACGACCTTCTTGCCCTTGAAGATCTCGTCGGTCGTGCGGGGCTTCGGGCCTTCCGCGGTCATGACCGTGAAGGTCGCATTGGGAAGTGTATCGCCGACACTGATCATCGTATCCTCGTGCTGTTTGTCGTGGGCCGCCGGTCAAGGCCGGACGGGGCGCACACTTTCCTCCAACCCACGCCGCGACGCAATCCAAAGCCGCAGGTTCGTCGCCATGGGCGGATTTCAGGGCGCAGCCAGTTCGATCCGGACTTCGAAGTCCTTCGCGCCCGCGAGCGTCAGCGTCACCGGGACGGGAAGTTTCGCGTCCTTGGGTCGATCCGCGGCGACGAGCCTGAAGCCGTCAGGGGTCTGGCTGGTTTCGAAGAACCAGCCCTCGGGCCCTTCGGCGAACAGGTCTCGCCAGGGCCCGGCGGGCTTGTCCACCTTGATGCTCCAGACGGGTTTGGCGCCAGCCTCCTGGCTCGCGACCGCGAGCTTGACCGCCTCGCCGTTTTTCGTCGGCGCGGGAATTTTGGAAAGCGCCTCCGCGATCCGCCCGGCATGCGGCGACGCCTTGTCGTTCGGAGAGAGATCGAGCGCGGCCCTGGCCTCGGCGGGAATGCAGATCTTTTCGCAGGCCGCGTAACTGAACGTGAAGGCGACGTGCACGGGCAGGTCGGGATTTTCCGGCACGACCGTGAGGGGCAGCAGCACGCCGCCCGTATAGCCGAAGATCTGGAGCCCGGCTTCATCGAG
>JAIEQX010000292.1 GCA_019747375.1 Beijerinckiaceae bacterium | reverse complement strand
GGCGAGAAAATCGAGCGCCTGTTCGACGCTGTCGCAGGAGGCCGCGGGCAGCCCCTCGGCCTGCGCCAGTTCCGTGACCTCGTGCACGCTGCGCCCGCCATGCGGGCCGTGGATCGGCACCGCGATGACCTCCTGGGCGAGCCCCGCGAAGGCGCGCAGGAACGCGCCCGTGTCCTTGCTGGACAGCGACCCGCAGACGAGCACGAGCGGGCGCGGGCGGCGTTCCTCGAAATCCCCCATGGCGTCGGCGAGCACCCGCGCCCCCGCCTCGTTATGCGCGCCGTCGAGCCAGAATTCGGCGCCGGCGGGCGCGCGCTCGACCAGCCGGCCGCGCGTCAGATGCTGCAGCCGGGCCGGCCATTCGGCCTGCAGCATGCCGCCCTCGTAAGCCTGCGCCGAAAGCGCCGGATCGACGCGCCGCAAGGTCGCGATGGCGACGGCGGCGTTCTCGATCTGGTGACGGCCCGCCAGCCGCGGCAGCGGCAGGTCGAGCAGCCCGGCGCCATCCTCGAAGACGAGGCGGCCGTTTTCCGCGCGCACGAAAAAGTCGCGCTCCGCCAGGATGATCTGCGTGCGCGCCCGGAGCGCCTCGCGCTCGATGACGCGCATCGCCTCGGGCGTCTGCTGCGCCACGATGACGGGCGCGCCCGGCTTGATGATTCCCGCCTTGGCGTCGGCGATTTCCGCGATCGTGGAGCCGAGATAATCGGGATGGTCGAACGACACCGGCGTGATCACGCTGGCGACCGGATCGGCGATCACGTTGGTGGCGTCGAACCGTCCGCCGAGGCCGACTTCGAGCAGCAGGACATCCGCCGGCGTTTCGCTGAACAGCAGCAGGGCGGCCGCCGTGACGATCTCGAACACCGTGATGGGCGCGCCCGCATTGGCGGCCTCGCAGCGCGCGAAGGCGTCGATCAGCGCATCTTCCCCGACGAGCTTTCCGCGGCCGTCCGCCCCCAGCCGGATGCGCTCGTGGAAGCGCACGAGATGCGGCGAGGTGAAGACATGGGCGCGCCGTCCGCCAGCCTCCAGGATCGCCCGCAGGAACGCGACCGTCGAGCCCTTGCCGTTGGTCCCCGCCACATGGATGACGGGCGGAAGGCGCCGCTCGGGATGCCCGAGTTTTTCGAGCAGCTCGGCCATGCGGCCGAGCGACAGGTCGATCATGCGCGGATGCAGCGACAGGAACCGCGCCATCATCTCGTCGGAGGTGGGTGTCGCCATGACGCGCGCCGCCCCGATGCGCTCAGGCCGCCTCGTCGGTTTCGCTCGCGGGTTCCTCGACGCGCCGGGCCGGCGCATGGGTGAGAATCCCGCACAGCCGCGCCAGCGTGGCGCGCATGTCGCCGCGCGGCACCACCATGTCGACCATGCCGTGGCTCTTCAGATATTCGGCGCGCTGGAATCCGTCCGGCAGGCGCTCGCGGATCGTCTGCTCGATGACGCGCGCGCCCGCGAAGCCGATCACCGCGCCGGGCTCGGCGATATGGATGTCGCCCAGCATCGCGTAGGAGGCGGTGACGCCGCCGGTGGTCGGATTGGTCAGCACCACGATATAGGGCAGCTTGGCGGCGCGCAGCCGCTGCACCGCGACCGTCGTGCGCGGCATCTGCATCAGCGAGAACATGCCTTCCTGCATGCGCGCGCCGCCCGAGGCCGTGAAGATGATGAACGGGGTGCGGCGCGCGACGGCGGCTTCCATGCCGGTGATGATCGCCTCGCCGGCCGCCATGCCGAGCGAGCCGCCCATGAAGTCGAAATCCTGCACGGCCACGACCGCCTTCACGCCCTCGATGGCGCCGGCCGCGAGCTTCACCGCATCCTGCGCGCCCGTCTTGGCGCGATATTCCTTGAGCCGGTCGGTGTAGCGCTTGACGTCGCGAAACTTGAGCGGATCGAGCGGCACCTCCGGCGTGGCGATCTCTTCATAGGCGGCCTCGTCGAACAGCGCGTCGAGCCGCGCCTTGGCGGGGATGCGCATGTGATAGCCGGAGCCCGGCACGACGAAGAGATTGGCCTCGAGATCCTTGTGGAACACGAGCGCGCCGCTCTCCGGACATTTGATCCAGAGGTTCTCGGGCGTTTCGCGCCGCAGGAAGGAGCGGATTTTCGGCGGGACGACGTTGGAAATCCAGTTCATCTGTTCCTCGCGTGTCGCGTTTATTCGGCCGCCAGCGTGCGCGCGCGGCGCACCCCGCTGGCGAGTTCGACCACGAGTTTCGTGACCGCCGGAATGGTCTGGTCGGTGGCCGCGCCCTGGCCGTCGAGCGAATGTTTCAGCGCGTCGACGAGCGCCGTGCCCACCACCACGCCGTCCGCATGCGCCGCGATGGCGGCTGCGGTCTCGGCGTTCTTCACCCCGAAGCCGACCGCGATCGGCAGGTCGGTATGGGCCTTGATGCGCTTCACGGCTTCCGACACGCGCGAATAATCGGGCGTCGCCGCCCCGGTGATGCCCGTGATCGAGACGTAATAGACGAAGCCCGACGTGTTGGTCAGCACCTTGGGCAGGCGCGCGGCGTCGGTCGTCGGCGTCGCCAGGCGGACGAAGCTGAGCCCGGCGGCGAGCGCCTGCAGGCAGAGCTCGTCATCCTCCTCGGGCGGCAGGTCGACGACGATCAGGCCGTCGACGCCGAGCGCCTTGGCGTCCGCGACGAACCGGTCGACGCCATAGACGTAGATCGGGTTGAAATAGCCCATCAGGACGATCGGCGTGGCGTCGTCGGTCTCCCGGAACGCCTTGACGACCCCGAGCGTCCGCTTGAGGCTCATGCCGGCCGCCAGCGCCCGCAGGCCCGCCGCCTGGATGGACGGGCCGTCCGCCATCGGATCGGTGAACGGCATGCCGATTTCGATCACGTCGGCGCCGGCCTTGGGCAGCGCCCGCAGCAGCGCCAGCGACGTCTCGGGATCGGGATCGCCGCACATCAGGAAGGTGACGAGCGCCGCCCGGCCCTCGTCCCGGCAGGCCTTGAAACGGGCGTCGAGACGCGTGGCCATCACATGCCCCCCAGATGGTCGGCGACGGTGAAAATGTCCTTGTCGCCGCGCCCGCACAGATTCATCACCATCAGGTGGTCCTTCGGTTTCGTGGGCGCGAGCTTCATCACCTGCGCGAGCGCGTGCGAGGGCTCCAGCGCCGGGATGATGCCCTCCTGCCGGCAGCAGAACTGGAAGGCCTCGAGCGCGTCCTTGTCGGTCGCCGACAGATAGGTGACGCGGCCGATGTCGCGCAGCCACGCATGTTCCGGGCCGATGCCCGGATAATCGAGGCCCGCCGAGATCGAATGGCCTTCGTTGATCTGGCCGTCCTCGTCCATCAGCAGATAGGTGCGGTTGCCGTGCAGCACGCCCGGGCGTCCGCCCGCCAGCGACGCCGCATGGCCGTTGGCGTGTTCGAGCCCGTGGCCCGCCGCCTCGACGCCGTAGATCTCGACGCTCTTGTCGTCGAGAAACGGATGGAACAGCCCGATGGCGTTGGAGCCGCCGCCGATGCAGGCGATCAGCGAATCCGGCAGGCGGCCCTCGGCCTCCTGCATCTGCCAGCGCACCTCGTTGCCGATGACGCACTGGAAATCGCGCACCATGGCCGGATAGGGATGCGGACCCGCCGCCGTGCCGATGCAGTAGAACGTGTCCGCCACATTGGTGACCCAGTCGCGCAGGGCCTCGTTCATCGCGTCCTTGAGGGTGCGCGAGCCCGATTGCACCGGCACGATCTTGGCGCCGAGCATTTCCATGCGGAAGACGTTGGGCCGCTGCCGCTCGACATCGACCGCGCCCATGTAGACGACGCATTCGAGGCCGTATTTGGCGCAGGCGGTGGCGGTCGCGACCCCGTGCTGGCCGGCCCCGGTCTCGGCGATGATCCGCTTCTTGCCCATGCGCCGCGCGAGCAGGATCTGCCCCAGCACATTGTTGATCTTGTGCGCGCCCGTATGGTTCAGCTCGTCGCGCTTGAAATAGATTTTCGCGCCGCCCAGCGCCTCGGTCATCCGCTCGGCGAGATAGAGCGGGCTCGGCCGCCCGACATAATGCCTGGCGAGAAAATCGAGCTCGGCCTGGAACGACGGATCGGCCTTGGCGTCCGCATAGGCCTGCTCGAGCTGCAGGATCAGCGGCATCAGCGTCTCGGCGACGAAACGCCCGCCGAAATTGCCGAAATGGCCGCGCTCGTCGGGACCCGTGCGGATGGAGTTCGGAAGATCGATGTTCAAAGTGTCTCTCCCAGGAAGCCGGTGTCTTAAACCGTCCGCGCTTCCGAACCAAGCGTCTCGATGCCCGACAGGGCGCCGGACGACGCCGCATTGCGCAATGTGCGGATGAAGGTCGAGATCCGGGCCGGATCCTTGTGTCCCGGCGCGCTCTCGACGCCCGACGACACGTCGACCGCCGCCGCTCCGGTGCGGGCCGCGGCCTCGACGACATTCTGGGCGTCGAGCCCGCCCGACAGCATATAGGGCGCGGGCCACGCGAGGCCATGCAGCAGCGCCCAGTCGAACGCCAGTCCGTTGCCGCCCGGCAGCGTGGCGTCGGCGGGCGGCTTGGCGTCGAACAGCAGCCGGTCGGCGGCGTGCAGATAGGCGTGCGCGCCCGCGAGATCGGCCGCGCCCGAAACCCCGATGGCCTTCATGACCGGCAGGCCGAACCGCGCCCGGATCACCGAGACGCGCTCGGGCGTCTCGCGGCCGTGCAATTGCAGCATGTCGGGGCTGGCGTGCGCCACGATGGCGTCGAGCATGTCGTCATCGGCGTCGACGCTGAGCGCCACCTTGACGGCGCGGGTCCCGGCCAGGGCCGCGAGCGCATGCGCCTCCGTCAGCGACACATGCCGCGGGCTCTTGGCGAAGAACACGAAGCCCACCAGGTCCGCGCCTGCGTCCAGCGCCGCTCCGAGACTGTCGGGGGTCGACAGTCCGCAGATCTTGATCGCCGGGCCGGGGCCGGGCATGCGACGCGCCAGCGCGTCGCGCAGCGCCTCCGGAAAGGCGAGGCCGTCCAGAAACGGCTGTGCTGTGGATGTGGCGTGAACCATGCCGCTTTGCTCGCATGGCGGCGCAGCCCTGTCCAGCAGGGCCGGGTGAGGCGATTGGTCCGCGCCGGCGCCGCTCAGGCGGCGTCGCGGGGGCGCTCGATCGCCGGGATCGTGGGGGTCAGTTGCGCCCGCAGCCGGTCGCATTCGCCGCGCAGGCGCTCGACGTCGGATTTGGCGTGGCGCGCCGCCCTGCGGTGGCGTCCCTGCGCCAGCCAGGTCGCGACGCCGCCCGCCAGCACGCCCAGCATGGCGGTGAGGAACAGCACGATGAACAGCGGAGCCACGATCTGGAAGTCGGGCGGGCCGCTCGACAGAGGATCGAGCACGACCCGCACCGGCTCCCGGTTGGCGATGGCGAACACCAGGAGGACGAGGGCGACAGGGGCCAGAATCAGCCACTTCAAAAAGCTTTTCATCGCGCTCCCGTTCGGCGGCGTCGTCCGACGGCGGGGCTTGTCAGCCCGCGACCCCGTCGTTGAGACGCTCGCGCATTTCCTTGCCGGTCTTGAAGAACGGCACGACCTTCTCGTCGACTTCAACGTGCGCACCCGTCCGCGGGTTGCGCCCGAGGCGCGCATCGCGCTTCTTCACGGAGAATGCCCCGAAGCCGCGAAGCTCCACGCGGTCGCCGCGCGACAGCGCATGGGTGATCTCGTCGAGGATCGCGTTGACGATGTTTTCGACGTCCCGGAGGTAGAGGTGCGGATTGCGCTCGGCGATGCGCTGAACGAGTTCGGATTTGATCACGTGCTGAGCCCCTGAAATGAAATGGGTGAAGGTCGGTGCAATCTAGCGTCCGGGTAAATACGGCCCGGCAATCAGTCAGAAAAAAATCAATTCACTGGCGCAGCTTGCCAAACTGAAACGAGACCGTCAAGGAGTCGGGCGTCCCCCATGGCCGCGAGGCGGCGCAGCGGAGCCGCGGCCTCGGGCAGTCCGAAGGCGTCAGCGACCCCGGCCGCGACTCCCAGGAGGCCCAGCCGCTCGAAGCTGCGGTCCTTCTTCCAGTCGCGCACCGGCAGGTCCTTGCCGATCTTGCGCTCGGTTTCGAGCCACGCGATGGCGTCGCGCTCGCCGCCCAGCGCATCGACCAGCTTCAGCTCCATGCCCTGGCGGCCGGTGAAGACGCGGCCGTCGGTCACGATCTTCAGCTGTCCGTCGTCCATCTGCCGGCGGTCGCGCACCAGCCCCTTGAACCAGTCGTAGGAATCCATCACGAGCGATTCGAGCGCCGCGCGGGCCTCCGGGCTGGTCGGCTCGAATCCGTTGGGCGAGGCCTTGAGGGGCGAGGACTTGACCGTTTCCATGGCCACCCCGACCTTGTCCAGGAGATTGGACGCGTTGGGGAATTGGAACAGCACGCCGATCGACCCGACCAGCGAATTGCCATGCGCGAAGATCCGGTCCGCGCCCAGCGCCGCAATATAGCCGCCCGACGCCGCCATCGTGCCCACCACCGCCACCACGGGCTTCTTTTCGGCGACGCGGCGCAGTTCGGTGAAGATTTTCTCCGCGCCCGTCGTGGTGCCGCCGGGGCTTTCGATCGAGATCAGCAGGGCGGATGCGGCGCTGGAGGCGCCGGCGTCGCGAATGAGCTTCAGCGTATCGCGGTCGCCCGTGATGACGCCCTCGAGCGCGATGCGGGCGATGTGGTGGCGGGCGGCGCCGCTGGTGGGCGCGACATAGAAGAAGCCGGCCGCAATGACGCCCAGCGCCAGAATGCTGAACAGCGCGACGCGCCAGAAGGTCAGTTTTCGACGAAGACGCCTGCGGTCGATCAGGTAGTCCGCGTTCGGAAGGGCCGATGCCATATCGCGTCTCGCTCAAAAATGTCGGAACGCCGCGACCCTAGTGGGGCCGCGGAGGGCTTGCAACACGCAACGCGGCCGAACGGCGGCGCGCCCGGAATTGTGAAATGGACCCGCAAAGAAAAAGGCCCGCGCATCGCTGCGCGGGCCTGATCGTCCGAAATCCCCGTAAAGGGTTTCTTACTTCTTTTCGGTTTCGCGGGCCTTGAGGGCTGCGCCGAGAATGTCGCCGAGCGACGCGCCGGAGTCGGCCGAGCCGTACTGCGCGATGGCTTCCTTCTCTTCGGCCATTTCAAGGGCCTTGATCGACACCGCGACCTTGCGGGCGCGACGGTCGAACTGCGTGATGCGCGCATCGAGCTTCTCGCCGATGGCGAAACGCTCGGGGCGCTGGTCGGCGCGGTCGCGGGCCAGTTCGTTGCGCTTGATGAACGCCACGAGATCGGAGCCGGCGATCTTCACGTCGAGGCCGCCTTCCTTCACGTCGATGACTTCACAGGTGACGACGGCGCCCTTCTTCAGGTCTCCGCCTTCTTCAGCGCCCGGCTTGGCGGCCGTGAACGGATCGCTGCCGAGCTGCTTGATGCCCAGCGAGATACGCTCCTTTTCGATGTCGACGTCGAGAACCTTCGCCTGGACGATGTCGCCCTTCTTGAATTCCTCGATGACCTGCTCGCCCGGACGGTTCCAGTCGAGATCGGAGAGATGGACCATGCCGTCCACATCGCCGTCGAGGCCGATGAACAGGCCGAATTCGGTCTTGTTCTTGACCTCGCCTTCGACCGACGTGCCGACCGGATATTTCTCGGCGAAGACTTCCCACGGATTGGCGAGGGTCTGCTTGAGGCCGAGCGAGATGCGGCGCTTGACCGAGTCGACCTCGAGCACCTGAACGTCGACTTCCTGGCTCGTCGAGACGATCTTGCCGGGATGCACGTTCTTCTTGGTCCACGACATTTCGGAGACGTGGATCAGGCCTTCGATGCCCGGCTCCAGTTCCACGAACGCGCCGTAGTCGGTGATGTTGGTGACGCGGCCATGGAAGCGCGCATTGACCGGATACTTGGCCTCGATGCCCTGCCACGGATCGTCCAGCAGCTGCTTCATGCCGAGCGAGATGCGGTGCGTGTCGTGATTGATCTTGATGATCTTCACCCGCACCGTCTGGCCGATGTTGAGCACTTCGGTCGGGTGGTTGACGCGACGCCAGGCGATGTCGGTGACATGCAGCAGGCCATCGATGCCGCCGAGGTCCACGAACGCGCCGTAATCGGTGATGTTCTTGACCATGCCCTCGATGACCTGACCTTCTTCAAGGTTGGCCACGATCTCATGACGCTGCTCGGCGCGGCTCTCTTCGAGAACCGTACGGCGCGACACCACGATATTGCCGCGGCGGCGGTCCATCTTGAGGATCTGGAACGGCTGCGGCACGCCCATCAGCGGGGTGACGTCGCGGATCGGGCGAATGTCGACCTGGCTGCGCGGCAGGAACGCCACGGCGCCGTCGAGATCGACCGTGAAGCCGCCCTTGACCTGGTTGAAGATGACGCCTTCGACCTTCTCGTTGGCTTCGAACGCCTTCTCGAGCTTGACCCAGCTCTCCTCGCGGCGCGCCTTGTCGCGCGAGATGACGGCTTCGCCCAGCGCATTTTCGACGCGCTCGAGATAGACTTCGACGATGTCGCCCACCTTGGGAGCGGCTTCGCGGCCCGGGCCCGTGAATTCACGCAGCGCGACGCGGCCTTCGGTCTTCAGACCGATATCGATGACGGCGACGTCCTTTTCGATGGCGACGACCGTCCCTTTGACGACGGAACCTTCGAAAGCTTCGTTCTCGCCATAGCTCTCATCGAGAAGAGCGGCAAAATCATCGCGCGTGGGATTGAGGCTCGAACCAGCGCGTTCGGCAGAATTGACGGCCATATGGTCTCCTGAGGCGCCCAGTCGGGCTCGCCGGCGGGTTGGTGTTGATGATCGCTCTTCTCATCCGGTGTCGATCGACGTTGCGATCGAAACGACGCCTTGCGGCGCGCCGGCGGGGCCGGAAGACAGGAGCGTGCGGTCTGCAATGGTGGATCGGGCGGAGAACCCCCCGCCTGAAACGAGAGGCGTTCTAGCAGGACTGCGCCGGACCGGCAAGGATTCCCTGCGGGCGGGACATCTCAGCCGTTCAGCCGTGCGCGCGCGCCCGGTCGGCCACGATCCGGAGCGCCGCCGCGAAGGCGGCCTCGACGTCGAGCAGCGTCGTGTCGAGGGTGGCGGCGTCGTCGGCGGCCCGCAGCGGCGCGGCGGACCGCTCGGAATCGCGGGCGTCGCGCTTGCGGATGTCCTCCAGCACGGCGGCGTAATCGACCCGCTCGCCGCGGCTGGCGAGTTCCAGCGCGCGGCGCTGCGCCCGGGTCTCGGGCGCCGCCGTCACGAAGATCTTCACATGCGCGTCCGGGCAGATGACCGTGCCGATGTCGCGCCCGTCCAGCACCGCGCCTTCGGGGCGCTGGGCGAAGCGCCGCTGCGCCTCCACCAGCGCCTCGCGCACTTCCGGGATGGCGGCCACGATCGACGCGGCCTCGCCCATCTCGCGGCCGCGCAGGCGGTTCTCGTCGAAATCCGTCAGCGCCAGGCCGCGCGCCGCCCCCACGGCCTTCTCGACGTCGTCGAGCCGGTAGCCCTTGTCGATCAGGGCCGCCGCGGTGGCGCGATAGAGCATGCCGGTGTCGAGATGCGGCACCCCGAACTGGTCGGCGAGGCGGCGCGCCAATGTGCCCTTGCCCGAGGCCGCGGGTCCGTCGATGGCGATGATCATGATTTCAGCCGATCGACGCGCCGAGCCGCTCGAGCGCGGGCCGGAACGTCGGGAAAGAGGTGGCGATCATGGCGGCGTCGTCGATCGTGACGGGCGCCTCGGAAGCGAGCCCCATGACCAGGAAGCTCATGGCGATGCGATGGTCGAGATGCGTCGCCACCGTCGCGCCGCCCGCGACCTTGCCGGTTCCGCGCACGATCAGGTCGTCGCCCTCGATCGCATGGTCGACGCCCGCGCCCGCCAGCCCCGCCGCCACGGCGGCGAGCCGGTCGGATTCCTTCACCCGCAGTTCGGCCAGCCCGCGCATGCGCGTCTGCCCCGTCGCGAAGGCGGCCGCCACCGCCAGCACCGGATATTCGTCGATCATCGAGGGGGCGCGATCCGCCGGCACGTCGACGCCGTGGAGTTTCGAATGCCGCACCTTCAGGTCGGCCACGTCCTCGCCGCCCTCGATGCGCGGATGCGCGATCTCGATGTCGGCCCCCATCTCGAGCAGCGTCGTGAGCAGGCCGATGCGCAGCGGGTTCATCATCATGCCCTCGATCGTCACCTCGGAGCCCGGCACGATCAGGGCCGCCACCAGCGGAAACGCCGCCGACGACGGATCGGCCGGCACGATGACGGCGCGCGGCTTCAGCTCCGGCCGGCCCTCCAGCGTGATTCGCCGGCCGTGCTCGCCCTCCGGGACGCTGGCGATCTTCGCGCCGAAATAGGCCAGCATCTTCTCGGTATGGTCGCGCGACGCCTCGCTCTCGATCACGGTGGTGCGGCCGGGCGAATTGAGCCCCGCCAGCAGGATGGCCGATTTCAGCTGGGCCGAGGCGACGGGCGAGCGATATTCGATCGGCGCGGGTTCGGCCGTGCCCTTGATGACGATGGGGCAGCGCCCGCCCTCCGCCTCGCTCAGCACCTCGACGCCCATCAGCACGAGCGGATCGAGGATGCGGCGCATCGGCCGCTTGCGCAGCGAGGCGTCGCCGTCGAACGTCGCGGTGATCGCATGGCCGCCCACCACGCCCATCATCAGCCGCGTTCCGGTGCCGGCATTGCCGAAATCGAGCGCGCCCGCGGGCTGGATCAGCGAACCGAGCCCCGCGCCCTCGACGCGCCAGCGGCCTTCGCCGAGCCGCTCCACATGGGCGCCCAGCGCCCGGCAGGCGTCGGCGGTGCGCAGCACGTCGTCGCCCTCCAGCAGGCCCTCGATGGGCGTCTCGCCGATGCACAGCAGGCCGAAGATCAGCGCGCGGTGCGAGATCGACTTGTCGCCCGGCGGCTTCAGCGCGCCGCGCAGCGGGCCGGAGCGGCGCGCCGTCATGGGCGCGGCGGGTCCGTGCGACCCGTGTGACGTGGGGGTCTGGGACCCGTTCTGCTCGTTCTGGGACGCCACGCTCGGCCTCTGGGTTTGCGGAATTTTCGTTGCGCTCGTAGCACGCTCCGCATGCCAATGTCATTACGCGGGGGGCCGTGCGGCAATTCTCATTTGACAGGCGGCTCCGGCGCGACTAACCGGAGCGCCCGATACACCTCTTGTCAAACGTCCGTTCCGGCGCGGGCGTCCGAGGTCCACTTCGTTCCAGGGGCTAACAGAACGTGGCGAAACCCGAACTCGGCAGCAAGCGCCAGTGCCAATCCTGCGGCGCGAAATTCTTCGACCTCAACAAGGATCCGATCCTCTGCCCGAAATGCGGCACGGTCTTCCAGGTTGCGGCCGTCACCCGCGGCTCGTCCCGCGCGGCTCCGATCGACGATGACGCCGAGACGGAAGTCGCGGGCGCCGAGCTCGTGCCGCTCGAGGACGCGGACGCCACCGACGACAAGGTCGCGGCGGTGAGCGACGACGACATCGAGATCGAGGACGACGCCGGCGACGAAACCTTCCTCGAGGAGGAGGAGGGCGACCCCGACGACGTCGCCGGGCTGATCGACAGCGATCTTCAGGACGACGAGGAAACCTGATCGAAAACTTATTCCCGGCGGGCGCGGAATTCGCGTCCGACGGGGTTGTGGCCGGGCGGCATTGAGGTTATACAGCCGCCCTCCGCAGCCGTCGGCGACGACGGCGAAACCGAACCGGGATCCTCCCCAAGGGATCCCCGACGGACAGGCAGGCGCCTGGCGGACGCAAGCTCTCGCGAGCCTGCAAAAAAGTGGGGCCATAGCTCAGTTGGGAGAGCGCTTCAATGGCATTGAAGAGGTCGTCGGTTCGATTCCGTCTGGCTCCACCA
>JAIEQX010000066.1 GCA_019747375.1 Beijerinckiaceae bacterium | reverse complement strand
AAGAGAAGCTCCGCTTCGCCATCCGCGAAGGCGGCCGCACCGTCGGCGCCGGCGTCGTCGCCTCTATCATCGAGTAATCGAACGCAGTCCGGGCGGCGCGCACATCGTGTGCGCGCCGGTCGAACAGGGGATGAATCCATGAACGGCCAGAACATCCGCATCCGCCTCAAGGCGTTCGATCATCGCATCCTCGATGCGTCGACGAAGGAAATCGTCTCGACGGCGAAGCGGACGGGCGCGCAGGTGCGCGGCCCGATTCCTCTGCCGACGCAGATCGAGAAGTTCACGGTGAACCGCTCGCCTCACGTCGACAAAAAGTCGCGCGAACAGTTCGAGATCCGCACGCACAAGCGTGTCCTCGACATCGTCGATCCCACGCCGCAGACCGTCGACGCTTTGATGAAGCTCGACCTTGCGGCCGGTGTCGACGTCGAAATCAAGCTCTGAGTTGAACCGGGCACCTCTTCATTCGAACGTGCCCTGAAGGAAACGAAACATGCGGTCAGGTGTCATCGCACAGAAGGTCGGCATGACCCGCGTCTTTACGGACGCAGGCGAACATGTGCCGGTCACGGTCCTGAAGCTCGACGGTTGCCAGGTGGTCGCCCACCGCACCCAGGAGCAGAATGGATATACGGCCATCCAGCTCGGCATCGGCCGCGCCAAGGTCAAGAACGTCTCGAAGGCGGAGCGCGGGCGCTTCGCCGTCGCGCAGGTCGAGCCGAAGATGAAGCTCGCCGAATTCCGCGTTCCGGATGACAAGCTCATCCCGGTCGGCGCGGAAATCACGGCGGATCATTTCGTCGTCGGCCAGTTCGTCGACGTGACGGGCACCACGATGGGCAAGGGCTTCGCCGGCCCGATGAAGCGCTGGAACTTCGGCGGCCTTCGCGCCACCCACGGCGTGTCGCTCTCGCATCGTTCGCACGGTTCGACCGGTGGCCGTCAGGACCCGGGCAAGACCTTCAAGAACAAGAAGATGGCCGGACACATGGGTGTCGACCGCGTGACCACGCTGAACCTGCGGGTCGTGCAGCTCGACGTCGAGCGTGGCCTGGTCCTCGTCGAAGGCGCCGTTCCCGGCACCGCCGGCGGCTGGATCTTCCTTCGCGACGCGATCAAGAAGCCGCTTCCCAAGGACGCTCCGATGCCCGGCAAGTTCCGTCTCGCCGGCTCGAACGCCGAGGCGTCCGCCGAGGCTCCCGTCAACGACGACGAACAGAAGGAGGGCTGAGCCGTGAAGTTCGACATCACTTCTCTCGACGGCAAGTCCGCCGGTTCCATTGAGCTCAACGACGAGATCTTCGGTCTCGATCCGCGCGAAGATCTCATCGCGCGCATGATCCGTTACCAGCTCGCCAAGCGCCGCGCCGGCACTCACGCGGTGAAGAACCGCGCCGACATCTGGCGGACCGGCAAGAAGATGTACAAGCAGAAGGGCACCGGCGGCGCCCGTCACGGCTCGGCCCGCGTGCCGCAGTTCCGCGGCGGTGGACGCGCCTTCGGTCCGGTCGTGCGCTCGCATGCCCATGACCTGCCCAAGAAGGTGCGCGCCCTGGCGCTGCGCCATGCGCTTTCCGCCAAGTTCCGCGACGGTGGCATCATCGTCTGGGAGAATGCGACGCTCGACGCCCCGAAGACCAAGGGTCTGAAGGAACAGTTCGCCAAGGCCGGTCTCGGCTCGGCGCTGATCATCGACGGCGCGGAGACCCAGGAGAATTTCACCCTGGCGGCTCGCAACATTCCGCAAATCGACGTGCTGCCCGTCCAGGGCATCAACGTCTATGACATTCTGCGCCGCGAAAAGCTCGTGCTGACCAAGGCGGCGATCGACGCGCTGGAGGCACGATTCAAATGAGCCAACCTTCGCGAATTCAGGATGCGCGTCATTACGACGTGATCGTCTCGCCGGTGATCACCGAGAAGGCGACCCTTGCTTCGGAGCAGAACAAGGTCGTCTTCCGTGTCGCCAAGACCGCGACGAAGCCGCAGATCAAAGCGGCTGTGGAACGCCTTTTCGACGTCAAGGTCGAAAGCGTCAACACGCTCGTTCGCAAGGGGAAGAACAAGGTGTTTCGCGGCGTTCGCGGCACCCAGTCGGATGTCAAGAAAGCGGTCGTGACCCTCGCCGAGGGCCACAAGATCGACGTGACGACCGGGCTGTAAGGCGGGTTCGAGGAAAAGACCATGGCACTGAAGACATTCAAGCCGGTCACGCCGGGCCTTCGCCAGCTCGTGATCGTCGACCGGAGCGAGCTCTACAAGGGCAAGCCCGTAAAAATGCTGACCGAGGGCAAAAGCTCGTCGGGCGGACGCAACAACACGGGACGCATCACGGTGCGTTTCCGCGGCGGCGGCCACAAGCAGACCTACCGTATCATCGACTTCAAGCGTCGCAAGGTGGACATGCCGGCGAAGGTGGAGCGGATCGAATATGATCCGAACCGCACGTCGTTCCTCGCCCTCGTGCGCTACACGGACGGCACCTTGTCCTACATCATCGCTCCGCAGCGCCTCGGCGTCGGCGACGAAGTGGTGGCGGGCAACCAGGTCGACGTGAAGCCCGGCAATGCGATGCCGCTGTCGAACATCCCGGTCGGCACGATCGTGCACAACGTCGAGATGAAGATCGGCAAGGGCGGCGCAATGGCCCGTTCGGCCGGCACCTACGCGCAGATCGTCGGTCGCGACCAGGGTTATGTGATCGTTCGCCTGAACTCGGGCGAGCAGCGCCTCATCCACGGCCAGTGCTTCGGCACGGTCGGGGCTGTGTCGAACCCCGATCACATGAACACGTCCCTGGGCAAGGCCGGCCGCAAGCGCTGGCTCGGTCGCAAGCCGCATAACCGCGGCGTCACGATGAACCCGGTCGATCATCCGCACGGCGGCGGCGAAGGCCGCACCTCCGGCGGTCGTCATCCGGTCACGCCGTGGGGCAAGCCGACCAAGGGCAAGAAGACTCGCTCGAACAAGTCGACGACGAAATTCATTGTGACCTCGCGTCACAAGAGCAAGAAGAAGGGCTAATCCATGGCACGTTCGATCTGGAAGGGCCCGTTCGTCGACGGATATCTGCTCAAGAAAGCAGATACTTCGCGCGCTTCGGGCCGCTCGGAAGTCATCAAGATCTGGAGCCGCCGCTCCACGATCCTGCCGCAGTTCGTCGGTCTGACGTTCGGCGTCTACAATGGCCACAAGCATGTGCCGGTCACCGTGACCGAAGACATGATCGGCCATAAGTTCGGCGAGTTCTCTCCGACCCGGACCTTCCATGGTCACGCGGCGGACAAGAAGGCGAAGAGGGGCTGACATGTCTAAAGCCAAGCAACCCCGCGCCCTGAAGGACAATGAGGCCAAGGCGGTTCTGCGCATGCTGCGCGTGAGCCCCCAGAAGCTCAACCTGCTCGCGCAGCTCATCCGCGGCAAGAAGGTGGATACGGCGCTCGCCGATCTGCAGTTCTCGCGCAAGCGGATCGCCGTCGAGGTGAAGAAGGCTCTGGAAAGCGCCATCGCCAACGCCGAGAACAATCACAGCCTGGACGTCGACGATCTCGTCGTGGCCGAGGCGCATGTCGGCAAGGCGCTCGTCATGAAGCGCTTCAGCCCGCGTGCTCGCGGCCGGGCAGGGCGGATCGAGAAGCCCTTCTCGAATCTGACCATCGTGGTTCGCGAAGTCCAAGAAGCCAAGGCCTGAGGAGAGAACGATGGGTCAGAAGGTCAATCCAATCGGCCTGCGCCTCGGCATCAACCGGACGTGGGATTCTCGCTGGTACGCCGGCAAGAACGAATACGGCAAGCTCCTCCATGAGGACATGGCGATCCGCGCGGCGCTGATGAAGGCGCTCAAGCAGGCCGCCGTCTCGAAGATCATCATCGAGCGCCCGCACAAGAAGTGCCGCGTGACGATTCACTCGGCTCGTCCGGGCGTCGTCATCGGCAAGAAGGGCGCGGACATCGACAAGATCCGCAAGCTCGTCGCCAAGCTGACCGACTCGGAAGTCGTCATCAACATCGTCGAAGTCCGCAAGCCGGAAGTCGACGCCACGCTGGTGGCCGATTCGATCGCCCAGCAGCTCGAGCGCCGTGTGGCATTCCGTCGCGCCATGAAGCGTGCGGTTCAGTCCGCCATGCGTCTTGGAGCCGAAGGCATCCGGATCAACTGCTCGGGCCGTCTCGGCGGCGCCGAAATCGCGCGCCAGGAATGGTATCGCGAGGGCCGCGTTCCGCTGCATACGCTTCGCGCGGATGTGGACTATGGCGTCGCAACGGCGCATACGGCGTACGGCACCTGCGGAATCAAGGTCTGGATCTTCAAGGGCGAAATCCTTGAGCACGATCCGATGGCGCAGGACAAGAAAATGGCGGAAGCCGATCATTCCGGTGGTGGCGAGCGTCGTCCGCGTCGCGATCGCGACGCGGCGTGACGTGACCAGCCTCAAGGGACAAGAGCCAGATCATGCTGCAACCTAAGCGCACCAAGTTCAGAAAAGCCTTCAAGGGCCGCATTCATGGCGCCGCCAAGGGCGGTTTCGAGTTGAACTTCGGTCAATTCGGCCTTAAGGCCATGGAGCCGGAACGCATCAGCGCCCGGCAGATCGAAGCGGCCCGCCGCGCCATGACGCGTCATATGAAGCGCGCCGGCCGCGTGTGGATCCGGATCTTCCCGGATGTGCCCGTGTCGAAGAAGCCGACCGAAGTCCGAATGGGTAAGGGCAAGGGCGCGCCGGAATTGTGGGCGGCGCGCGTTGCGCCGGGTCGCATCATGTTCGAAATCGACGGCGTGCCGCTCGATATCGCACGCGAGGCGATGACGCTGGCGGCTGCAAAGCTGCCGATCAAGACGCGCTTCATCCAGCGCATCGCCGAGTAAGGGGACGGACATGAAGACGAAACAGCGCCTCTCCGACCTCCGCGTGATGTCGGACGATCAGCTCGGGGACGAGGTCCTCAAGCTGAAGAAGGAGCAGTTCAACCTGCGCTTCCAGCGCGCCACGGGTCAGCTCGAGAACACCTCGCGCGTCCGTGTCGTTCGCCGCGAGATCGCTCGTGCAAAGACGGTTGCCGCGCAGAAGCGCGACACTGCCAAGAAGTAAGGGTCAACCGATATGCCGAAGCGAATTCTCCAGGGCGTCGTGGTTAGCGACAAGCAGGAAAAGACCCTCGTCGTGAAGGTCGAGCGCCGGTTCACGCATCCGCTTCTGAAGAAGACGGTGCGGCGTTCGAAGAACTATCACGCCCATGACGAGAACAAGAATTTCAAGGTAGGCGACCAGGTCTCGATCGAAGAGACAAAGCCTATTTCGAAACTGAAGCGCTGGATCGTTGTAAATTCCGAGGCGAAGGCCTAAAGGAAGCGCAGCGTTCAAGAGTTTAAAAACGAGGGGGCGTAAAACCCCCTTCAGGCGAAGTCCGGACCGGATCGATGCGATCGCAGCCGGAAACCGATCTGAGAAGAAAGGCGCGTTGCCATGATTCAGATGCAGACGAACCTCGACGTGGCGGATAATTCCGGCGCGCGCCGCGTAATGTGCATCAAGGTGCTCGGCGGTTCGAAACGTAAATATGCCGGTGTGGGCGACATCATCGTCGTCTCCATCAAGGAAGCCATTCCGCGCGGTCGCGTGAAGAAGGGCGATGTCATGAAGGCGGTCGTCGTTCGCACCGCCAAGGACATCCGCCGCTCCGACGGCTCGGTCATCCGCTTCGACTCGAATGCGGCCGTCCTGATCAACAATCAGAAAGAGCCGGTCGGCACCCGTATCTTCGGACCGGTTCCGCGCGAGCTTCGCGCCAAGAACCACATGAAGATCATTTCGCTCGCGCCGGAGGTCCTGTAATGGCTGCGAAGATCAAGAAGGGCGACAAGGTCGTCGTTCTCGCGGGCCGCGACAAGGGCCGCAACGGAGAGGTTCTCAAGGTCATCCCGACCGAAGAGCGCGCCATCGTGCGCGGCGTGAACCTCGTCAAGCGCCACACGCGCCAGACCGCGAACACGGAAGGCGGGATCATCTCGAAAGAGGCGACCATCCATCTTTCCAACCTCGCCATCGCCGATCCGAAGGACGGCAAGGCCTCGCGCGTTGGTTTCAAGATTCTCGACGATGGCCGCAAGGTCCGAGTCGCCAAGCGTTCCGGAGAGCAGATCGATGGCTGAGGTTCAAACCGGCAAGGCCGCTGGCAAGGGCAAAGGCCGTTCGTCGTCGAGCGGCCCTGCGGAGCTGGCTTCGGCCGAATCCCTGGTGGTGCCGCGCGATTACGTGCCGCGCCTGCGCAAGCACTATGAAGACGTCGTTCGCCCGGCCCTGATCAAGGAGTTCGGTTACAAGAACGCGCTCGAGGTTCCGCAGATCGAGAAGATCGTGCTGAACATGGGCGTGGGCGAAGCCGTCAACGACACCAAGAAGGTGACGACCGCCGCCGCCGATCTCGCGCTCATCGCGGGTCAGCGTCCGGTGATCACGCGGGCCCGTCTCGCGATCTCGACCTTCAAGGTGCGCGAGAACATGCCGATCGGCGCGAAGGTCACGCTCCGCAAGATCCGCATGTATGAATTCATGGACCGCCTGGTCACGATCGCGCTGCCGCGCATTCGCGACTTCCGCGGCCTGAACCCGAAGTCGTTCGACGGCTCTGGCAACTTCGCCATGGGCATCAAGGAGCACCTGGTGTTCCCCGAGATCGACTACGACAAGGTTGAATCGGTTCTGGGCATGGACATCATCGTATGCACCACCGCCAAGACCGACGACGAGGCGCGCGCGCTCCTGCGTGCGTTTAACTTCCCGTTCCGGCAGTGAGACGTCCACGTCTCAGACGCGGAAACCAGAGGTAAGAGGCTCATGGCTAAGAAGAGCTCGATCGAGAAGAACAAGCGCCGCATGAAGCTGGTGAAGCAATTCGCCGGCCGCCGCGAGCGCCTGAAAGCGATCGCTAATAACGAGACGCTGAGCATGGAGGAGCGCTTCGAGGCGCGCCTCAAGCTGGCTGAACTTCCCCGCAACTCGGCCGCCGGCCGCGTGCGTAACCGTTGTGAAGTCACGGGTCGCCCCCGCGCCGTCTATCGCAAGATGAAGATGTCGCGCATCGCGGTTCGTGACCTTGGCTCGCGGGGCCTCGTGCCCGGCCTCGTCAAGTCGAGCTGGTAAGGGGAGGGATGTCCATGAACGATCCTTTGGGCGATATGCTCACCCGCATCCGCAATGCGCAGATGCGTCGCAAGGGCAAGGTCTCCACGCCGGGTTCGCGTCTTCGCGCCCACGTGCTCGAGGTTCTGCAGTCGGAAGGCTATATCCGCGGCTATTCGTCGACGGATTACGGCAACGGCCGCACCGAGTTCGAGATCGAGCTGAAATATTATGAGGGCGAGCCCGTCATCCGCCAGATCGAGCGCGTCTCGAAGCCTGGCCGCCGGGTCTATACCGCCGTTGACAACATGCCGCGCGTCGCCAATGGCCTCGGCATCACCATCGTGTCGACTCCGAAGGACGTGATGGCCGACCACTCTGCGCGTGAGCAGAATGTGGGCGGCGAAGTGCTCTGCAGGGTCTTCTGACCGTCATAGCGAGGAAGAAACATGTCTCGTATCGGAAAGAAGCCCGTCGCCGTTCCGGCCGGAGTCACCGCGAAAGTGGATGGCCAGGCCGTTGCCGTGAAGGGCTCCAAGGGTGAACTGAGCTTCGTCGTCCCCGAGGACGTCATCGTGAAGTTCGAAGACAATGCCATCAAGGTCGATCCGCGCGTCGAGACGAAGCGCGCTCGGGCCATGTGGGGCATGTCGCGTTCGATGATCGCCAATCTCGTGACCGGCGTGACGGAAGGCTTCTCGAAGAAGCTGGACATCACGGGCGTCGGCTACAAGGCTGCGGTCGTGGGCAAGAATCTGCAACTGTCGCTTGGCTACAGCCATGACGTGACCTACGCCATTCCGGCCGGCGTCACGATCGTGACCCCGAAGCCCACCGAGATTTCCATCACGGGTTCGGACAAGCGCCAGGTCGGTCAGGTCGCCGCCGAGATCCGCGCCTATCGCGGTCCCGAGCCCTATAAGGGCAAGGGCGTCCGGTATTCCGATGAATTCATCTTCCGCAAGGAAGGCAAGAAGAAGTAAGGAGAGCCCGCGATGGCTAAGGACAATCAGGCAGTCGCCCGCCGCAAGGCGCGCGTTCGCCGTTCGATCCGCGCGCGCGCCTATGGCAAGCCGCGGCTGACGGTGTTCCGTTCGTCGAAGCAGATTTATGCGCAGATCATCGACGACGAGAAGGGCGCCACGCTGGTGGCGGCTTCCTCGCTGGAGAAGACCCAGCGCGACGCGCTCAAGACGGGCGCCGACGTCGACGCCGCCAAGACGATCGGCAAGCTGATCGCCGAGCGCGCTTCGGCCGCCGGCATCAAGCAGGTCGTGTTCGACCGCGGCGCGTATATGTACCACGGGCGCGTCAAGGCGCTCGCCGAGGGCGCCCGCGAGGGTGGTCTCGAATTCTGATCCGGCGGGGCCTGTCGGGCCCCGGCTGATCCCTTCGAAGCGAGCAGGTGCGACCCGGACCGCGTTCGGGCCGCCTGCGCAAGTGACGGACAAAGATTATGGCACGTGAAGGTGAAGGCGGTCGCGGTCGCGATCGTGAGGAGCGCGACAGCGAGTTCGTGGACCGTCTGGTCCACATCAACCGCGTCGCGAAGGTTGTGAAGGGCGGACGTCGCTTCGGCTTCGCCGCTCTCGTCGTCGTCGGCGACCAGAAGGGTCGCGTCGGCTTCGGCCACGGCAAGGCCCGTGAAGTTCCGGAAGCCATCCGCAAGGCCACGGAAGCCGCCAAGCGCGCGCTGATCCGCGTGCCGCTGCGCGAAGGCCGCACCCTGCATCACGACGTCCAGGGCCGTCATGGCGCCGGCCGCGTGATCCTGCGCTCGGCTCCGGCCGGAACCGGCATCATCGCCGGCGGTCCGATGCGCGCCGTGTTCGAAACGCTCGGCATGCATGACGTGGTGGCGAAGTCCCAGGGCTCGTCCAACCCGTACAACATGGTCCGCGCGACCTTCGATGCGCTCTCGCATGAAGATTCGCCCCGCTCGGTCGCGGCTCGCCGCAACCTCAAAGTCTCCACTCTGCAGTCGCGCCGTCAGGGCGTGGATGCGGATGCGGTCGACGCTTGAGACGGAGGATCGTGATATGGCGAATTCAAAGAAGACGATCACCGTCGAGCAGGTCGGCAGTTCGATCGGCCGTCCGGGCGACCAGCGCGGTACGCTGATCGGCCTCGGCTTGAACAAGATCGGTCGCAGCAAGTCCCTCGAAGATACGCCGGCCGTGCGCGGGATGATCGCGAAAGTCGCGCATCTCGTCCGCGTCGTCGAAGGCCAGTGAGGAGCACTCAGATGAAACTCAACGGCATTTCAGACAATCCCGGTTCTTCGAAGAACCGCATGCGCATCGGTCGCGGCATCGGTTCGGGCATGGGCAAGCAGGGCGGACGCGGCGGCAAGGGCCAGACGGCCCGTTCCGGCGTGCGCATCAAGGGCTTCGAAGGCGGCCAGATGCCGCTGCATCGTCGCCTCCCGAAGCGCGGCTTCACCAACATCTTCGCGACGGATTACAACGAGGTGAACCTCGGACGCATCCAGCAGGCGATCGAGGCGGGCAAGCTCGACGCGGGTCAGACCATCACGGTCGACGCGCTCGTAAAGGCCGGCGTCTGCGCCCGTGCGCGCGATGGCGTGAAGATCCTCGGCAATGGCGAGCTGACCTCCAAGGTCACCCTCGAAGTCGCCTCGGCCTCCAAGTCGGCGGTCGCGGCGATCGAGAAGGCCGGCGGTTCGGTCAAGATGCTCGTCGCCAAGGCCGAAGAAGCCAGCGCCTGAGGAATGGGCGGCATGCTGTGGATCCCGGCTCTTTCCGGGCCTGACATCGCCGGCCGCCAGTTCTTATATTGATCCGAGCGGGGCGAGGGTGAGAATCCTTCCGCCCCGTTCATCGTATTCAGACCCCCGACAGCGGCGCGCGTCACGCGCGCCATCCGGAGTGCTTCAATGGCATCGGCAGCGGAACAGCTCGCAGCGAACATCAACTTCTCGGCCATCGGCAAGTCGGAGGAACTGAAGAAGCGGATCTGGTTCACGCTGGGCGCCCTGATCATCTATCGGCTGGGCACCTACATCCCGCTTCCCGGCATCGACCCGGCGGCCTTCGAGGCCTCGTTCACCGGCAAGCAGCAGGGCGTGCTCGAGCTTTTCAACATGTTCGCGGGCGGCGCCGTGCAGCGCATGGCCATCTTCGCCCTGAACGTGATGCCGTATATTTCCGCCTCCATCATCATCCAGCTGCTCAGCTCGGTCGTGCCGAGCCTCGAGGCGATCAAGAAGGAAGGCGAGGGCGGCCGCAAGATCCTGAACCAGTACACGCGCTACCTGACGGTCGTGCTGGCGTTGTTCCAGGCCTATGGAATCGCGATCGGGCTCGAAGGGCAGACCGGCATCGTGTCGGATCCGGGCTGGTTCTTCCGCCTGTCGACCGTGCTGAGCCTGGTCGGCGGCACCATGTTCCTGATGTGGATCGGCGAGCAGATCACCGCGCGGGGCATCGGCAACGGCACCTCGCTGATCATTTTCGCGGGCATCGTGGCGGCGTTCCCGTCGGCGATCATCTCGACGCTCGAACTCGGGCGGCAGGGCGCGATCTCGACCGGCCTGATCCTGGCGGTCATCGTGATGTCGGTCTTCGTCGTGGCCTTCATCGTGTTCGTCGAGCGCGCGCAGCGCCGCCTGCTGATCACCTATCCGAAGCGCCAGGTCGGCAATCGCGTCTACGAAGGACAGACGTCCTTCCTGCCGCTGAAGCTGAACACCGCCGGCGTCATTCCGCCGATCTTCGCCTCGTCGCTGCTGCTGTTGCCGACCACCATCGCGAGCTTCGCGCAGGCCGAGGGCGGCACGGGCGTGCTGGCGACGCTGGCGACCTATCTCGGCCACGGCCGGCCGCTCTACATGGTCGTCTATGTGGCGATGATCGTGTTCTTCGCGTTCTTTTACACAGCGATCGTGTTCAACCCGACCGAGACGGCCGATAACCTAAAGAAGCACGGCGGCTTCCTCCCGGGCATCCGCCCCGGCGAAAGAACCGCCCAATTCATTGATTCCGTTCTGATGCGCATCACGGTTCTGGGCGCCGCCTATCTCGCCCTGATCTGTCTCTTACCCGAAATACTGATATCTTACGCAGCGCTTCCGTTCTATTTCGGCGGCACGTCGCTTCTCATCGTGGTCAGCGTCACCATGGACACCGTGGCCCAGGTTCACGGACATCTCCAGGCGCAGCAATATGAGGGGCTCGTGAAAAAGGCGAAGCTTCGGGGGAGAAAGAGATGAGATTGATTCTTCTGGGGCCGCCAGGCGCGGGCAAGGGCACGCAGGCCGCCCGCCTCGTGGAGAAGTTCGGGATTCCCCAGCTTTCGACCGGCGACATGCTTCGCGCGGCCGTCAAGGCCGGCACGCCTGTCGGGCTTCAGGCCAAGGCGGTGATGGACTCCGGCGGACTGGTCTCGGACGAGATCGTGGTCGGGATCATCGCCGGCCGCATCGAGGAAGAGGACGCCCGCAAGGGGTTCATTCTCGACGGTTTCCCGCGCACCGTGGCGCAGGCCGAAGCGCTCGACCGCATGCTGGCGGAAAAGCACATGGAGCTCGACGCCGTCGTCGAGCTGAAGGTCGATGAAAACGCGCTCCTGTCGCGCATCGAGAAGCGCGCCCGCGAGACGGTGGAAGCCGGCGGCGTCGTCCGTTCGGACGACAATCCGGAAGCGTTCAAGACCCGCCACGAATACAACAAGGCCCAGACCGCTCCGGTCTCGGCCTATTACGCC
>JAIEQX010000307.1 GCA_019747375.1 Beijerinckiaceae bacterium | reverse complement strand
AAGGCCGACAGCGCCGAAATCCATCTGCGACCCGACCTCGCCCAGGATCAAAAAGCCATCGACATCGCAGTGCTGGCGACCGGCGCCTCGATTCCCGAACTCGATCGCCTTGCCGACAACGCGACGCCGGCGAATATCGAATTTTCCGGGATCATTGTGGGCGTGGCGGACGCGCAGCCGGGGAGTTGGAAACAGGCCGTCGAGGCATGGCGCAGACAGAATGGACGGTTTGAGATCAAGACTGCGAAAGTCACCAAAGGCGCGATGCAGGTCGAAGCCGACGGCGCGCTGGATCTCGACGATGACCGCCGCATTCGCGGCAAACTGAATGCGTCGGCGACTGGCGCCGGGCCGCTGCTCGCCAAGCTCGGCGTATCGAGCGGGAGCAATCTGCAGCAAGCGCTCGGCGGCCTTCTCGGCAAGCGGGCCGACGCCATCGTGGGCGCGGCCGCATCCTTGCAATGGCCCGTGCGTTTCGAGAACGGCCGCGTGTCCATCGGGCCGGTGCGCACGCCTTTACAGCTCTCTCCGCTCTACTGATCGGCGGGAGGATCCGCGACCGTGCGACGGCCGAAGTCAGCGGCGGCCGTTTCTTGTCCCTGCTCGATGATGCTGCGGCGAATGGCCCGCGTGCGCGTGAATAGATCGTGCAGGCCCTGCCCGTCGCCCCAGCGAATCATGCGTTGCAGCGCCGCAAGATCCTCATTGAAGCGACCCAGCATTTCGAGCACCGCTTCGCGGTTGTGCAAGAAAATATCGCGCCACATCGTCGGGTCCGAAGCCGCGATGCGGGTGAAATCGCGAAACCCGCCAGCCGAGAACTTGATCACTTCGGATTGCGTGACTTCTTCGAGATCTGCGGCCGTTCCCACGATATTGAAAGCGATGAGATGCGGGACGTGGCTTGTGATCGCCAGCACGAGATCATGATGCGCCGGCGTCATGATCTCAACCTTCGAGCCGGCGGCGGCCCAAAAGGCGGTCAGTTTTTCGACCGCGCCCGCATCGGCGCCCTCGGGCGGCGTGAGAATGCACCAGCGCTGATGAAACAGCGTGGCGAAACCAGCGTCGGGACCGGAATATTCCGTGCCTGCAACAGGATGCGCGGGAACGAAAAACACCCCTGGCGGGAGGTGCGGTTCGACCGCCGTCACCACGGCGCTTTTCACCGATCCGACATCCGAGACGATGCATCCCGCCGAAAGATGCGGGCCGATCTGCGCAGCCACATCCCCGATCGCCCCGACGGGCGTGCACAGGATCACCAGATCGGCGTTCTGCGCTGCGAGCGCCGCATCGTCCGTGACGCGGTCGGCAAGTCCGAGCTCAGACGCACGGGCGCAGACGTCTCCCGATCGATCGACTGCGACGAGTTCTCGCGCCAGTCCCTGACTGCGCGCAACACGCAAGAGAGATGATCCGATCAGGCCGACGCCCACGATGACGGCCTTGTCGAAAAGGGGAGCGTCGAGCTTGGGTCCCAGGCGGTCAGGCATGGTGGACCGCCTGAGTGAAATCGCGCAGCGCCGCGACGACAAGCCGATTGGCTTCTTCGGTCCCGACTGTGATGCGCAAGGCGTGCGGCAGGCCATAGGCTCCGACGCCGCGCACGACGAGACCGCGACGCGCCAGGAACATGTCAGCATCCGCGGCGCTCATGCCGGCAGATTGCGGGAAGTGCACGAGAACGAAATTGGCGACGCTCGGCGTCACCGACAGGCCGATGCGACTGATTTCTTCCGTCAGCCATTTCAGCCAGACGTCATTGTGGTCGATCGCGCGCTGCAGGTGGGACTGATCTTCGAGCGCCGCAATGCCGGCCTCGAGCGCCGCGCCATTGACGTTGAATGGACCACGGATACGGTTGAGCGCGTCGCAGATCTCAGCCGGCGCGTAGCACCAGCCGAGGCGAAGATTCGCAAGTCCGAAGATTTTTGAGAACGTGCGCGTCATCACGACATTCTCGTTGGTCGCCGCGAGTTCAATGCCCTCGGCATAATCGTTGCGCCGGACATATTCCGCATACGCGGCGTCGAGCACGAGAATCACGCGCTTGGGCAGGCCGGCATGCAGGCGCTTGACCTCCTCGAACGGAAGATACGTGCCGGTCGGATTGTTTGGATTGGCCAGGAACACGATGCGCGTGCGATCCGTGACGCGCGCCAGAATGGCGTCGACATCCGCGGTCAGATCCTTTTCGGGCGCGACAATCGGCACGCCGCCCGCCGCCAGGATCGCGATCTTGTAGACCAGAAAACCATGCGTGGTGAAAATGCCCTCGTCGCCCGGTCCGACATAGGCTCCCGCGAGGAGATGCAGCAGGTCGTCCGACCCGTTGCCGCAGACGATGCGGTCGGGATCGAGCCCGAAACGCCCCGCGATGGCGGCGCGCAGCCGGCTGACCGACCCGTCCGGATAGAGCTCGAGCTTGCTGGCCAGTTGAGCGAAAGCCTCGATGGCGCGGGGCGAGGCGCCCAGCGGCGTCTCGTTGGACGACATTTTGTAGACCTTCGCCACGCCCGACGCGCCGCTCTTTCCGGGCACATAGGGATCAATGGCGAGAACCCCCGGGCGGGGAACGGGACGGTCAGGCGAAAGCATCTCAGGCATCTGCATTATCCGAAAGCGAATGTCGAAAGGACGGACGGCTCAGACGACGGGTTTCAGGGCGTCGGTCCGATGAAAGGCGAAACGCGCGGCATGGCTGCCGACTTCATGCAGCCGGACATGTCCCGCGTGAGCGGTATGCAGGGCGGCCTTGACAGCCGCCTCGCCCAGTCGCGCCGGAACGGCGAGCAGCAATGAAAGGCCGTATTGATCAGCGGCATTGCCGATAATGTCCACGCCGGCGGCCGCGAGCGTCGATGGAAGGCCGTCGCGCCATCGCTCGAGCTGGGCGGAGAACAGCAGGATCTCACGCGCCGCAGCTTCGAACAGCGGCTTGGCCACCACGAACACCGGCATTCCGGCAGGATGGTCGGGCCTTTCCACGAAAGGCAGCCGTGCAATGATCTTGGGCGTATCCGCGCCTTCGAGACGCGTCCACCAGGCGCCTGCCGTCGCCCCGCCATCGATCCGGAACATGCCCAGATCGCCATCGGCCTTGGCAACCGCGTCAATGACTCCGGCGGCCCCATGGTGGGTGACATACGGCACGGTGAAACCGAAATGGAACCGGACGGAATCGCGCATGGAGGCGTCGCCGCCCGCGATATCGGCGTGGACGCTGTAATTCGACTGCACATAGGTGAATGTCGCGATGATGATGCGCCAGATGCCCTCGATCGTATCCAGCGGCAGAAGCCCCCGGTGCCGCTCTGCGAGGCGCCGCATCATCTCGGCTTCGCGTCCGGGGCAGAACGCCGAACCGCCGCCCATCCGCGCCTTGACGCCGATCAGCCTGTCGATGATCTCTCCGCGCTCCATCAGCAGGGCATGGATGTCGGAATCGATCCGGTCGATGTCGACTCGAAGCTCGCCGAGGATCTTCAGGGGATCCTTGTCTGCATCATTGACGGAAACCACGAACCAACTCGCGTTTTTGGAGCTTGCGGGACATCGAATGTCTTACTGGCGCAAGCTGCCCAATGCAAAGGAATCCGGGTCGCAGGATCAGGGCCCGGAAGCTTGACTCAGCCATGGCCGACTCCTAGATAACGAACGCTACGTTCGAAAAACCGAACTGCCGGCATGGAGTCGGGTCTTGGTCGAGGTCGGTGCGACGACGACGGGTCATGCAGCATGGCGAGAAGCCGATGCTCCCCACAGTGACGTCCTGCGTCTGGGCGCGGACCGGCCTCTGGCGATGGACGCCGGCGTATCGCTGTCGCCCGTCACCATCGCATACCAGACCTACGGCCAGCTGAATGCCGACAAGTCCAACGCCATTCTGGTCTGCCACGCCCTGACGGGCGATCAGCACGTCGCCAACATCCATCCGCTGACCGGCAAATCGGGTTGGTGGGAAACCATGATCGGTCCGGGCAAGCCGGTCGATACCGAACGCTATTTCGTGATCTGCTCGAATGTCCTGGGGGGCTGCCTCGGGACGACCGGCCCGGCCTCGACAAACCCTGCGACCAGCAAGCCCTACGGTCTCGACATGCCCATGGTGACGATCCGCGACATGGTGCGGGCCCAGGCCATGCTGATCGATCACTTCGGCATCGACCAGCTGTTCTGTGTGATCGGCGGCTCGATGGGCGGCATGCAGGTGCTGCAATGGGCAGCTTCCTATCCCGAGCGCGTCTTCGCGGCCATTCCGATCGCCACGGCGGCGCGCCATTCGTCACAAAACATCGCGTTTCATGAAGTCGGGCGCCAGGCCGTCATGGCCGATCCCGAATGGGCCGGCGGCCGCTATTTCGAAACCGGGCATCATCCGACCAAGGGACTGGCGGTCGCCCGGATGGCGGCCCACATCACCTATCTGTCGGATGAGGCCCTGCACCGAAAATTTGGCAGAAAGTTCCAGAACCGCGCCGCCCCGACCTTTTCCTTCGACGCCGATTTCCAGATCGAATCCTACCTGCGTCATCAGGGATCGACTTTCGTGGAAAGATTTGACGCGAACTCTTACCTCTACCTGACGCGCGCCATGGATTATTTCGATCTTGCGGCGGATTTCGAAGGCAGCCTGGCCCGCGCCTTCCAGCGGACCCGGACGCGCTTCTGCGTAGCGTCATTCACGTCCGACTGGCTGTTTCCGACCTCCGCGTCGCGCGCCATCGTGCACGCGCTCAACGCAGGAGGCGCTTCTGTGTCCTTCGTGGAGATCGAGACTGACAAGGGTCACGACGCCTTTCTGCTCGATGTTCCGGAGCTCTTCGCCACGACATCGGGATTCCTCGAAGGCGCGGCGCGGGCGCGCGGACTCGCCAGCGCGAAGGGCGTACGATGACGCAGATTCTTTCACCCGATGGCGGGCTGGCCAGGGCTCCCATTTCGGCCGACGCTGCGCGCGTCGATCTGCTGGTCGTCGCCGACATGGTCCGACCCAACACACGCGTGCTCGACATCGGTTGCGGCGACGGAACGTTGTTACGACTGCTGAGCGAGGAGCGTGGCGTTGACGCACGCGGCATCGAATTGTCACAACGCGGCGTCAACGATTGCGTCGCCAAGGGCTTGTCGGTGATCCAGGGCGACGCGGATGCGGATCTTGCCGACTATCCCGACGACGGTTTCGACTACGTCATTCTGTCCCAGACGCTTCAGGCGACGAGAAACCCCAAGAAAGTGCTCGAACACATGCTGCGCATCGGGCGGCGCGCCATCGTGTCGTTCCCGAATTTCGGGCACTGGAAGATCCGTGGCCAGATCCTGCTGCGCGGGCGCATGCCCATAACCGAGAATCTGCCGCTCGCATGGTATGAGACTCCCAACATCCACTTCTGCACGATCCGCGATTTCGTCGCGCTCGTGGACGAACTGGGAGCCAGGATCGAGCGCGGCGTGGCGCTCGATCGGTTTGGGGCGCCCATGCGCGTGAGCGCCCCCTGGTGGGTCTGGAACATGTTTGGCGAGCAGGCGGTGTTCCTGCTGGAACGCAAGGACTGACGCGTCCCTATGCCCGGCGTTATTTCGCGGCGGCCGCTTCCTTGGCGCGTTCGATGCCCCGCAGGACAAGCTGCTGGGCTTCCGCCGCATCGCCCCAGCGCAGGACCTTGACCCATTTTCCGGCTTCCAGATCTTTGTAGTGCTTGAAGAAGTGCTCGATCTGATGAAGCGTGATCTCGGGCAGGTCGGTGTAGTTCAGGACCTTTTCATAGCGTCGGGTCAACTTGGCCGACGGCACTGCGATGATCTTTTCGTCGCCGCCCGCTTCGTCTTCCATCAACAGGACGCCGACCACGCGACAGCTCATGATGGCGCCGGGAATGATCGCGCGCGTATTGGCCACGATGACGTCGCACGGATCGCCGTCATCGGAAAGCGTATGCGGGATGAAGCCGTAATTCCCGGGGTAGCGCATGGCGGTATAGAGGAACCGGTCAACGACCAGCGCCCCCGCTTCCTTGTCCATCTCGTACTTGATCGGCTCGCCGCCGATAGGAACTTCGATCACGACATTGACGTCGTGGGGTGGATTTTTACCGATGGACACTGCCTCGAGACGCATGAACTGCTCCGGGGTTGAAACCTGCGTGTCTGCTTAAGCGCTCCCAGCCTCGGGAGGCAAGCCAGACTTTGTTGCAAGGTCAACGCGCAGCACCGCGGAGCCGGGGCGGCCGCAAGCTATGCGGCAAGCTTCAGTCGAAGCCGAAAGCGATGCGCTTCCTGAACTCGCCCGCAAACTTCTCCTGCGCTTCGCGGATCACTCGCCCGCCAAGGCCACGGTAGAACTGCAGGGCGCGCTCGTTATCAGCCAGCGCCCAGACCAGCACCGACCCGTAGCCATGCTGGGCGAGATCCTCCCGCGCCGCCTGAAACAATCTGCGTCCGAAGCCCAACCCCTGAAATTCGGGCGCGAGATAAATCTCATAAATTTCGCCCTGGAAAGGCAATGTCGGCACCCGATTCGGCCCATAGCTGGCGTAGCCTTCGATGCTTTCGTCGAAATCAAGCACAACGATGCGCGAGCCGCGCTTGATCGCCGACTGCCACCACTTCGGCCCGCGCCGCGCGATCATCCGCTCGAGTTCGCGGCCCGGGATGATGCCGCGATACGCATCCCGCCAAGCAGCGTCATGCACGTCAGCGATGTCATGGGCATCGGCCATGCGTGCATTGCGGATCGTGATGACAGTGTCGACCATGGGCTGATGTTAGAACCGCCCCCGGCCTCCGGGCAAGTGACATCGGCAAAATGTGAAGCGAACTGTCATGGGCGTAAGCCATGACATTTCTTGCCAGATTGTAAGTGTCGGGAGATCGCTCGGGAGCCTGTGCGCCAATCCCGAAGTCCGGATGCGATGGACCGTCGAGATTTCCCGGATCAGGCTTGTCCTGGAAAATCTGGAGCGGGAGAAGGGATTCGAACCCTCGACCCCAACCTTGGCAAGGTTGTGCTCTACCCCTGAGCTACTCCCGCATCCGTCCGGCCTCGCCGGTGGCGGGTATATGCCGCATTCCGCTTTCGATTGCAACCACCCGCGTTGCAGGAAACGCGAAAAAGGCAACTCCCCGACCCCGATCTTTCATCGCTCAGTTGCGGGAGCCTCGACTTTGCCCCATGTGAAGGAGCGAGAGGAATGTCGCCGGATGGAGAGCGGCTCTCGAGATGAGGACAGGGCATGTTCGGCCAGACAAACGACGCGGGCGCGGCAGGCGCGAATGCAGCAGGCGACCTCGTGAAAGACACGACCACTGCGGGATTCCGCGAGGATGTTCTTGTTGAATCGACGCGCCAGCCGGTCCTGGTGGACTTCTGGGCCCCTTGGTGCGGTCCCTGCAAGCAGATGACGCCGATCATCGAGAGGGTTGTCAATGCCGCGGGCGGCAAGGTCAAGCTGGTCAAGATGAACATCGACGAGCACCCGCAGGTCGCCGGCCAACTGGGCATCAAGTCGATTCCTGCAGTCGTGGCGTTCCAGAACGGGCGGCCGGCCGACGGTTTCGTCGGGGCGCTTCCGGAGAGCCAGATCAAGGGATTCATCGAGCGTCTGGTGGGCCCGGTCGAGGATGAGGCCGAAGCCCTGGCGGCCGAGGCTGAAGCAGCTTTCACGGAGGGCGATCTTGACGCAGCGGCGGCAATTTTCTCCGAAGTCCTGAGCGTGCGGCCGGACCATGCGGGAGCCATGGCGGGCCTCGCCAAGATCCTGATCGCGCAAGGTTCTCTCGATGAGGCCGGCGCCTTTCTGTCCGCGGTTCCCGAAAGCGCCGCAAAGGACGCCGGCGTCACGGCTGCACGCGCAGCCCTTGACCTTGCGGTGCAAGCTGCCGATTTGGGAGATATGCCGGGGCTAGAACGCCGCATCGCCGCCAATCCGGACGACCACCAGGCGCGCTTTGAACTGGCTCTCGCGCTGAATTCACGCGGCAGGCGGCAGGAAGCGGCCGATGCATTGCTGCTGATCATCAAGCGTGATCGGACATGGGAAGACGATCGTGCAAGGCAGCAGTTGCTGCAGTTTTTTGAAGCCTGGGGTCCGATGGATCCCGATACCGCACAGGCGCGCCGCAAGCTGTCGACCCTATTATTTTCGTGACCCTGAGAGGCAGGACTGAGATGAGCATCAACAATCCGCCCACCAGGCCGGACGAGTTACCATCTGTCCTGCCGGTTTTCCCTCTGGCCTCGGCGCTGCTGCTGCCGCGCGGCGAGCTGCCGCTGAACGTGTTCGAGCCGCGGTATGTCGCCTTGATCGACGACGCCATGCGGGCTGATCGGATCATCGGAATGATCCAGCCGCGTTCGGATTCCGGGATGAGCGACAAGCCGATGCTTCACGCTGTCGGCTGCGCCGGCAAGATCACCCAGATCGCCGAAACGGGCGATGGTCGATATGTCCTGAACCTCACGGGCATCGCCCGTTTTCGCGTCACGTCGGAACTCGCCGTCCTGACGCCCTATCGCCAGTGCATCGTGACCTACGATGATTTCGTTCACGACCTCGATAGCAGCGGCGGAGAGGCGGATGTCGACCGGGCCGGCGTACTGCGCGCCTTGCGCGACTTCGCCGAGGCGAATCGCCTGAAAATCGATTGGAAGGGTATCGAGCAGACTCCCAACGAGGCGCTGGTCAACGCGCTGGCGATGATGAGTCCTTTTGGGCCCGAGGAGAAACAGGCGCTGCTGGAGGCCTCGTCGCTGCGCGCACGCGCAGAGGTTCTCGTCGCCATTACGGAAATCGAACTTGCGCGGGGACAAGGCTCTGTCTCCAGCCTGCAGTGACATCGCACATGGTCGACGATGCCGACTTGCCCGTCCCCTTGAACGACGCCACACGGAGCGGCCCGGAGCCCTCCCGCATCGATCCGCGCCTCTTGGAAGTGCTGGTGTGTCCACTGAGCAAAACCACGCTCGAATACGACCGTGAACGGCAGGAGCTGATCTCCCGCGTGGCGCGTCTCGCCTATCCGATCCGCGACGGCATTCCCATCATGGTGCCGGACGAAGCGCGGGTTCTCGAAGGATAAGGAAGTTCCGGCTCAGGGCAGACGCCCGCGCATGAGGGTTGGAATCTGACCCTGCAAACCCGCAGCTTCCCTGATCAGGGCGCGCTTCAGGCGCGGCGCACGGTCGACGAGGCCGAGACCCATATCGCGTAACAGGCGCAACGGGCCGAGATCGTTGGCGAACAATCTGTGCAGGCCATCCGTAGCCGCCGCCATCGCCACGGAATCGAACAAGCGGGCCCGCTGATACCCTTCGAGGCAACTGGGCCCGCCGGGATCGAGCCCAAGCCGGACGGGCTGAGCCACGCAGTCAATCAACGCCGCAAGATCCCTGAAAGCCAGGTTGAGTCCCTGACCGGCCAATGGATGAATGACCCGAGCCGCATCTCCGATCAGCGCGGTGCGCGTGCCGATGAAGCGCCGCGACACTTGAAGGCGCAGCGGATAGGCGGCAGGCCGGTCGACAAGCGACAACGGGCCGAGTGAAAAGCCGAACCGACGCTCGACCTGTTCGATGAAATCGCTGTCGTCGAGTCGAAGGGCTGCAGCTGCGTCGTCTGTTCGCTCGGTCCAAACAATGGACGATTGTCGGCCCCGCAGCGGCAACATCGCGAAAGGTCCGGCCGGGAGGAAGTGCTGGGTTGCGCAGCCTTCATGATCCACATCATGCGCCATCGTCGCCACGATGGCGGATCGGCCATAGTCGCGTCCGATCGTCTGAATGTTGAGGGCGTTGCGAACGCGTGAGAAGGCGCCGTCAGCGCCGACCAGCAATGACGCCTCGATCTGGCGCCCGTCCATGAGGCGCACCGACGCTTTCCGGTCAGACACGACGATTCGCGCGGCATGACCTCGGATGACATCCACCCCGTTGGCCACGATCTCCTGCTCAAGCGCCGACGTCAGGTCGGAATTGTGGATCATGTGCGCGTAAGCCGCGCCCGGCTCAGCCGGCATGTCGAAATGCAGGAATTCCGGACGCACCGCGTCGTTGCGACGGGAATCCGTAATGGTCATCTTCAGGATCGGTTGCGCGTCCGACTCGATCCGTGGCCAGATGTCGAGAGCCTCCAAGACGCGGCGTGAACCTGCGGTGAGCGCCGATGCCCTGGCGCTCGGCAGTCGAGCGCCAAACTCGCCATCAATCACGCTGACAGCGAAGTCCGGGCCGAAGCTTCGGCGCAGCGCGAGGGCGAAGGACAGCCCGGCGATTCCCCCTCCGACGACCAGCACGTCCCGCACGTTCAGACCTCTTGCCCTCTGGATCCAGCAAGCATTACTCCTAGCATGACACGCGCTGGAGTTCGCGCGCGGCGTCGCCGCAGGCGGATCGAGCTCCAAACTTGACGCACAGGAGAGCTGGCCGCCACCTGTGCGCCATCAAGAAGGATGTCGCCATGCCCGATCCCGTCATCGACCTGCTGTCCATTCTCGATCTCGAACAGATAGAGCAGAACATCTTCCGTGGACGCAGCCCGCAAATCGGGTGGCAACGCGTGTTCGGCGGGCTCGTGATCTCACAAGCGCTCGTCGCCGCGAGCAGAACCGTAGAGGGCCGCAGCCCGCATTCGCTTCATTGTTACTTCCTGCTTCCAGGCGACCCCTCTGTTCCGATCGTCTACGAAGTCGAGCGGGTCCGCGACGGTCGCAGCTTCACGACCCGGCGCTGCGTGGCGGTTCAGCATGGCCGCACGATCTTCGTACTTTCGGCATCGTTCCAGATAGAGGAAGACGGTTTGGAGCATTCCCTTGCGATGCCGGAGGTGCCCCCGCCGGACTCCCTGCCGGGCGTCGAGGAACTGAAACGCGCTCTCGGCGCACAGATCCCGGATGGCGTCCGGCGCTATCTTGACCGTGAGCGCCCCATCGAATTCCGGCCTGTGGATGCAAGCCGATATTCGCCCAACGCCGCCCGAACTGCGCGGCGGCCGTCTCAGCAGATTTGGATGCGGGCGTCCGGGCGGCTGCCGGACGATCCGGCCATCCATCGCGCTGTGCTGGCCTATCTATCGGATATGACGCTTCTGGACACGGCTCTTGTGAGTCATGGAAAGTCTGTCTTCGACGGGACCATGCAGGTCGCGAGTCTCGATCATGCGATCTGGTTCCATCGTTCCTTCAGGGCCGACGAATGGATGCTCTATGACCAGGAGAGCCCGAACGCCAACGGCGCCCGCGGCCTGACGCGCGGCAGCCTGTTTTCGCACGAGGGCCATCTGATCGCATCAGTTATGCAGGAAGGTCTGATGCGTCCGCGGGCGCCTCGAAGCTGAGGCGCCTTTTTATTAGGCGTGATGGCCAATGAATTTGCGTAGTTTTTAGGCAATAAGCCGATAGCTGAGCCAAATGCCCATAAGGACGACTGATAGAGCCTTTGAATCAGTAGCAAAGCCACAATTCCCGAGTTGGCATGCCGCTTGATTGGGCCATGGCAGCAGAGTTGCGCGCCGACTGACGCGCTGCTCGGCCAGGACCGAGCCGGCATGGGGGCGCCAGAAAGAAGGCGCTGGCACGACGGCCAAGCAGGGAAACCGACATGAAAATTGTGATGGCCATAATCAAGCCGTTCAAGCTTGACGAGGTGCGCGATGCGCTCACCGCCGTCGGCGTGCACGGGCTCACAGTCACCGAGGTCAAGGGCTACGGCCGGCAGAAGGGGCATACGGAAATCTACCGTGGCGCCGAATATGCGGTGAGCT